>NZ_JBEAIU010000032.1:0-80705 GCF_040065135.1 Klebsiella sp. CN_Kp066 | reverse complement strand
TGCCTGTCACGCAGGGGGTCGCGGGTTCGAGTCCCGTCCGTTCCGCCACTTATTAAAAAAATTAAGCCTGCTGATTAAGCAGGCTTAATGATAAGAAACTTTAGGGGCGTAGCTCAGTTGGTAGAGCACCGGTCTCCAAAACCGGGTGTCGCGAGTTCGAGTCTCTCCGCCCCTGCCATATAATAATCCTTTGCTCAGGCAAAGGATTTTTTTTGCTTTAAATTTCCCTTCGTTCATCCTCCGTCCCTGGAGGAGTCATCCTATCCTAATATGCTGTGCTTCAGGATCTCACGGATTTGCGCTTGCTTATCGCTGTTCTGTAGCCAAATCGCATAAAGAGGCCTTGAAAGCGTCACGCTGTCAGTGACAGTATGCAGGTTATTTTTTTCCTGCGCCCAGAGCACAGGCAACCACGTGCAGCCGTTAAGCGCGCTGAGCTGCTGATACGCTAATTCGGCAGAACTGGTGGTCAGGAGAGGAATATCATCATTTCCGATCAATCCCGCTTCATTTTGTTGAAAGTCAGGACCCCATTCCAGGCGCAAATAATTCAATTCATTTGTATTTTTAGCCGGCGAGGCGCAATAAAGCGCTAAGGTAAAATTACCCAGCAACTGGCTGCTTAGTTCATCCATCTTCGGCGATTCTGTCGTGATCAGTAGATCAAGCTGACGTTCGTGCAGCTGTTTGACCAACGATTGCCTCTGCGCGATTCGCGCCTCAAATTGTAGGTTATAGGGCTCTGTATAGAGCTTTCCTAACCACTCGTTAAGCAGGCATTCCCATAGCGAAGCGCTGGCTCCGATTGAAAATTCGTTATGCCGGGAGGCATTTGCGACCTCCTTGCGCGCAGCTTGCCAGGTGTTCATCAGGGTTTCGGCATAAGGCAGCAGTTTCTCTCCGGCTGAAGTCAGGCGGATATTATTGCGATGGCGGGTAAAAAGATTCACCCCCAGCTGGTTCTCCAGCTGACGAATACGAAAGCTAACTGCTGACTGCGTCAGATAAAGCGCCTCTGCGGCTCGGCCAAAGTGGCGAGTTCTGCTCACCTCGAGGAAAGTCTTGAGCAATTCCGTATCCACACTCTTCTCCGCAAAATTATTTGTCGTGATGATTTAAATGTTTTGTTTGACGCTCTGTCAAGCGTAACTAATACTCCGCGCCATAAATAGCTCGGCCAAAGAATCAGGAGCGTGTAGGATGGCGGAAAGCTTTACGACAACTAATCGTTTTTTCGACAATAAAAATTATCCGCGCGGGTTTTCCCGTCATGGAGATTTCACCATCAAAGAGG
The DNA here is from genome assembly GCF_040065135.1 of Klebsiella sp. CN_Kp066. Lineage (NCBI taxonomy): Bacteria > Pseudomonadati > Pseudomonadota > Gammaproteobacteria > Enterobacterales > Enterobacteriaceae > Klebsiella > Klebsiella sp. CN_Kp066. The sequence goes on along the minus strand of NZ_JBEAIU010000032.1, from coordinate 79,411 downwards.
CGCAACTGCTGGAACGTCATGGTTATGCCTTTAATGAACTCGAACTAGGTAAACGCGAGCCTGTCACCGACGATGAAAAACAGTTTGTTTCGGTCTGCCGTGGTGAACGTGAGCCCGCAACGGAAGCAGAACGCGTCTGGATCAAGTACATGGCGCGCATTAAGCGTCCGAAGCGTTTCCATACTCTTTCCGGCGGCAAGCCGCAGGTGGAAGGCACGGAAGATTACACGGAAAGCGATGATTAAGAAAAAGGGCGTAAGCCCTTTTTTTACGTCATCATTTTTTGCAGATGGCTCAACATTCTGTCTATTGCCCGATAGCCAAGAGCCTCCTGCAAATGACGGCGTTCAATACGATCGACCTTCTCAATATCGGCAATCGTGCGTGAAACTTTAAGCAGGCGCTGCCAGGCCCGGATTGAGAGCCCCAGTTGCGTAAGCGTCTGCTCCAGCCAGATTGCGTCATCTTGATGAAGCTGGCACCAGATTTTCATCTCATTATTCCCCAGATTTGCATTGAGTTTTTTCTGTCGTGACAGTTGCCTTTCGTGCGCAGCCAAAACGCGTTGGCGTACGCAGGCGCTGCTCTCTTCTTCGTTTGTTCCCCGGCTAAGCACCCCCGGCGGCGGCAGAGGAATTTCCAGTGAGAGATCGAAACGGTCAAGAAATGGGCCAGATAAACGGGCCAGGTAGCGTAGCGTCTGTTCTGGAGATGCGCGATTATGCTGACCCTGATAGTGGCCCGTGGGGCTGGGATTCATTGCTGCAATAAGCTGAAAACGGGCGGGATAATCGATTTTCGCGCGCGTGCGGGAGATATGGATTACCCCGGATTCAATCGGTTCTCTTAATGCATCCAGAACCCTGCGTTCAAATTCGGGCAGCTCATCCAGGAACAGCACGCCATTATGAGCGAGAGAGATCTCTCCCGGTGTTGGAATAGAGCCGCCACCCACCATCGCAGCCAGGGACGCGCTATGATGCGGAGCTCGAAATGGCCTGCGGCGCCAGTTTTTCATCGCATAACTGGAATTGACCAGGCTAAGTATTGCCGCGCTTTCCAGCGCTTCCTGGTTACTCAGCGGCGGTAGTAGCCCAGGCAGCCGACTCGCAAGCATCGTTTTCCCTGTGCCGGGTGGGCCTATCATCAGCAGGTTATGTCCGCCTGCAGCGATAATTTCCAGCGCTCGCTTTCCTTGCTGCTGACCAATAACCTCGCGCAAGTCTAATGAAGACTCATCTGAGCTCTCCGCTTCCGGAATGGGATGATTTAGCGGGTTTTTTCCCTCCAGAAAGGCGCAGACCTCCTGAAGATGGGCGGCGATAAGACAGTCACTGCCGCCGATTAAACCCACCTCAGGAGAATTCTCATGAGAGACAATAATCTTTCTGCCCGCTCTTATCGCCTCCATCGCGCTGGATATAGCCCCAGGAACGCCACGTAGAGCGCCTGTAAGCGCCAGCTCGCCGACAAACTCGTATTGATTTAGCCTGGGAGCATTTAGCTGCTCAGAGGCCACCAGAAGCGCGAGAGCGATAGGTAAATCATATCTTCCCCCTTCTTTTGGCAAATCGGCTGGCGCCAGATTGATGGTGATTTTTTTCGCCGGCCAGGCGTAGCCGCTGTTGATAATCGCACTACGTACCCGGTCACGCGCTTCTCTGACCGTTGTTTCAGGCAACCCTACCATCGTCAGGCCAGGGAGTCCGTTGCTGATATGAACTTCAACTGTGATAAGGGGGGCGCCGATCCCAAGAGCGGCGCGGGTGTAAACAATGGCGAGTGACATAAAACCTCCTGAGAGCTGGCATTATGTCGGGGATTTTTTGTCGGGTAATTCAGCAATTTTAAATTCCAGGCGTTCGCTTCCAGCCAATTTTCCGTGAATTGCCGCTTTGCACTCGTTGCGGATACAGACTCGCAAAACATTGTTATCAGCCAGCGATGCGAGAAAAAGCTGTGGCGCTCGCCACAAATTGAAATATTTTCATTTCCTGTTTTTCCTATTAAAAACAATTGTTTTTTCGTAAATGGTTAGCAAGGTAAGAAATAGGGTCATAAAAAAATCTTGTATTTAATGCGATGTCTGTGGTACCTCTTTAGGTATTCCTTCGAACATGAAGCCAGAAAGAACATAAAATGACAGCCCTTCTACGAGTGATTAGCCTGGTCGTGATTAGCGTGGTGGTGATTATTATCCCACCGTGCGGGGCTGCACTTGGACGAGGAAAGGCTTAAAAAACAAGCCTTAACGAACTAAGACCCCCGCACCGAAAGGTCCGGGGGTTTTTTTATAACTTAAAAACAGAAAAGAGGAGCAGATGATGGTTGGCAGCATAAAATTCTGTTTCTCTCGATCTACGACGGGGAAGTAACTATGAATGGGGCGCGGTGGGTGGTACATGCTTTGCGAGCACAGGGTGTCGATACTGTTTTTGGCTATCCGGGTGGCGCAATTATGCCGGTTTACGATGCATTGTATGACGGCGGCGTGGAACACTTACTGTGCCGGCATGAACAAGGCGCAGCCATGGCGGCTATCGGCTATGCCCGGGCTACTGGCAAAACCGGCGTATGTATTGCGACGTCAGGACCGGGCGCAACCAACCTGATTACCGGCCTCGCCGACGCGCTGTTGGATTCCGTTCCCGTCGTTGCCATCACCGGCCAGGTTGCCGCTCCGTTCATTGGTACTGATGCATTCCAGGAAGTGGATGTTCTCGGTTTATCGCTGGCATGCACTAAGCATAGTTTTCTGGTGCAGTCGCTGGAAGAGCTGCCGCGCGTCATTGCCGAAGCATTCCATGTGGCAAACTCAGGGCGCCCCGGCCCGGTACTGGTCGATATCCCCAAAGACATCCAGCTGGCTCAGGGCGATCTCGATCCGCATTTCTCCATGGTAGCCGATGACGTTGACTTCCCATATGCGGATATCGAATACGCTTTGCAGATGTTGACTCAGGCGCAGAAGCCGATGCTCTACGTTGGCGGCGGCGTGGGTATGGCGCAGGCGGTACCGGCGCTGCGTGAATTTCTTGCCGTCACGCAGATGCCGGCAACGTCTACCCTGAAAGGGCTGGGCGTGGTGGCAGCTGATTATCCATACTATCTGGGCATGCTGGGGATGCATGGAACTAAAGCGGCCAATCTGGCGGTGCAGGAGTGCGATCTGTTGATTGCCGTAGGCGCTCGCTTTGACGATCGCGTGACCGGCAAGCTGAATACGTTCGCCCCGCACGCCAAAGTTATCCATATGGATATCGATCCGGCAGAACTGAACAAGCTCCGTCAGGCGCATATTGGCCTGACTGGCGACTTGAACGTGATGCTGCCGGCGTTGCAACAGCCGCTGTCCATCGACGCCTGGCGTCAACGTAATGCTCAGCTGCGCGCCGAGCACGCGTGGCGCTACGATCATCCGGGCGAGGCCATCTATGCTCCATTGCTGCTGAAGCAGCTTTCCGAGCGCAAACCAGCAGATTGCGTCGTGACCACCGATGTGGGCCAGCATCAGATGTGGTCAGCGCAGCATATGACCTATACGCGTCCGGAGAATTTCATCACTTCCAGTGGATTAGGGACCATGGGCTTTGGCCTGCCGGCAGCAGTGGGCGCGCAGGTGGCCCGTCCTGATGATACGGTAATCTGTATCTCCGGTGACGGCTCCTTCATGATGAACGTGCAGGAGCTGGGCACCGTAAAACGCAAGCAGTTGCCGCTGAAGATAGTGTTACTGGATAACCAGCGTTTAGGAATGGTTCGACAATGGCAGCAGCTGTTTTTCCAGGAACGTTATAGCGAAACCACCCTTACCGATAATCCCGATTTTCTTACTCTGGCCAGCGCCTTCGGCATTCCTGGTCAACACATCACCCGTAAAGACCAGGTTGAAGCGGCACTCGACACCATGCTTTCGAGCCAGGGGCCTTACCTGCTTCATGTCTCAATCGACGAACTTGAGAACGTCTGGCCGTTGGTGCCGCCCGGTGCCAGTAATGCAGAAATGCTGGAGAAATTATCATGATGCAACATCAGGTCGCCTTGCAGGCTCGCTTTAATCCAGAAACCTTAGAACGCGTGCTGCGCGTCGTGCGTCATCGCGGGTTCCAGATTTGCGCGATGAATATGGAAACCGCCGCCGATGCCCGGAATATTAATATCGAACTGACCGTTGCCAGCCAGCGGCCCGTCGAATTACTGTTTAGTCAATTAAGCAAACTGGTGGACGTCGCCTGCGTCGAGATCCAGCAACCTACATCACAACAAATTCGCGCCTGAGCGCAAAGGAAGAATAATGACGACGAAAAAAGCTGATTACATTTGGTTCAATGGCGAGATGGTTCCGTGGGGAGAGGCGAAAGTTCACGTGATGTCCCATGCGCTGCACTACGGGACTTCCGTATTTGAAGGCATCCGTTGCTACGACTCTCACAAGGGGCCGGTTGTGTTCCGTCACCGTGAACATATGCAGCGTCTGCATGACTCAGCCAAAATTTACCGTTTCCCGGTTTCCCAAAGCGTTGATGAGCTGATGGAAGCCTGCCGTGAAGTCATTCGTAAAAACAATCTGACCAGCGCCTATATTCGCCCGTTAGTTTTTGTCGGCGACGTGGGCATGGGCGTCAACCCGCCTCCGGGCTATAACACTGACGTGATCATCGCGGCGTTCCCGTGGGGCGCCTACTTGGGTGCCGAAGCTCTGGATCAGGGGATCGATGCGATGGTTTCTTCCTGGAATCGCGCAGCGCCGAACACCATTCCGACCGCGGCCAAAGCCGGCGGTAACTATCTTTCTTCGCTGCTGGTCGGCAGCGAAGCGCGTCGTCATGGCTATCAGGAAGGTATCGCGCTGGACGTGAACGGCTATATCTCTGAAGGCGCCGGTGAAAACCTGTTTGAAGTGAAGGATGGCGTGCTGTTTACCCCGCCGTTCACCTCCTCCGCGCTGCCGGGCATCACCCGCGACGCGATCATCAAACTGGCGAAAGAGCTGGGTCTGGAAGTGCGCGAACAGGTATTGTCTCGCGAGTCGCTGTATCTGGCCGACGAAGTATTTATGTCCGGCACGGCTGCAGAGATTACGCCGGTGCGCAGCGTTGATGGTATTCAGGTGGGCGAAGGTCGCTGCGGCCCGGTCACCAAACGCATTCAGCAAGCATTCTTTGGCCTCTTCACCGGTGAAACCGAGGATAAATGGGGCTGGTTGGATCAGGTTAATAACTAAGTATAAAAAGATGGGGCGGCACGCAACGCCCCATTTAACAGACACTGGGAGTAACTAAAGCATGCCTAAGTACCGTTCCGCCACAACCACTCACGGCCGTAATATGGCGGGTGCCCGCGCGCTGTGGCGCGCCACTGGAATGACCGACGATGATTTCGGTAAACCGATTATCGCCGTGGTGAACTCTTTCACCCAGTTCGTGCCGGGGCACGTTCACCTGCGCGATCTCGGCAAGCTGGTTGCTGAGCAAATTGAAGCCGCTGGCGGCGTCGCTAAAGAATTCAACACCATTGCGGTGGATGACGGGATCGCGATGGGGCACGGGGGTATGCTTTATTCACTGCCATCCCGCGAACTGATCGCTGACTCGGTGGAGTACATGGTTAACGCCCACTGTGCTGATGCGATGGTCTGTATCTCCAACTGCGATAAAATCACTCCCGGGATGTTAATGGCGTCTCTGCGCCTGAATATTCCGGTAATTTTTGTTTCCGGCGGCCCTATGGAAGCCGGGAAAACCAAACTGTCCGATCAAATCATTAAACTCGACCTGGTCGATGCGATGATTCAGGGCGCTGACCCGAAAGTCTCTGACGATCAGAGTAATCAGGTTGAACGTTCCGCTTGCCCGACCTGCGGTTCCTGTTCCGGGATGTTCACCGCCAACTCCATGAACTGCCTGACCGAAGCGCTGGGCCTGTCGCAGCCGGGTAACGGCTCGCTGCTGGCGACTCACGCCGATCGTAAACAGCTGTTCCTCAATGCGGGTTCGCGTATCGTCGAGCTGACTAAGCGTTACTACGAGCAGGACGACGCTTCTGCGCTGCCGCGTAATATCGCCAGCAAAGCGGCGTTTGAAAACGCCATGACGCTGGATATCGCCATGGGCGGTTCCACCAATACCGTCCTGCATCTGCTGGCGGCAGCGCAGGAGGCGGAAATCGACTTCACCATGAGCGATATCGATAAGCTTTCACGCAAAGTACCGCAGCTGTGTAAGGTGGCGCCAAGTACGCAGAAATATCATATGGAAGACGTGCACCGCGCGGGCGGCGTATTGGGTATTTTAGGCGAGCTGGATCGTGCCGGACTGCTGAACCGCGATGTGAAGAACGTGCTCGGTTTGACCCTGCCGCAGACGCTGGAGCAGTACGATATCACCGTCACGCAGGATGAAGCGGTTAAAAAGATGTTCCGCGCCGGGCCTGCGGGTATCCGCACGACGCAGGCTTTCTCTCAGGATTGCCGCTGGGACAGCCTGGATGACGATCGCGCAGAAGGCTGTATCCGCTCGCTGGAACACGCTTATAGCAAGGACGGCGGTCTGGCCGTTCTGTACGGCAACTTTGCCGAAAATGGCTGCATCGTGAAAACTGCCGGCGTAGACGATAGCATCCTGAAATTCACCGGCCCGGCTAAGGTATACGAAAGCCAGGACGCGGCCGTGGATGCCATCCTCGGTGGTAAAGTGGTTGCGGGTGATGTGGTAGTTATTCGCTATGAAGGTCCGAAAGGCGGACCGGGAATGCAGGAAATGCTCTATCCGACCACCTTCCTGAAATCCATGGGGCTGGGTAAAGCCTGCGCGCTGATAACCGACGGTCGCTTCTCCGGCGGTACTTCAGGCCTCTCCATCGGTCACGTTTCTCCGGAAGCCGCCAGCGGCGGCAATATCGCGATCATTGAAGATGGCGATATGATCGCCATTGATATCCCAAATCGCAGTATTCAGCTGCAGCTGAGCGATGCTGAGATCGCGGCGCGCCGTGAAGCTCAGGAAGCACGCGGTGATAAAGCCTGGACGCCGAAAGATCGCGAGCGTCAGGTTTCCTTTGCCCTTCGCGCCTACGCCAGCCTGGCAACCAGCGCCGACAAAGGCGCGGTGCGCGATAAATCGAAACTTGGGGGTTAATGATGGCCGAGTCGCAACCCCTGTCCGCCGCCCCTGAGGGGGCGGAATACCTCAGAGCCGTACTGCGCGCGCCGGTATACGAAGCCGCGCAGATTACGCCGCTGCAAAAAATGGAAAAGCTCTCGTCGCGCCTCGATAACGTTGTGCTGGTGAAGCGTGAAGATCGTCAGCCGGTGCACAGCTTTAAGCTGCGTGGGGCGTACGCGATGATGGCCGGGCTGACGGAAGAGCAAAAATCGCACGGCGTGATCACCGCTTCGGCGGGTAATCATGCGCAGGGCGTGGCTTTCTCCGCCTCTCGCCTGGGCGTGAAGGCGCTAATCGTCATGCCAACCGCCACCGCGGATATCAAGGTCGATGCGGTGCGCGGCTTCGGTGGTGAAGTGCTGCTGCACGGCGCGAACTTCGATGAAGCCAAAGCCAAAGCTATTGAGCTGGCGCAGCAGCAGGGATTCACCTGGGTACCGCCTTTCGACCATCCGATGGTGATTGCCGGGCAGGGGACGCTGGCGCTGGAGCTGCTGCAGCAGGATGCCCATATCGACCGCGTATTCGTACCGGTTGGCGGCGGAGGTCTCGCGGCGGGCGTGGCGGTGCTGATCAAACAGCTCATGCCGCAGATTAAGGTCATTGCGGTTGAAGCTGAGGATTCTGCCTGTCTGAAAGCCGCCCTCGATGCGGGCCATCCGGTTGATTTACCCCGCGTGGGGCTATTTGCCGAAGGCGTGGCGGTTAAACGTATCGGTGATGAGACTTTCCGTCTCTGTCAGGAGTATCTCGACGACATCGTCACCGTTGATAGCGATGCCATCTGCGCGGCGATGAAAGACCTGTTTGAAGACGTGCGTGCGGTAGCAGAACCTTCCGGCGCGCTGGCGCTGGCGGGAATGAAAAAATATATCGCTCAGCATAATATTCGCGGCGAACGCCTGGCGCACGTGCTTTCCGGTGCGAACGTCAACTTCCACGGTCTGCGCTACGTTTCCGAACGCTGCGAACTGGGAGAACAACGTGAAGCGCTGCTGGCAGTCACCATTCCTGAAGAGAAGGGCAGCTTCCTCAAGTTCTGCCAGCTGCTGGGTGGCCGGTCGGTGACCGAGTTTAACTACCGCTTCGCCGATGCAAAGAATGCCTGCATTTTTGTCGGTGTGCGCCTGAGTCGCGGTCTGGAAGAGCGGAAAGAGATCCTCAATCTGCTGCATGAAGGGGGCTACAGCGTGGTGGATCTCTCCGACGACGAAATGGCCAAGCTACACGTACGCTACATGGTCGGCGGGCGACCTTCGCAGCCGTTGCAGGAACGTTTGTTCAGCTTCGAGTTTCCGGAATCGCCCGGCGCCCTGCTGAAGTTCCTGCATACGCTGGGTACCCACTGGAATATTTCACTGTTCCACTACCGCAGTCACGGTACCGATTATGGCCGCGTGCTGGCGGCATTCGAACTGGGCGATCACGAGCCTGATTTTGAAACCCGCCTGCATGAGCTGGGCTACGACTGCCACGATGAAACCCATAACCCGGCGTTCCGGTTCTTCCTGGCGGGGTAGTTATTATGATGACCGGAAGAAACCGCCTCTTCCGGTCATCTGTCAGAATGACATAAATGGCAGCATGGGTTACTTCATCACCGTCCCACGTACATACTTATCCAGCTTGTCCGATTCATAAAAGTTCATGCATTGCGCCAGCACGTTATTGGCAGTCTGAGCATGGTCAGGGTGTAATGACATCGTTAGCCGATCAAAATCTTTCGTCTCTTTGGCGACGAACGTCTGAAATGCCTTCCACACGCCGGCATTATCCAGGGCGTATCTCTCAATCATAAATGACGCATCCTGCGACGGGGCCGATCGCGCGCCTTCAGGCGTTCGGGCTTTGTAATTCGCCACCAGGCATTGCTGAAGCGCCAGATGTTTGATATCCAGCACGGTAATGCCCTTCGGTTTTGCCTGGACGGTACAACATAACACCATGGCTATGGTTAATAGCAACGTCCCTGAACGCATGTTATCTCCTTATTTTGTTTGAACGATTTCCCAGAACGCATTAATCAGCGGTTCATGCAGTCGCTTTTTGGGCGCGCAGACGCCCAGTTCAAAAGGGGTTTTTTCGTCGCTACGCTCCAGAATCATTACGCGATTGCGCACCGGCTCCGGGCTATTTTCCAGCACCACTTCCGGCAGCAGCGCGACGCCGCAGCCGAGCGCCACCATGGATACCATGGCTTCATGTCCGCCCACCGTCGCGTAAATTGATGGATTACTGATTTTATGGCGACGAAACCACAGCTCAATGCGGCGGCGCACGGGGCCCTGGTCGGCCATGATAAAGGGTACCGTTGCCCAGTCAGGCTTCTCCACCGAGACCTGGTTGCGAACCGGACAAGGCAGCGCCGGGGCGATTAGCACCACCGCCAGATTTTCCAGCATTGCGAAGGCCACCGCGCCGGGAAGCGTTTCTGGCTTACCGGCTATTGCCAGATCGGCTTCACCCGTCACCACTTTCTCCATCGCATCGGCGGCATCGCCGGTGGTGAGCTTAATTTCCACCGAAGGGTGCTCGGCGCGAAAGCGATCGAGTATGGGAGGCAGGTGGCTGTAGGCGGCGGTTACCGAGCAGAAGATATGTAGCTCGCCCGACAGCGACGGCCCTTGCTGATCGATAGTGTGGCGCAGCTGCTGATACTGCAGCAGCGTCTGCTGGGCAAACGTTCGTAGCTCTTCTCCCGCTTCGGTAAGCGTCACCGTGCGGTTATCGCGGACAAACAGCGGCTGCCCGAGGTCTTCTTCCAGGCGCTGAATTTGCCGGGACAGTGTGGAAGGGCTGACGTGCATTGCCCGCGCGCTGCGGCCAAAATGGCGGCTTTCCGCCAGATGCAGGAAGGTTTTTAGATCGCGTAAATCCACCGGCGGCACTCCACGATTTTACATTGCAGAAATTGCAACGTGACGTTGTGAATATATCAATTTCCGCAATAAATTTCCTGTTGTAATGTGGGTACATTCTCGCTGAACCGCGAACCGAACAAAATAAGACACACAACATCACGAGGTATCATCATGGCTAACTACTTTAATACACTGAACCTGCGCCAGCAGCTGGCGCAGTTGGGCAAATGTCGCTTTATGGGTCGCGACGAATTCGCCGATGGCGCAAGCTACCTTCAGGGTAAAAAAGTGGTCATCGTCGGCTGTGGCGCTCAGGGTCTGAACCAGGGCCTGAACATGCGTGACTCCGGTCTCGATATCTCCTATGCGCTGCGTAAAGAAGCGATCGCCGAGAAGCGCGCATCGTGGCGTAAAGCGACCGAAAACGGCTTCAAAGTGGGTACCTACGAAGAGCTGATCCCGCAGGCTGACCTGGTGGTTAACCTGACGCCGGACAAGCAGCACTCTGACGTTGTGCGTTCCGTTCAGCCGCTGATGAAAGACGGCGCGGCGCTGGGCTACTCTCACGGTTTCAACATCGTGGAAGTGGGTGAGCAGATCCGTAAGGATATCACCGTTGTGATGGTAGCGCCGAAGTGTCCGGGTACCGAAGTGCGCGAAGAGTACAAACGTGGTTTTGGCGTACCGACTCTGATCGCGGTTCACCCGGAAAACGATCCGAAAGGCGAAGGCATGGCCATCGCTAAAGCCTGGGCTGCGGCCACCGGCGGTCACCGTGCGGGCGTTCTTGAGTCTTCCTTCGTGGCGGAAGTGAAATCCGACCTGATGGGCGAACAGACCATTCTGTGCGGTATGCTGCAGGCTGGCTCTCTGCTGTGCTTCGACAAGCTGGTGGAAGAAGGTACCGACCCGGCATACGCTGAGAAACTGATTCAGTTCGGCTGGGAAACCATCACCGAAGCGCTGAAGCAGGGCGGTATCACCCTGATGATGGATCGCCTGTCTAATCCGGCTAAGCTGCGTGCTTACGCGCTGTCCGAACAGCTGAAAGAAATTATGGCGCCGCTGTTCCAGAAACATATGGATGACATCATCTCCGGTGAATTCTCCTCCGGTATGATGGCTGACTGGGCCAACGACGATAAAAAACTGCTGACCTGGCGTGAAGAGACCGGTAAAACCGCGTTCGAAACCGCGCCGCAGTTTGAAGGTAAAATCGGCGAGCAGGAGTACTTCGATAAAGGCGTTCTGATGATCGCGATGGTGAAAGCAGGCGTTGAGCTGGCGTTCGAAACCATGGTCGATTCCGGCATCATCGAAGAGTCAGCTTACTATGAATCGCTGCACGAGCTGCCGCTGATCGCCAACACCATCGCCCGTAAGCGCCTGTACGAAATGAACGTGGTTATCTCCGATACCGCAGAATACGGTAACTACCTGTTCTCTTACGCTTGCGTACCGCTGCTGAAAGAGTTCATGACTACCCTGCAGACCGGCGACCTGGGCAAAGCGATTGCCGAAGGCGCGGTAGATAACGCTCAGCTGCGCGACGTGAACGAAGCTATTCGCAGCCACGCTATCGAGCAGGTTGGTAAGAAACTGCGCGGCTATATGACCGATATGAAACGTATTGCGGTAGCGGGCTAATTCCCCGTCGCCTTTCAACTTGCAGATGCGTTGGCTGCGTTCGTACACCCCAGTCACATAGTTATCTATGTGACTGGGGCTGTACTCACTTGCCGCCTTCCTGCAAGCTGAAATCCTTAGGGGAAAGCTGTGAGATAAAAAACCGGTGCAAATAAGACACCGGTTTTTTTATTTGCGGTACAGCACCTTGATGATGTGATAACCAAACTGAGTGTGCAGCGGGCCGGTTGGCTCCAGCTCCGGGCAGGAGAAGACGACTTTATCAAACGCCGGCACCATCTGACCCTGGCGGAATTCACCTAAATCGCCGCCGCGTTTGCCTGACGGGCAGATCGAGTGCTTCTTCGCCAGTTTGCCGAAATCGGCGCCGTTTTTAATTTGCTCCAGAAGATCCAGTGCCAGCTTCTCTTCTTTAACCAGGATATGCAGTGCTGCTGCCGTTTTTGCCATGATCGTACCTTGAGTGAATGGGGGATAAATCAGGGCGCAATAGTAGCATGGGCTAGCGGCGATAGAGCACCTTAATGATGTGGTAGCCGAACTTGGTTTTGACCGGTCCATATGGCTTGAGCAGCGGGCAGCTGAAGACCGCTTTATCAAACGGCCCGACCATAACGCCTTGATTAAACTCCCCAAGATCGCCGCCGTTGCGTCCTGATGGACATTTCGAATAGCGCTTTGCCAGGTGATCGAAGCTGACGCCACGTTCCAGTTTGGCGAGGATCTCGTGCGCCAGTTTCTCTTCTTTAACCAGGATGTGCAGGGCTGCTGCGCTTTTTGCCATTATGGTGTTCTCAGTCGCAAAGATATCCCGTTACTTTACCACCCGCTTTAGCCGTGGACCTATACTCTTCGCCATCGCGGGACAGATGTCTCGCCTGATAAACGGAAGCGGGAGATGAGCAACACTTTTATCCGGCGTATTCCCTCTGGTCAGGGACAGCCGTCCTGTCCTTATAGTCCTGGAGCGAGATAACATGGATACAATGAAAAAACCTGAATTTTCAGTTGGCTGGCTTTCGGGGCTGAGTGAGATCGTGAGCGATCCACAGCTCTATGAATTACTAAAATATTGTCCCCTCGAGATCATGCAGCGCTGGCGCTTCGAAGAGATCCCGCGCGGCGATTTTATCTGTCGACAGGGGGAGGTGTGTCAGCGCTTTTCGCTGATTATCGCCGGTGAGGTGGATGTTTTCTACGAGGCTGAAGATGGGCGCCGCTATCGCCAGGCCCGCTACCGAAAAGGCGATATGGTGGGCGAGCTCGAGATCTTTGAGTCGCGTCAGTACATCTGCTCGGTGGCGGCGGTGGGACATGTGCAGCTTCTCAGCCTGTCACAGGAATATTTCTGCCGCTGGCTGGCGTTAGATAACCATTTTAACCAGCGGATGCTGCGCTTCTTTAGCCAGCAATATTACCAGCTGTCGAAAAAGGCCAGCAGCGACAATCTTTATTCGTTGCATCAGCGGGTGTGCCAGGCCCTATGGCTGCGTTATCAGCAGGATGGCGCCAATGAAATCTTGCTGGATAAGCAGAATCTCAGCCAGGAATTTGCGGCGACGACCCGCAGTATTAACCGTATTTTGCATGATCTGAAAGCGCTACAAATTATTGATACCGATGGTGAACGCATTGTGTTGTTAGCTCCTGAAAAACTTAAACAGGAGGCTGATATCGGATAACCGCAAGAGTGAAGGAGGCGCGAGTATGTCGCTGCAACCCCATATCCAGTTAAACAAAGAGATGACCGGCGCGCGGTACGCGCTGCTGCCGGGCGACCCCCAGAGGGTCGACCGTATCGTCAGTTTTCTTGATAATCCCGAGCCGCTCGGTCAGAACCGGGAGTTTCGCGCCGCACGCGGCTGGTATCAGGGCGTGGAAATTTTGGTGCTCTCCACCGGAATCGGCGGCCCCTCCACTGCGATCGCCATTGAAGAGCTGCGCCAGATCGGCGTTACGACCCTGATTCGTATCGGCAGCTGCGGCGCCCTGCAGGATAATCTTGCGCTCGGCGACGTAATTATCGCCCACGGCGCGGTTATGGATGACGGCACCAGCCGAACCTATGCGCCGGCAGGCTATCCGGCCTGCGCCGACCCGCAGCTGACCTGGGAGCTGATGGCGCAGGCGCGGCAAATGAATATCCCCGCCGCGTGCGGACTGGTGCGCAGCCATGACAGTTTTTATACCGATCGCGAGGCGGAGCTGGATGCACAGTGGTCGGCGCTTGGCATTCTGGGGGCGGATATGGAAAGCGCCGCCCTGATGACCATCGGCGCGCTGCGCGGGTTACGTACAGCCTCATTGCTCAACGTAGTGGTTGCCCACAACGGTTGCCTGGATAGCAGTATCAATGATTATGTTCAGCAGGAGGCTCTGTGCCAGCAGGGCGAAGAACGGCAAATTACTCTGGCGCTGCGCGCCATTTATTCCGCTAGCCAGCAAGGAGGTTTATGATGGACTTTTTTAGCATTAACAATGTGATGGTCAATATTCCTCTCGGCGAAGGCGGCTATGCGCTATCGTGGATTGAAGCCATCGGTACCGTATTCGGCCTGCTGTGCATCTGGTGCGCAAGCCGGGAAAAAATCATCAATTATCTGTTTGGCCTGATTAACGTCACGCTGTTTGCGGCCATTTTCTTCCAGATTCAGCTCTATGCCAGCCTGCTGCTGCAGGTATTTTTCTTCGCCGCCAACATTTACGGCTGGTACGCATGGAGCCGGCAAAACGAGGCGCAGGAAGCTACGCTCAAGGTTCGCTGGCTTTCCCGTCAGCAAACGCTGGCGCTGGGCGCCGTTTGCGCGGTGGCGATCGTGCTGATGACGCTGTTTATCGATCCGGTGTTTGCGATGCTGACCCGCATCATGATTGCCCTGCTGCAAACGTTCGGCATGCAGGTGGCGATGCCCGACCTCCAGCCCGACGCCTTCCCGTTCTGGGATTCCACCATGCTGGTGTTGTCAATTGCCGCCATGGTACTGATGACGCGTAAGTTTGTCGAAAACTGGCTGCTGTGGGTCGTTATCGACGTGATTAGCGTGGTTATCTACGCGGTACAGGGCGTTTACGCAATGTCGCTTGAGTATGTTCTGCTGACGGCTATCGCGGTCATGGGCTCATACAGCTGGATCAAGAGCGCGCAGCGTAATGGCTATGCGCCGCTTGCCGCCGCCGGATCCTGATTTAGCGATTTACAGGCTGCCTGAAAGGGCAGCCTGTTGCTCTCTGTGCCCCTCTTTCTGCTACAATCCCCACCCCGTTCGAAGATTGAGCAAAAGACTCCCATGCGTTTAAACCCTGGCCAACAACAAGCCGTCGAATTCGTTACCGGACCGTGCCTGGTGCTGGCGGGTGCCGGTTCCGGTAAGACCCGCGTTATTACCAATAAAATCGCCCACCTGATCCGCGGCTGCGGCTATCAGGCGCGCCATATTGCGGCAGTCACCTTTACCAATAAGGCGGCGCGCGAAATGAAAGAGCGCGTCGGGCAAACGCTGGGGCGCAAAGAGGCGCGCGGGCTGATGATTTCCACCTTCCACACGCTGGGGCTGGACATTATCAAGCGCGAATACGCCGCGTTAGGGATGAAATCAAACTTCTCGCTGTTCGACGATACCGACCAGGTCGCGCTGTTAAAAGAGCTCACCGAGGGGCTGATCGAAGACGATAAAGTGGTGCTTCAGCAGCTGATCTCCACGATCTCCAACTGGAAAAACGATCTGAAAACACCTTCTCAGGCCGCCGCCGGCGCGAAGGGGGAGCGGGAGCGGATCTTCGCTCACTGCTACGGCCTGTACGATGCGCACATGAAAGCCTGCAACGTACTCGATTTCGACGATCTGATCCTCCTGCCAACGCTGCTGCTGCAGCGTAACGAAGAGGTGCGGGAACGCTGGCAGAATAAGATCCGTTATCTGCTGGTGGATGAATACCAGGACACCAATACCAGCCAGTACGAGCTGGTAAAACTGCTGGTGGGACAGCGGGCGCGCTTTACCGTGGTCGGCGATGACGATCAGTCGATCTACTCCTGGCGCGGCGCGCGGCCGCAGAATCTGGTACTGCTAAGCCAGGATTTCCCGGCGCTGCAGGTGATCAAGCTGGAGCAAAACTATCGCTCATCAGGGCGCATCCTGAAGGCGGCGAACATCCTGATCGCCAATAATCCGCACGTTTTCGAGAAGCGCCTGTTTTCCGAACTGGGCTATGGCGTAGAGCTGAAGGTGCTCTCCGCCAATAACGAAGACCATGAGGCGGAGCGCGTTGCCGGTGAACTCATCGCTCATCACTTTATTAATAAAACCGCCTATAAGGACTACGCGATCCTGTATCGCGGCAACCATCAGTCGCGGGTTTTTGAAAAGATGCTGATGCAGAACCGCATCCCGTACAAAATTTCCGGCGGCACGTCGTTCTTTTCCCGCCCGGAAATTAAAGACCTGCTGGCCTATCTGCGCGTGCTGACTAACCCTGATGATGACAGCGCCTTCATGCGCATCGTCAATACGCCAAAGCGCGAGATCGGTTCGGCGACCCTGAAAAAGTTGGGCGAATGGGCGATGGGACGCAATAAAAGCATGTTTACCGCCAGCTTCGATATGGGGTTGACCCAGACGCTGAGCGGACGCGGCTACGAGTCTTTGACCCGCTTCACCCACTGGCTGCGTGAGATTCAACAGCTTTCCGAGCGCGAGCCGATTGCGGCTGTCCGCGATCTGATCCGCGGCGTGGATTATGAATCCTGGCTTTATGAGACCTCGCCCAGCCCGAAAGCCGCCGAGATGCGGATGAAAAACGTCAATACGCTGTTCACGTGGATGACCGAAATGCTCGAAGGCAGCGAGATCGATGAACCGATGACGCTTACCCAGGTCGTTACCCGCTTTACCCTCCGCGACATGATGGAGCGCGGCGAGTCGGATGAGGAGACGGATCAGGTGCAGCTAATGACGCTTCACGCGTCAAAGGGGCTGGAGTTTCCCTACGTCTATCTGGTTGGTATGGAAGAGGGGCTGCTGCCGCACCAGAGCAGCATTGATGAAGACAACGTCGATGAAGAGCGTCGCCTTGCCTACGTTGGTATCACCCGCGCGCAGAAAGAGCTGACTTTTACCCTGTGCAAAGAGCGCCGTCAGTACGGCGAACTCGTGCGGCCAGAGCCGAGCCGTTTTCTGCTGGAACTGCCGCAGGATGATCTGATTTGGGAGCAGGAGCGCAAAGTTATTTCGCCGGAAGAGCGCATGCATAAAGGGCAAGCGAACGTCGCCAACATCCGGGCGATGCTGGCGAAAGCACGTAAATAGCGGCTAGCGGCCGTTGCCCTCTCGGCGCTGGAACTGGCGTAGCTCTTCGCGATTCGGAGCGCCGTCTGAACCAGGTTTGCTGACGACAATGGCCGCCACTTGATTGCCCAGCCGCGTTGCCTGCCGCAGATCCATCCCGCAGGCCAGCCCGGCGATAGTACCGGCACAGTGGCTGTCTCCTGCGGCAATCGTGTCGTGAACCTGTACACGATAGGCCGGAATATGCTGCGGTTGCGCGTCAGGTTCAACCACCCACGCGCCATCCTTATCAAACCGACAAATTGCTCGTAGCTGCCAGTCGCTGGCGAGCCGAGTGGCGTCGTCAAGCGTGGCGCCATCCCGATCGTATAAACGCGCGCATAGCACCCTAAGTTCATCGCGATTAAGGGTGAGAACGGGGCGTTTGCGCAGCAGCGCCTGAATAAAGCGAATATCCAGATCGCCCAGGCGTGGGCCAAAATCGACAAACAGCGTTTTATCTTCTGCCTGGGCAAGGAGCCACTGGCGCAGCGCTTCGCTGGCCAGTTCGTAGCCCGAGACGTAAATAATCGCGTCATTCGGCAGCGGTATTTGCGCTAATAGTTCATCAGTCCAGTGCTGTTCGCAGCCCTCAATGGTGATAAACGTCCGCTCTTTGTCGGCTTCAACAAGAGCCAGACACCAGCCGTTATCGTGGGTGGGGTGACGCAATAGGACGGGCAAGTTTTCCAGCGCCATTTTTTGCGCAACGGCCTGCCCCCAGTCGCCATTGCCTACCGGTATGGCGTTAACGGGAAACAGCTCGAGGCGCGAGAGCGCACGGGCGACGTTAAACGCGCAGCCGCCAATCTGCCGTCCGCCGTCGCGGGCGGGGACATCGCTACCGCTTTGCGGCAGCGCATCGAGATGGAGAATTATGTCGCCAAAAGCGGCGCCGATCACCACGATCGGCCGCCGCGGCGATAGCTGGTCAGCGCTGATTGTCACGGCTGTCCCCCCTTTTTTGGTCCGAAGACAAGATAGAGCACCAGGCTCAGAATAAAAGAGACGAATAACCCGAGGCTGGAGTCCGCGAAAATGCCGACCGCGAAAGGTCCGTCGATAAACCCGGTTTTAGAGACCATCAACCCCGCCAGCGCGCCGACAATCCAGCAGCCCAGCGCGGTACGGTTGGCACCGCTTTCTCTGAACAAATCAGCTTCAGAATAGCCGACACGGCGGCGCATCCGATAAAAATCGACCATAAAGATGGCGGCCCAGGCGGCAAGAAATACGCCGCAGAAAATCAGAAACGCGATGAACGGCCCGAGAAAATCTTTCGAGACAAACAGCACGTAGAGGGCGATCCCCAGAACCAGCACGGCATCAATGGCTACGGCGGAACGCTGCTGCAGTTTAATTCCCATGCTTAACAGGTTAAGGCTGGCGGAATAGAGACTCAGCACGGCGATAGTCACAACCCCGGCGGTAGCTGCAGCTAGATAGGGGATTGCCATCCATGAAGGCAGCAGTTTACCGATCGCTGAAATGGGGTTTTCGCTGGAGGCCAGATCGGGGATTTGGGCGGTGAGCAGTATTCCGGTCAGCATTAGCAGCAGCAGGGGAAGGGCTGCGCCGCTGACAACGGCGAGGAAAATCCCCTTTTCGCCGGAGTCAGGGCGCTGATCGCGGCTATAGTCGGCGCCGGCGATCGCCCAGCTGATGCCGGTGCCCGCGGCAATAATAGAGACCGCCGGTAGAAAGCCCGTCAGCCAGCTACCTGACGGCAGCGCGAGTATGGCCTGCCAGTCCGCGGTGAAGAGCAGATAAATGACGACCAGCAGCGTCATGGCGCCAAAGATGCGGGTGATCCACTTTTGCATCATCAGCACGGCATTTTGGCCGAGCACGCTAACCAGCACGGTCAGGCCGCCAAACAGAAAAAGCGACAGCGCGGTGGTGGTCAGGCTCTCTTCAAAACCCATGGCGGCAAACAGCGCAACGAGGGTGAGCGTACCGGTAATGATATTGACCGACTCCCAGCCCATCAGGTTTACCCAGCAGAAGCTGGTAGGTGCAATGTTGCCGCGCTTGCCAAAAATGACGCGTGAAAGCGTCAGCGTCGTGGTGCGGCCGATTTTTCCGGCGATACTGGTGACGCCGACCAGCGCAAAGGAGGCGACGCCCGCCACGGCGGCAAGAATCGACTGCCAGAAGGAGAGGCCGAACGATACAATGACTGCGCCGTAAACGACGCCAAGAATGCCGATGTTTGCGGCGCACCAGACGAAAAATAGCTGGATCGGTTTTTGGGTCTGGTGGACCGGGGGGACCAGATCAATCCCCAACTCCGCCATTCCGGGATCTGCTGTCTGGATATTTCCATCGTATGAAGCTTTGCTGTCCATATTGATGCCCTCTGTCAATTAAGCGAAGCGGTATCCTGCAAGCCGCTGTGCGTAAGGCGCGAAGTCTATGCTATTGGCCCGATTAATCTGTTGGATATGTTCCTCAGGAAACGCCTCTATGCCATGAAGCGCGCCGCAGATGGCGGTTGCCATCGCGCCTATCGTGTCGGTGTCGCCGCCTAAATTGGCCGCCAGCATAGCGCATTTCATAGGCTGCGTTTTTGCCAGCTCGACCAGCGCAATCGCCGCGGGGACAGACTCGATAATATCCATTCCGGCGCCGATATCCTCATAAATACGTTCAATTCCTGTCAGATGGTCGGTTTCGCTGGCGATCGTGGTCAGCGCGAGATTAATTCGGTTACCGAGAAGTGGACTAAAAGTGGACTCATACTGGCGCTGGGTTTCATTGGCGAGCGATGCCAGCTCCGTTTTAATTAACAGCCATCCGGCTCCTTCAATGGCGCGACTGATCGCCCAGGCGATAACTACCGCGCCGGCGATGGCGATATCTGATTTGTGCGTCGGCAGGCAGGAGAGGCGAACTTGCTCAATGAAAAATGCCTTATTCCGGGTCGGCAGCAGACAGCCCATGGGCGCCACGCGCATTGCCGCACCGTTGGTCACGCCGTTGGCCGCGATCTCATCGAGCGCTTGCCCCTGTTCAAGCGCCAGCAGGGAGGCCTTCGAGGTTGGGCCGAGAATATTTTTTTCAAAAGCCTGGCAGCGTCTGGCCCATAGCAGAATATGCCTGGCAATAGCCAGTGGATCGGTCACGCCGTTGGTATCATTCAGGGCATCCATTAGTGCGATGCACTGATGGGTGTCATCGGTAAACTCTGCGGCGTGAAATTCGCAGGCCGCAATATTCTCTTTCGGTCCAGGAAGGAAGCGTTCAATCCAACCAAAGTGATTGATAATGCGGCGTTTAGGCCACAGTTCGGAAGGCATGCCCATCGCATCACCGATGGCTTGCCCGTAAAGACAGCCAAGGATGCGGTTTTCGGCGGTATTAGTAGGGCGAATATCAGACATCGTTGACTCCCGGAAACAAGTGAATAAAAGTTATCCTAAAAATAGATCCAGATTAAGTCCAGTTAAAGTCCTTTATGGTCATGCTGTGATCGCAGGCGCATTCTGCAAGAAAAATGCGGCGCTCAAAAGGGCGGGGAGACGTTATGATGGGGCTACTAATTCCAGTATGGATCCACTAGGATAAATCCACTGCTACTAAATTCCGGAAGGCCACGAAACGATGTCGCAACCGTTGCTTGAGTATATAAAAGGGCGTCTGAATGCAGAGGCCCCCGCGCCGCTTTATATTCAACTTAAACAAGCCATTGAAGCGGCAATGACGGAGCGGCTGCTGACGCACGGCAGTATTTTGCCCTCCGAACGTAAAATGTCGCAGACGCTTGAGCTCTCGCGCGTGACGGTGGTGAAGGCGCTGGATGCCCTGCTGGAAGCCGGGCTGGTGATTAAGCGTCACGGAAAGGGTACCGAGGTCAATTTGCCGGTAAGCTATAACCTTGCCAGCGGGGGATTTTCTGCCCAGCTGCAAAATTCGGGGACGGTATCTAACCGATGGCTGGTGAGGGAAAAACTGGCGGCGGATGATTTTTTGGCTCGTGAACTGGAGATCGCCGTCGGCGATCGGGTGGCGAAAATAAAACGCGTGCGTTTAGTCGATGCGCTTCCAGTCTCCATCGAAACCATGTTTATTCCCGAGCGTTTTTTACCCCGTCCGGATCTGCTTGAAGGGTCGCTGTACGCGCACTGGGCGGAAAATAATATTTTTCCCGATCTCCAGGACTACTCACTCACGGTACATATCCCTTCCGGCGAAGAACTGAATTTGCTCGACCTGCCGCAAGGCGTGCCATTGATGAAAATTACGCTGAAAAGTCGTAATGCTCAGGGAGAGGTGCTTGAGTACGGTACTGCATTTTGCCTGAGCAATTACTTTAACTTTGATTTCCGGGTGAAACTCCAGTCTGCGTCTGGCGGTAAACCGGGCAGCGCTCACAAAAAAGACGCGTAACACCAGCATCCGGGCGATGCTGGTAGCATAACGTTCAGGCGATCAACTGTTGCCAGGCGGCGGAGAAGGGCATCACCAGCAGTAGCGATGGCAGCATGTTCGCCGTCGGAAAAGCACGAATCCCGCAGAGTCGAAAGCCCGTTGCCAGCATGATGATGCCGCCGCAGGCAGTAAAATCCGCGATCATTGAAGGGGTGATTAACGCCATAATAACGCTGGCGGCGAAGAAGAGGATCGCGAATACAATAAGCTGGGGCACAAAGATAACGGCGATGATGTACCCCAGCGCGGAGGCAAAAATAGCGGCGGTGAAAAAGTCGAGAATGGATTTGGTGAGCAGTATGGTCGCATCTCCTGTCATACCTTCGGTTAATGCGCCAAAAATACCGGTTCCGCTGGCGCAAAACAGGATCAGTACGGCGATAAACTGATTAGTGAAATCCTGGGGATCAATATCGGCGCTGCCTTTGCCGGGAAATACTTTCTCAACGGGGCCCCGAAGCTTTATACCAGCATTTTCGATAACTTTTTCGATATGCAGCAGGCTACCGATAATGGTGCCGATGATGACAGCCAGGGCAATGGGCGGGAGATTCATCAGCTTATTGAGAAAAAACACGCCCATGCTAATAGAAATTAACCCGGCGATTAAAGGTAAGGTCTTTTTTAAATGTTCGGGAATAAATCGATTGAGTGATGCGCCAAAAATTGCGCCGACAAGTAGCGAGCCACTGCAAACAAAGATTCCTACCGGCATGATATATTCTCCATAATTGAAAGGGCCTGTTGTCAGGCCCTTTCATTAATACAGGATGGAATTATTTAATGTTAAATACGCGGCTGGCATTACCCCAGGCGATTTTATTCTTCAGTTCACTATCCATTTCCAGAGGATCGAACCAATCACAGGCCTGATGAATATCTTCATACGGATAATCGACGGAGAACATCACGCGATCCGGACCCATAATAGCTAGCGCATTTTGCAGAGAGTAGGTATTAAAATGGCCGCTGGTGGTGACGATAAAGTTATTCTGCAAATAGTGCATTAACGGTTTTTCTGCTTTGCCCAGACCGCAGCCGAAACGCTGACGATAGAGACGGTGTTGGGTGCGTGGCAGCATATGAACCAGGCCTTCGCCTAAGTGACCCAACACCAGATTCAGATTGGGATAGCGATCGAACAACCCGCTCATCATCAGGCGAATCGCATGAACCGCGGTTTCCTGGGCAAAGCCCCAGGCGGATCCGATCAGGCTTTCATAACCGGTGTAGATGCCGCGCGCCGGGCCTTCTAAGGGCTCACGCGGATGCAGATAAACGGGAACGTTCAGTTCGTTGACTTTATCCCAGAATACCAGCATTGATTCATCATCCAGGTACAGACCGTGCTCGTTATCCTTGACGTTGGTGTAACCGTTAATCAGCGCGCCTTTCATGCCCAATTTTTTTACCGCACGCTCCAGTTCTTCGGCCGCAGCTTCGGGGTTTTGTAGTGCCAGAGTAGCGAATGCGCTAAATTTATCCGGATTAGGTTTAACATAATTCTCGATGATGTAGTCGTTGGTTTCGCGCGCAAAAGATACGGCTGTGGCTTTATCCAAAATAGATTGGGCGCCAGGGGAAGTTAGAGAAAGAATAACATGGTCGATATTTCTCTGGGCCATTTCATCCAGTTGATAGCTACGATCTAATAAGCGGCGCTCAACGTCCATCATATATTCTGAACCGTTTCTTGAGGCTTCACCAGTAGAGTCCCAAAGGCTGTTGTTTTTAGGTGTTGAAACGTGTTCTTCTAACGCGATTTTTCCACGCATACTCTATTCCTCTATTTGGTTTTAATATGACCTGATGCGAGGAGAATAGGATTTTTTACGTACTGGCAGCAATAAACAGAATGCAATACAGGGTATCAGAAAAGCTAATACAGCATGACCTCCGGGAGCCGGAAAATTAATAGGGAATTTTGCTACTGCCGGTTGTGGGTAAGTTTACGATCAGCGACCGCAACCAGATGTGCCCGGGATCGCGGTGCAGACGCTGATGCCAGACCTGGCGAATAGCAATTTCCGGCAGCGAAAATGGCAGCGGCCAGCTGCAGCAGGGATAGCGAGTAATAATATGATTTGCCAGCTGCTCGGGGACGACGGCAATCAATTCACTGCCCGCAACCAGCTCGCCTGCGCCTAAAAAGCTGGGAAGAGTGAGGGCGATGCGTCGCGGCATACCGTATTCGTTAAGTAATCTATCGATATCGCCATGCCCGGTCCCGTTGACGTGAACGGCCAGATGCTTTTCCTGGCGCCAGTTCTCGGCGGTAAACGCGGCTCGGATCCGCGGATGGTTTTCTGCTGTCAGGCATACGTAGGATTGATCAAACAGGCGCTGCTGGTAAATGTTATCCGGTAGCTGCCTAAGATAGCCTATAGCTAAATCGCACTTCCCAGACTCAAGCGCACCCAGCGTTTGATCATCGATATTCAGCACCGAAATAGTAATGCCTTCGGCGTTAAGCTGCTGTAGCTGTGCCTGCAACGGCGGCAACAACGTCATCTGGCTGATATCAGTCATGCCGATAGTGAAATTACGTGTGCTGGCTTGGGGGTTAAATTCAGGGTTGCCAGGGAGCTGGTTATCGACCAGTTGAAGAATAGTAAAAACGGTCTGAGCAATATCATCTGCGCGCGGCGTGGGCACCATACGCTGTCCGATTCGCACAAACAGGGGATCGTCGAAATGCTCGCGAAGTTTTTTCAACAATAAGCTGCCGGTCGGCTGGCTGATATTAAGCGCTTCGGCGGCGGGAGAGACATTGCCCAGACGGAAGAGGGCGGAAAAAAAACGCAGCGATTTGAAGTCCAGTTCTTCTCGCATGGTATCCCCCTGATTGGGCTATATTGCTGCGCTATCCTCGATAATCTGCAGCGGCCAGTGAACGTAGCTCTGCCACTGGCACTCTTGCTCGACCATTTCCCGACCAAGAGGATGGTTTTCCAGCCATCCCTGCGGCAGGGTCAGCGTCAGGCACTCATCTTCAGCGGCCAGCGTCATCATCGGCAGCAGATCGTCGCGTCGGCGGTTGGCAAATAAAATAGCCAGGCGCAGCAGACGGCACATATGCTCAGCGACTCTCGGCGGCACCGCGTTCTGTTGATGAATGGAAGAAAGATCGACTGCGTTGGTTTGGTTTAACAGCAACGTCGCCAGCAGCTTCTTTTGCGCGGGGGTAAAGCCGGGCAGGTCCAGGTTGCGCACCAGCCACGCGGCGTGCAGCGGCGCCTGTTTGTACTCTACGCTCAAACCGATTTCATGCAACTGGCAGGCGCTTTGCAGCAAATCAAAGCATAACGGCTCAATTTCCCAGCTCTTTTCTACCTGATGAGCGAAATGGGCGGCTAACTGAGCAACGCGCTGTGCCTGCTCGGTATCTACCAAAAACCGGCGCTGAATATTGCGTAACGTACGGCTGCGAATATCCTGATCGACCGACAGATGCAGCATGCCGTAAACGAGGCCTTCGCGCAGCGCCCCGCCCGCGAGAGTCATGCACTGAATATTGAGCTCGCTGAAAATGGCAATCAGAATAGCCAGGCCACTAGGAAAGACGAGCGCGCGTTCAAGCGTCAGGCCTTCAATTTCGAGCTCTTCCAGACGTCCGCACTGAATCGCGCGCTGTTTGAGCTGTTGTAGCTTGGCTAAGGTGATGCGTTCATCCATCCCCTGCGCCATCATGATTTCCTGTAACGCCTGCACGGTGCCGGATGCGCCGACGCACACTTTCCAACCGTGGTAGCGCAGAACATCGGCGACGGGGCGCAGCACTTCACGCGCAGCGGTTTCGGCCTGGCTAAAGTTCTCTTTGGTCAGGCTGCGATCGGCAAAGTAGCGTTCCAGCCAGGTCACACAGCCCATCGACAGGCTGAAAAGCGAGGTCGTTTGCGCACCGGTGCCGGTAACCAGTTCGGTACTGGCGCCGCCAATATCCACGACCAGACGCTGATCTGCACCGCCGGTAGTATGGGCCACACCCTGATAAATCAGGCGTGCTTCCTCTTCACCGCTGATAACCTGCACCGGGCAGCCGAGAATGTCCCGCGCTTTCTCCAGAAACTCGCCGGCGTTAACCGCCAGCCGCAGCGTCGCGGTAGCCACCACGCGGGTTTGCGCCGGAGGAATATCCTGCAAACGCTCGGCAAACAGGCGTAAACATTGCCAGCCGCGTTCCATAGCTTCCGCAGAGAGCGTGTTGTCGCTGTTCAGGCCTGCGGCCAGACGTACTTTGCGTTTGATGCGACTCAGGGTCTGGATGCTTCCGGCCACCTCGCGTACAACCAGCATATGAAAGCTATTAGATCCCAGATCGATAGCGGCATAGAGCGAGGTGGAACTCATACACTTCATCTTTCAAACTGCCTCTGTGTTGGCTGCGTTCTCTGTACCCGAATCGCTGACCAGCGTCAGCTTGTTGCGATTCGCTTTCTTGCGGCCTTGATGCTGCTTGAACGATTTTGTGTATGGCATATTTCTTTAACCTGAACGACGACGATTACGTGGCGGACCGTTGCGGCGCGGGCCGTTGCCCGGACGCGGGCGCGTGAGGCGCAGCGGCTTAGGCAGGTCAGTCATGAGCGCGTCCGAATTGTATTTGCTCACCGGAATCGAATGACCAATATAGGTTTCAATCGCCGGAAGGTTCAGCGCGTACTCTTCACAGGCCAGGCTGATGGAGTGACCGCTGGCGCCAGCGCGGCCGGTACGGCCAATACGGTGAACGTAGTCTTCGCAATCGTCCGGCAGATCGTAGTTAAAGACGTGCGTCACGGCTGGAATATGCAGACCGCGAGCAGCTACGTCGGTTGCGACCAGAATATCGATTTCGCCGCGGGTAAATTCGTCAAGAATACGCAGACGTTTTTTCTGCGCGACGTCGCCGGTTAACAGGCCAACGCGATGGCCGTCCGCCGCCAGGTGACCCCAGATATCTTCACAGCGATGCTTGGTATTGGCGAAAATAATCGCGCGATCGGGCCACTCTTCTTCCAGCAGCGTCTGCAGCAGGCGCATTTTTTCTTCATTGGAAGGGTAGAACAGTTCTTCTTTAATTCGGTGGCCGGTTTTCTGCTCTGGCTCAACTTCAACGTACTCGGCGTTGTTCATTTGTTCGAACGCCAGTTCACGTACGCGATAAGAAAGGGTGGCGGAGAAAAGCATGTTCAGGCGCTGATTCGCGGGCGGCATACGGCGGAACAGCCAACGAATATCTTTAATAAAGCCGAGATCGTACATGCGATCGGCTTCGTCGAGCACGACAACCTGAATAGCGCCGAGGTTAATATGGTTCTGTTTAGCGTAATCGATAAGGCGACCGGTGGTACCGATCAGAATATCCACGCCGCTTTCCAGCACTTTCAGCTGCTTATCGTAGCCGTCGCCGCCGTACGCGAGTCCCAGCTTCAGACCGGTCGCCTGCGCCAGTGGTTCAGCGTCGGCATGGATCTGTACCGCCAGTTCACGCGTCGGCGCCATGATTAGCGCCCGCGGCTGATTGACCTGACGGTCAGCGATAGCCGGGTGTGTGAGAAGATAATGAAACGTTGACGTCAGAAACGCCATCGTTTTACCGGTACCGGTTTGCGCCTGCCCGGCGACATCGCGACCTTCCAGCGTTAGCGGGAGAGCGAGGGCCTGAATGGGTGTACAATTATGAAACCCTTTCTTTTCAAGGGCTTCAATCACTGCCGGGTGCAGGGCGAAGTCGGAAAACTTCTGTTCTGTTAAATGTGTTTTGCTCATAGTGTGGTAGAATATCAGCTAACTATTGCATTAAGAAAGCGTATCCGGTGAAATAACGTCAACCTTTCGTTGGCTATGTATGAAATTATTCAAGGTGCGTCTGCGGCAACTGAACGAATCTTCGAAAGCTTAGACTACTAAGCAAGGCGAGGGTGACAAATCTGCGATAAGCCGGTTTGAACGCTGGTTGCTTTAACTTCTGTGGGACAAAGTTCATGATGGACATTGTGACGCAGAGCGTTATAAAAGAGGCATTCTGAAGAACAGCGTGCATAACGTAGCATTGACACGTCGTTGATGACTGCGACACCAACACACCAGGCTTATTCCTGTGGAGTTAAATATGAGCGATAAAATTATTCACCTGACTGACGACAGTTTTGACACGGACGTACTCAAGGCTGACGGGCTAACCCTCGTCGATTTCTGGGCAGAGTGGTGTGGTCCGTGCAAAATGATCGCCCCGATTCTGGATGAGATCGCTGAAGAGTATCAGGGCAAACTGACCATTGCGAAGCTGAACATCGATCAGAACCCGGGTACTGCGCCGAAATACGGCATTCGCGGCATCCCGACCCTGCTGCTGTTCAAAAATGGTGAAGTTGCAGCGACTAAAGTCGGCGCGCTGTCTAAAGGCCAGCTGAAAGAGTTCCTTGACGCCAACCTGGCGTAAGCGGCTTGCTGTTCCGGCGTCCAGGCTCCTATTTTTTGCGGATCTCTGGACGCCCGGCGAGAGTCGTGCTAAGTTAATCTCAGACTTCGTTTTAAACATACCTTTGTTTGAATCTTGTTTTACCCAAAGCGTCCCGCAAAAATGCGCGTGAGGCTTATAATCCGGGCTTATCACTCATTCCGTTTAGTCGTTTCAGTTCTGCGTTCTTTCCTGTGACCAGGCAACGTACAGACACGAGATGAAGGCCGTTAACAGGCATGGATGTTCCTGCCATACCATTCACAACATTAAGTTCGAGAATTACCCCGAGTTTAAGAACCCACACCATTATGAATCTTACCGAATTAAAGAATACGCCGGTTTCTGAGCTGATTACTCTCGGCGAAAATATGGGGCTGGAAAACCTGGCCCGTATGCGTAAGCAGGATATTATTTTTGCCATCCTCAAGCAGCATTCGAAGAGTGGCGAAGATATCTTTGGCGATGGCGTACTGGAGATACTGCAGGATGGATTTGGTTTCCTCCGTTCAGCAGACAGCTCCTACCTCGCCGGTCCCGACGACATCTACGTATCTCCCAGCCAAATCCGCCGCTTCAACCTCCGCACTGGTGACACCATTTCCGGTAAGATTCGTCCTCCTAAAGAGGGTGAGCGTTACTTTGCGTTGTTGAAAGTTAACGAAGTTAACTACGATAAGCCGGAAAACGCCCGTAACAAGATTCTGTTTGAGAACTTAACCCCGCTGCACGCAAATTCACGTCTGCGTATGGAACGCGGTAATGGCTCAACGGAAGACTTAACCGCTCGCGTGCTGGATCTGGCATCGCCGATCGGCCGCGGTCAGCGTGGTCTGATTGTTGCGCCGCCGAAGGCGGGTAAAACCATGCTGCTGCAGAATATTGCGCAGAGCATTGCGTACAACCATCCTGATTGCGTGCTGATGGTACTGCTGATCGACGAACGTCCGGAAGAAGTGACCGAGATGCAGCGTCTGGTTAAAGGCGAAGTGGTTGCTTCTACCTTTGACGAACCGGCCTCTCGCCACGTTCAGGTTGCCGAAATGGTTATCGAGAAGGCGAAGCGTCTGGTTGAACACAAGAAAGACGTTATCATCCTCCTCGACTCGATTACCCGTCTGGCGCGCGCCTACAACACCGTAGTTCCGGCTTCCGGTAAAGTGTTGACCGGTGGTGTGGACGCCAACGCCCTGCATCGTCCGAAGCGTTTCTTCGGCGCCGCGCGTAACGTGGAAGAGGGCGGTAGCCTGACCATCATCGCAACAGCGCTGATCGATACCGGTTCTAAAATGGACGAAGTTATCTACGAAGAGTTTAAAGGCACCGGTAACATGGAGCTTCACCTC
Source organism: Klebsiella sp. CN_Kp066 (assembly GCF_040065135.1). Lineage (NCBI taxonomy): Bacteria > Pseudomonadati > Pseudomonadota > Gammaproteobacteria > Enterobacterales > Enterobacteriaceae > Klebsiella > Klebsiella sp. CN_Kp066. The sequence continues at coordinate 50,197 of NZ_JBEAIU010000032.1, read as the reverse complement.
TCACGTAAGATCGCTGAGAAACGCGTCTTCCCGGCTATCGACTACAACCGTTCCGGTACCCGTAAAGAAGAGCTGCTCACCACTCAGGAAGAGCTGCAGAAGATGTGGATCCTGCGTAAAATCATTCACCCGATGGGTGAAATCGACGCGATGGAATTCCTCATCAATAAACTGGCGATGACCAAAACTAACGACGACTTCTTCGATATGATGAAGCGCTCGTAAGTTAAAAAAGCCAGAGAACGCCACGCTATTGCGTGGCGTTTTGTTTTCCGGGTTTGTATGATCCAGGAAGGGAAAACAAAATGGGCGTTAACGTATGATGTGCGCAGCAGGATGGCAGGCAGAGACAGCTTTAACAGTCTAAAATTTCTACAATAAATTTGTAATGTTCTGCTTTGCCCCTTCTGGAGTTGAGGCATCGTCGTTATACTTCCCGGATTAACTATGCTGAGAGCACATGCGTTGTGAATTTACTCACTGCTATTACTGAATTAATCAGTATTTTCTTATTCACCACCCTGTTTATATTTGTCGCCCGCAAGGCGGCAAAAAGAGTTGGGCTCGTGGATAAACCTAACTATCGTAAACGGCATCAGGGTTTGATTCCGTTAGTCGGTGGTATTTCAGTTTTCGCAGGTATTTGTTTTACGTTTGCCATCGCCGATTATTACATTCCCCACGCAAAGTTATACCTGGGGTGTGCCGGGGTGCTTGTGCTGGTCGGCGCGTTAGACGACCGCTTTGATATCAGCGTAAAAATTCGCGCGGTAATTCAGGCCGCCATCGCCGTCATTATGATGATGGTGGGAAATCTTCATCTAAGTAGCCTCGGCTTTATATTTGGCTCATGGGAGCTGGTGCTCGGCCCCTTTGGCTTCTTCCTCACGCTTTTCGCCGTTTGGGCCGCGATCAACGCCTTCAATATGGTTGATGGCATCGATGGCCTGCTGGGCGGCCTCTCCTCCGTCTCTTTTGCGGCAACCGGTATCATTCTGTGGTTTGATGGCCAGTACAGCCTGGCAATGTGGTGTTTTGCGATGATTGCCGCCATTTTGCCCTATATTTTACTTAACCTCGGGGCGCTTGGCCGTCGCTATAAAGTCTTTATGGGTGACGCCGGCAGCACCATGATTGGCTTCACTATCATCTGGATCCTGCTGGAGACCACGCAGGGAAAGACGCATCCCATTAGCCCTGTCACTGCGCTATGGATTATTGCGATCCCGTTGATGGATATGGTGGCGATTATGTACCGCCGCCTGCGTAAAGGAATGAGTCCGTTCTCCCCGGACCGTCAGCATATTCATCACTTGATCATGCGCGCCGGGTTTACTTCCCGCCAGGCATTCGTGCTGATCACCCTGGCCGCCGCGCTGCTGGCGCTGGTTGGGGTGGCAGCGGAATACACCCGTATTGTTCCTGAATGGGTGATGTTAATACTCTTTTTGGTGGCCTTCTTTCTTTATGGCTACTGTATTAAACGCGCCTGGAAAGTGGCGCGCATGGTTAAGCGCATTAGACGCAGAATACGGCGACACAGCGGCAATAATCCAAATTAACCAAGTCAATCTGGGGACGTGATGACTCAACCATTACCGGGAGCACAAACAGTGAACGTTGAGAATGAGCTGGATATTCGCGGGCTGTTTCGCGCCCTGTGGGCAGGAAAAAGCTGGATAGCAGGTTTCGCGGTGCTCTTTGCACTGATTGTTCTGGTCTATACCTTCTTTGCTCGCCAGGAGTGGAGCGCGACGGCAATTACCGACCGGCCGACGGTGAACATGCTGGGCGGGTACTATTCGCAACAGCAGTTTTTACGCAATCTCGATATCAAGGCCAATCTCGTCTCGGTCGATCAACCTTCGGTAATGGATGAAGCGTATAAAGAGTTCATTATGCAGCAGGCGTCATGGGATACCCGCCGCGATTTCTGGCTGCAAACGGACTACTACAAGCAGCGCCAGTCGGGTAACGCCCGCGCCGATGCCGCTTTGCTGGACGATCTGATTAACGACATTCAGTTTATGCCCGGCGATGCGCTCAAAAGCGTTAACGACAGCGTGAAGCTGACGGCGGAAACCGCCCCGGATGCCAATAATCTGCTGCGTCAGTATGTCGCCTTCGCCAGCCAGCGCGCGGCGGGTCACCTGAATGACGAGCTTAAGGGCGCCTGGGCCGCGCGAACCGTGCAGATGAAAGCGCAGGTTAAGCGCCAGGAAGAGGTGGCGCGCGAAATTTTCAATCGCCGCATGCATAGCGTGGAGCAGGCGCTGAAAGTCGCCCAGCAACACAATATTTCCCGCAGCGAAACCGACATTCCACCAGACCAGCTGCCGGATTCCGAACTGTTTTTACTGGGCCGGCCGATGCTGCAGGCCCGTCTGGAAAATCTGCAGGCGGTCGGGCCGCAGTACGATCTTGATTATGACCAAAGCCGCGCCATGTTAACGACGTTAAACGTGGGACCGACCCTGGACCCGCGTTTTCAGACTTACAGGTATTTGCGAACGCCTGAAGAACCGGTAAAACGCGATAGCCCGCGCCGCGCGTTTCTGATGGTGATGTGGGGGATTGTGGGCGCGCTCATCGGCGCAGGCGTTGCGTTAACGCGTCGCCGTGTCCAGTGAATGCGACCTGTGGTGAAGGACATCCAGCCTTCATCGCCTAATCGAAGAGAATCGATGTGAAAGTACTAACGGTATTTGGCACGAGACCAGAAGCCATCAAAATGGCGCCTCTGGTTCATGCGCTGGCAAGGGATCCTCATTTTGAGGCGAAAGTTTGCGTGACCGCGCAGCATCGGGAGATGCTCGATCAGGTGTTGAAACTTTTTTCTATTGTTCCGGACTACGACCTTAACATTATGCAGCCGGGTCAGGGGTTGACGGAGATTACCTGTCGCATCCTTGAGGGCTTAAAGCCGGTGCTGGAGTCGTTTAAGCCAGATGTGGTGCTGGTGCATGGCGATACCACCACGACGATGGCGGCAAGCCTTGCCGCTTTCTATCAGCGCATTCCGGTGGGGCACGTGGAAGCCGGACTGCGCACGGGCGATCTGAGCTCGCCGTGGCCGGAAGAGGGGAACCGCACGTTGACCGGGCATCTGGCAACGTACCATTTTGCGCCGACGGAAACCTCGCGGCAGAACCTGCTGCGGGAAAATATTGCCGATAATCGGATCACGATAACCGGCAATACGGTTATTGATGCGCTGTTTTGGGTGCGCGATCGGGTACTGAGCGATGAAGCGCTGCGTAACGAGCTGACTCAGCGTTATCCTTTTCTCGCCAACGGTAAGAAGATGATTCTGGTCACCGGGCATCGTCGGGAAAGCTTTGGCCGCGGTTTTGAGCAAATCTGCCACGCGCTGGCAGAGATCGCTGCCAATAACCCAGACGTACAGATTGTCTATCCGGTGCATCTGAACCCGAACGTCAGCGAACCGGTTAACCGTATTCTCGGCCACGTTGAGAACGTCATGCTTATTGAGCCGCAGGATTATCTGCCGTTCGTCTGGCTGATGAATCGCGCGTGGTTGATTCTGACCGATTCCGGCGGTATCCAGGAAGAGGCGCCATCGCTCGGCAAACCGGTGCTGGTAATGCGCGAAATGACCGAGCGTCCGGAAGCGGTCAGCGCGGGAACCGTATGCCTGGTGGGTACCGACAGCCAGCGCATCGTCAATGAAGTCACGCGCTTGCTGCATGATGAGTCCGCCTGGCAGGCCATGAGCCGGGCGCATAACCCGTACGGCGATGGACAAGCGTGTCATCGTATTTTGTCTGCACTTAAAAATAATCAGGTAACGCTATGAATTTTTCTACCATTTCAGTGATTGGCCTTGGATATATTGGCCTGCCAACCGCTGCCGCGTTCGCCTCCCGGCAAAAGCGGGTGGTCGGCGTTGATGTCAATCAACACGCCGTGGAGACCATTAACCGTGGTGAAATTCATATCGTGGAGCCGGATCTGGCGAGCGTCGTTAAAACAGCGGTCGAGCAGGGCTATCTGAGCGCCACCACCGCGCCAGTAGAAGCTGACGCCTATCTGATTGCGGTGCCGACGCCGTTTAAAGACCTGCACGAACCGGATATGGTTTTCGTCGAGTCGGCGGCTAAATCTATCGCGCCGACGCTGAAGAAAGGTTCGCTGGTTATCCTCGAGTCCACTTCGCCGGTAGGTTCAACCGAACAGATGGCGGACTGGCTGGCGGAAATGCGCCCCGATTTGAGCTTCCCGCAGCAGGCTGGCGAAGCGGCGGACGTGAATATCGCCTACTGCCCGGAGCGCGTTTTGCCGGGTCAGGTCATGGTTGAGCTGATCAAAAACGATCGCGTGATCGGGGGTATGTCGCCGGTTTGCTCAGCCCGCGCCAGCGAGCTGTATAAAATTTTCCTCGAAGGCGAATGTGTGGTGACTAACTCTCGCACCGCCGAAATGTGCAAGCTGACAGAAAACAGCTTCCGCGACGTTAATATCGCTTTTGCCAATGAACTTTCGCTGATTTGCGCCGATCAGGGGATTAACGTCTGGGAACTGATTCGCCTGGCGAATCGCCATCCGCGCGTGAACATTCTCCAGCCCGGTCCGGGCGTTGGCGGTCACTGCATCGCGGTCGACCCGTGGTTTATCGTGGCGCAAAACCCGCAGCAGGCGCGGCTTATCCGTACCGCGCGTGAAGTTAACGACCATAAACCAGAGTGGGTGATCGATGAAGTTAAAGCGCGGGTCGCCGACTGCCTTGCCGCCAGCAACAAACGCGCCAGCGAGATAAAAATCGCCTGCTTTGGCCTGGCGTTTAAGCCGAATATTGATGATCTGCGCGAAAGCCCGGCCATGGCCATTGCCGCACAAATCGCCCGCTGGCACGGCGGCGAAACCCTGGTTGTTGAGCCGAATATCCACCAGTTGCCGAAGAAGCTTGATGGCCTGTGCGCTCTGGCGTTGCTCGACGAAGCGCTGGCGAGCGCCGATGTGCTGGTGATGCTGGTCGATCATAAAGAATTTAAAGCGATTAGCGGGGATAGCGTCAGCCAGCAGTTTATCGTCGATACCAAAGGGGTATGGCGGTGAGAACGATTCTGGTCACCGGCGGCGCCGGTTTTATCGGTTCTGCGGTGGTGCGTGAAATCATCACTGCAACCAGCGATAACGTGGTGGTGGTTGATAAGCTGACCTACGCGGGGAATCTGATGTCGCTGGCGCCTGTCGCCGGGGATCCGCGTTTTGCTTTTGAACAGGTGGATATCTGCGATCGCGCTGAACTGGACCGGGTATTTCGCCACTATCAGCCCGATACGGTGATGCATCTGGCCGCTGAAAGCCACGTTGACCGCTCTATTGACGGCCCGGCGGCGTTTATCGAAACCAACATTGTCGGTACCTGGACGCTGCTGGAAGCGGCCAGGGCCTGGTGGAATACGCTGGCGAACGATAAAAAATCCGCCTTTCGTTTCCACCACATCTCAACGGATGAGGTCTATGGCGATCTGCACGACAGCGGCGCGTTTTTTACCGAAACCACGCCCTATGCGCCCAGCAGCCCCTATTCGGCGTCGAAAGCCAGCAGCGATCATCTGGTGCGCGCCTGGAAGAGAACCTATGGCCTGCCAACGCTGGTCACCAACTGCTCGAATAACTACGGACCGTATCATTTCCCGGAAAAACTGATCCCGCTGACTATCCTGAACGCGCTGGCGGGTAAACCGCTGCCGGTTTATGGCAACGGGCAGCAGATCCGCGACTGGTTGTACGTTGAAGATCACGCCAGGGCGCTCTATCGGGTGGCAACGAGCGGTGAGCCGGGCGAAACTTACAATATCGGCGGCCATAACGAGCGGAAAAATATCGAGGTAGTGGAAACCATTTGCGATCTGCTGGAAGAGCTGGCGCCGCGCAAACCGGAAGGCCTTGCGCGCTATCGCGATCTCATCACCTTTGTTGCCGATCGTCCCGGCCACGACCTGCGCTACGCTATTGATGCGGCGAAAATAGCGCGTGAACTGGGCTGGACGCCGGCCGAAACGTTCACCAGCGGGATGCGCAAAACCGTTGCGTGGTACCTGGCTAATGAAGCCTGGTGGCAGCAGGTGCTGGACGGCAGCTATCAGGGTGAACGCCTGGGGCTGCAAGCCTGAGCGCTTGAGGGGGTAAAATGAAAGGTATTATTCTGGCAGGCGGATCGGGTACCCGCCTGCATCCGATCACGCGCGGCGTCTCAAAACAGCTGCTACCCATCTACGATAAGCCGATGATCTACTATCCGCTCTCGGTGCTGATGCTGGCCGGGATTCGCGAAGTGCTGATCATTACCACCCCGGACGACCAGCGCGATTTCCAGCGCCTGCTTGGCGATGGTTCGGAGTTCGGCGTTCAGCTCAGCTACGCCGCGCAGCCAAGCCCGGACGGGCTGGCGCAGGCCTTTATCATCGGCGAGGCGTTCCTCAACGGTGAGCCCTCATGCCTGGTGCTCGGCGATAATATCTTTTTCGGCCAGGGTTTTAGCCCGAAGCTCCGTAGCGTCGCGTCCCGCACTTCCGGGGCGACGGTGTTTGGTTATCAGGTGATGGACCCGGAACGCTTTGGCGTGGTGGAATTTGATGATGATTTCCGCGCGATTTCGCTGGAGGAGAAGCCAAAGCAGCCCAAATCCAACTGGGCGGTAACCGGCCTCTATTTCTACGACGGTAAAGTCGCGGAATACGCAAAACGGGTTAAACCCTCGGCGCGCGGCGAGCTGGAGATCACCTCCATCAATCAAATGTATCTCGACGATGGCGCGCTAACGGTTGAGCTGCTGGGCCGCGGTTTTGCCTGGCTCGATACCGGCACGCACGATAGCCTGATCGAAGCCAGCATGTTTGTGCAAACGGTGGAAAAGCGTCAGGGTTTCAAGATTGCCTGCCTGGAAGAGATCGCCTGGCGCAACGGCTGGCTGGACGACGACGGCGTGAAGCGCGCGGCGAAACGGCTGGAAAAAACCGGCTACGGTCAATACTTACTGGATTTACTCCGTGCCCGCCCGCGCCAGTATTGAGTCCCTGGAGTGGGAAAACCGCTTCTTCGGCGTCAATAGCGCTATCCTGCGCTTTGGCGATGATGCGCCGCCGCTGACGGTGGACGCGCTGACGAACTGGTCGCGGGTACAGGCGAAAGTTGCGGCGGATGATACCGCACGCCTGGATGCGCTGCAGGCATTGGGCTTCCGACTGGTGGAGGGCGAGGTCGATCTCGCGCTTTCGCCAGCCGCTTATGGTGATAGTGGCGCCGAGCCGGCGACCGAGGCGGATATTCCCCGGCTGCGTGAACTGGCAGCGCTGGCCTTTGCGCAGAGCCGTTTTCGCGCGCCCTGGTACGCAGCCGATGCCAGCGGCCGTTTCTATGCCCAGTGGATTGAAAATGCGGTGCGCGGCACCTTCGATCATCAGTGTCTGGTGTTTCGCGCCCCTGGCGGCGATATCCGCGCGTTTGTCTCCCTGCGCCAGCTCAGCGCGCACGAGGCAAGGATTGGCCTGCTGGCCGGACGCGGAGCCGGAGCGGAATTAATGCAGGCAGCTCAGGGCTGGACCGCGCTGCGCGGGCTGAAGACACTGCGGGTGGCGACCCAGATGGGCAACACCGCCGCGCTTAAACGTTACATTCTTAGCGGTGCGAATGTCGAAAGCACCGCGTACTGGTTATACAGGTGACATGATGATTCCATTTAACGCGCCGCCGGTGGTGGGAACCGAGCTTGATTATATGCAGTCCGCGATGGGAAGCGGCAAGCTGTGCGGCGATGGCGGTTTTACCCGCCGCTGCCAGCAGTGGATGGAGCAGCGCTTCGGTACTGCCAAAGCCCTGCTGACGCCGTCCTGCACCGCTTCGCTGGAAATGGCGGCGCTGCTGCTGGATATCCAGCCGGGCGATGAAGTGATTATGCCGAGCTATACCTTCGTCTCCACCGCCAACGCCTTTGTGCTGCGTGGCGCAAAAATCGTCTTCGTTGATATTCGTCGCGACACCATGAATATTGATGAAACGCTGATTGAAGCGGCGATCACCGACAAAACCCGCGCGATTGTGCCGGTCCACTACGCCGGCGTGGCCTGCGAAATGGACACCATTATGGCTATCGCCAGCAAACATAATCTGTTTGTCGTGGAAGATGCCGCTCAGGGCGTGATGTCGACCTATAAAGGCCGGGCGCTCGGTACTATCGGCCATATTGGCTGCTTCAGCTTCCATGAAACCAAAAACTACACCGCGGGCGGTGAAGGTGGCGCGACGCTGATTAACGATCGCAAGCTGGTAGAGCGCGCGGAGATCATTCGAGAAAAAGGCACCAACCGCAGCCAGTTTTTCCGTGGTCTGGTGGATAAATACACCTGGCGCGATATCGGCTCCAGCTACCTGATGTCCGATTTACAGGCGGCCTATCTGTGGGCGCAGCTGGAAGCGGCGGAGCGAATTAACCAGCAGCGCCTGGCGCTGTGGCAGAACTACTACGAGGCCCTGCTGCCGCTGGCGCGCGCCGGGCGTATCGAGCTGCCGATCGTGCCTGCCGACTGCGGGCACAATGCGCATATGTTCTACATCAAGCTGCGCGATATTGACGATCGCAGTAAGCTGATTGCCTGGCTGAAAGAGGCGGAGATTCTGGCCGTGTTCCACTATATTCCGCTGCATAGCTGCCCGGCCGGGGAGAACTTCGGTGTGTTCCACGGGACGGATCGCTTCACGACTCAGGAGAGCGAACGCCTGCTGCGTTTGCCGTTATTCTACAACCTGTCGAGCGTAAACCAGCGCACGGTGATTAACTCGCTGCTGAGCTATTTCTCCTGATATGTCGCTGGCTAAAGCTTCTCTGTGGACCGCAGCGTCCACGCTGGTCAAAATCGGCGCCGGTCTGCTGGTGGTTAAACTGCTGGCGGTGTCGTTCGGCCCGGCAGGCGTGGGGCAGGCGGGCAACTTCCGCCAGCTGGTGACCGTGCTTGGCGTGCTGGCGGGGGCCGGAATCTTTAACGGCGTCACGAAGCTGGTAGCCCAGCATCATGACGATCGCCGGCAGTTGCACAACGTCGTCGGCACCGCTTCAGCGATGGTGCTGGGGTTCTCCACCCTGCTGGCGCTGATATTCCTGCTGGCGGCGGCGCCGATAAGCCAGGGTCTGTTCGGTCATCAGCATTATCAGAATCTGGTACGGCTGGTAGCGCTGGTACAGATGGGCATTGCCTGGGCGAACTTCCTGTTAGCGCTGATGAAGGGGTTTCGCGATGCGGCGGGCAATGCGCTGTCGCTTATCGCCGGGAGCCTGATTGGCGTGGCGGCGTACTATGCCTGCTACCGTTTCGGCGGCTATCAGGGCGCATTGCTGGGACTGGCGCTGGTACCTGCGCTGGTGGTCGTGCCGGCGGCTATCGTACTGTGGCGACGCGGCAATATACCGCTGAGCGCGCTGCGTCCGCGCTGGGACAACGGCCTCGCAGGGCAGCTGTCGAAATTTACCCTGATGGCGCTGATTACTTCGGTGACGCTGCCGGTAGCCTACGTGATGATGCGTAACCTGCTGGCGGCCCACTATGGCTGGGACGCGGTGGGGATCTGGCAGGGGGTAAGCAGCATCTCCGACGCTTATTTACAGTTTATCACCGCATCATTTAGCGTTTATCTGTTACCGACATTGTCCCGCTTGACGGCGAAAGCGGATATCACCCGTGAGATTGGCAAATCGTTAAAATTTGTTCTCCCGGCGGTAGCTGCAGCCAGCCTGACCGTATGGCTGCTGCGCGATTTCGCTATCTGGCTGCTGTTTTCCGACCGCTTTACGGCAATGCGCGATCTGTTTGCCTGGCAGTTGGTGGGCGATGTGTTGAAGGTCGGGGCATATGTTTATGGCTATCTGGTGATCGCCAAAGCCTCGCTGCGTTTTTATATTCTGACGGAAATCAGCCAGTTCACGCTGTTGACCGCATTCTCGCACTGGCTTATACCGGCGCACGGCGCTATCGGCGCGGCGCAGGCGTATATGGCTACTTATATTGTTTATTTCGCCCTCTGTAGCGGCGTGTTTTTACTTTGGCGTAAACGGGCATGACAGCACTGATACATGTACTGGGATCGGATATCCCGCACCACAACCAGACCGTTCTGCGGTTCTTTAATGATGAGCTGGCCGTCAATGACGAGCAGGCTCGCCTGTTTATGGTCGTCGGTGATGCGACAGGAATTCGCGAAGCGTACCCCGCGCTCTCCATCAGCTGCTATCCGGGGAAGAAGTCGCTGGCAAAGGCGGTTATCGCGCTGGCAAAGGCGAACCGGCAGCAGCGCTTTTTCTTTCACGGCCAGTTTAATACCGGCCTGTGGCTGGCGCTGCTCAGCGGGGGGATCCGCCCGGCGCAGTTTAACTGGCACATCTGGGGCGCGGATCTGTATGAGAATTCCGCCAGCCTGAAGTTTCGCTTGTTTTATCCGCTGCGGCGCCTGGCGCAGGGGCGGGTAGGGCGCGTCTTTGCGACCCGCGGCGATCTCAGTTGGTTCGCCGCCCGGCATTCGGGCGTGCCGGGCGAACTGCTCTATTTCCCGACCCGCATGGATCCGGCGCTGAACTCGCTTGCTGAAAGCGCGCCGCGCGGCGAGACGCTGACTATCCTGGTGGGGAATTCCGGCGACCGCAGCAACGAGCATATCGCCGCGCTGCGCGCGATTCATCAGCAGTTTGGCGATACGGTCAACGTTGTCGTGCCGATGGGTTATCCGGCCAATAATAGCGACTACATCAATGAAGTTCGCGCGGCCGGCGCGGCGCTGTTCAGCCCGCCGCATCTTCAGGTACTGGGCGATAAGCTGGCGTTTGATGACTATCTGGCCCTGCTGCGCCGCTGCGATCTTGGCTACTTCCTGTTTGCCCGCCAGCAGGGGATCGGCACGCTGTGTCTGCTGATTCAGGCGGGGATCCCCTGCGTGCTGAACCGGGAGAATCCCTTCTGGCAGGATATGTCGGAGCAGCATATTCCGGTACTCTTTACCAGCGATACGCTGGACGCGGCCGTGGTGCGTGAAGCGCAGCGCCAGCTGGCCGGCGTGGATAAGAATCAGATTGCCTTCTTCCGTCCTAATTATCTGACGGGCTGGCGACGGGCGTTGCGGATTGCCGCGGGGGTGGATGCATGACATTAATGCAATTTAGCGGACTGCTGCTGGTTTGGCTGCTGTCGACGCTTTTTATCGCCACCGCCACCTGGTTTGAATTTCGTCGGGTGCGCTTCAACTTCAACGTCTTTTTCTCGCTGCTGTTTCTGCTGACCTTTTTCTTTGGCTTTCCGCTGACCAGTATTCTGGTGTTTCGCTTCGACGTGGCGGTCGCCCCGCCGGAAATTCTGTTGCAAACTCTGCTGGTTTCCGTCTGTTTTTATGCGGTTTACTACGTGACTTATAAAACGCGGCTACGCTCGGCGGCGCAGAGCCATCAGCATCGTCCGCTGTTTACGATGAACCGCGTGGAGACCCATCTGGCCTGGGGGATTTTGCTGGGACTGGCACTGCTCTGCGTCGGGATCTTCTTTGCGCATAACGGCTTTCTGTTATTCAAGCTCAATTCCTATAGCCAGATCTTCTCCAGCGAAGTTTCCGGCGTGGCGCTAAAGCGTTTCTTCTACTTTTTCATTCCGGCAATGCTGGTGGTCTATTTTCTGCGTCAGGATTATAAAGCGTGGATATTCTTCCTCGTCAGCACCGTCGCATTTGGTCTGCTGACTTATGCCATCGTTGGCGGGACCCGGGCGAATATCATCATTGCGTTTGCTATCTTCCTGTTTATTGGCATCATTCGCGGCTGGATAAGTCTGTGGATACTGGCGGCGGCGGGCGTACTGGGCATCGTCGGCATGTTCTGGCTGGCGCTCAAACGCTACGGAATGAACGTCAGCGGCGATGAAGCGTTTTATACTTTCCTCTATCTGACCCGCGATACCTTCTCGCCGTGGGAGAACCTGGCTCTGCTGCTGCAAAATTACGACAAGATTGAGTTTCAGGGCCTGGCGCCAATCGTCCGCGATTTCTATGTTTTTATCCCCAGCTGGTTGTGGCACGGTCGACCGACAATGGTGCTCAATACCGCGAACTATTTCACCTGGGAAGTGCTGAATAACCATTCTGGCCTGGCGATTTCGCCAACCCTGATTGGCTCGCTGGTGGTAATGGGGGGCGTCTGGTTCGTGCCGCTGGGCGCGGTAGCGGTTGGGCTGATTATTAAATGGTTTGACTGGCTGTACGAGCTTGGCAACCGGGAAACGAACCGCTATAAAGCGGCGATCCTGCACAGTTTCTGTTTTGGCGCTATCTTCAACATGATCGTGCTGGCGCGTGAAGGGCTGGATTCCTTTGGCTCTCGCGTGGTTTTTTTCCTCGTTATCTTTGGGATCTGCCTACTGGCGGCGAAACTGCTGTACTGGTTCCTCGATAGCGTCGGGCTGATTCATAAGCGGGCTAAACCGTTGACGCAACCTCAAGTCTGATAAGGGTGTACATGACTGAGACTACATCCGCGCCGTTGTACCTGCTGAGAGGGTTGCAACTCATTGGTTGGCGCGATATGCAACATGCTCTGGACTATCTGTATGCCGATGGCGAGATCCGTACGGGTACGCTGGTGGCGATTAATGCAGAGAAGATGCTGGCGGTAGAGGATAACCCCGAAGTTCGGGCGCTGATCGAAGCCGCAGAGTTTAAATATGCTGACGGCATCAGCGTGGTGCGCTCATTACGTAAAAAATACCCTCAGGCGCAGGTATCGCGCGTCGCCGGGGCTGATTTATGGGAAGCGCTGATGGCGCGCGCTGGCGCTCAGGGAACGCCGGTATTTCTGATCGGCGGTAAGCCCGAAGTGCTGGCGCAGACGGAACAGCAGCTTCGTCAGCGCTGGAACGTAAACATCGTCGGCAGCCAGGACGGCTATTTCGCTGCTGACCAGCGTCAGGCGCTGTTTGAACGTATTCGCGATAGCGGGGCGAAGATCGTCACCGTGGCGATGGGGTCGCCGCGTCAGGAGATCCTGATGCGCGATTGCCGGGAAGTTTATCCGCAAGCGCTTTATATGGGCGTAGGCGGAACCTACGATGTCTTTACCGGCCATGTTCAGCGAGCGCCGAAGTTCTGGCAGGACCTGGGGCTTGAGTGGTTTTATCGCCTGGTTTCGCAGCCGAGCCGAATAAAAAGGCAGGCGCGTCTGCTGCGCTATTTACGCTGGTATTATACCGATAAGCTTTGATATTCCACTGCGAGCGGGCGGGTTTACCTGGATATTCTGTGTAATGTCTTCACTCGCCTGATACTTTATTTGCCATTTCCCTCAAATTCATTAACCATTCGCATGCTTAAAACGCGACGGTCAGGTTTATCGTCGCGCAGGCAGGGCTATTCGTTCATAAAAATAACCGGCATAAGCCCATCTCGCCTGGGATGCGCTTAAATCCGGAGCAGGGCAAACACAAGAGGCTATATGACTGAGAAAAAAGCGGAACTTCAGCGGGGACTGGAGGCGCGGCACATTGAGCTAATCGCCCTTGGCGGCACGATTGGCGTGGGACTATTTATGGGGGCGGCAAGTACGCTGAAGTGGGCCGGACCTTCGGTTCTGCTGGCGTATATTATCGCGGGGCTCTTCGTCTTCTTTATTATGCGTTCGATGGGCGAAATGCTGTTCCTCGAACCGGTTACCGGCTCGTTCGCTGTTTATGCGCACCGCTATATGAGCCCGTTTTTTGGCTATCTGACCGCCTGGTCCTACTGGTTTATGTGGATGGCGGTCGGGATATCGGAGATTACGGCGATCGGGGTCTATGTCCAGTTCTGGTTCCCGGAGATGGCGCAGTGGATACCGGCGCTTATCGCGGTTGGGCTGGTCGCGCTGGCGAATCTGGCGGCGGTACGTCTGTACGGCGAAATTGAATTCTGGTTTGCCATGATTAAAGTGACCACCATTATTGTCATGATCGTGGTGGGGCTGGGCGTCATCTTCTTTGGCTTTGGCAACGGCGGACACTCCATTGGCTTTAGCAATCTGACCGAGCACGGCGGTTTCTTTGCCGGCGGCTGGAAGGGCTTTCTGACGGCGCTATGCATCGTGGTCGCTTCCTATCAGGGCGTCGAGCTTATCGGGATCACCGCCGGTGAAGCGAAAAATCCGCAGGTCACTCTGCGTAGCGCGGTCGGCAAAGTGCTGTGGCGAATCCTGATTTTCTATGTCGGGGCGATTTTTGTGATCGTCACTATTTTCCCGTGGGATCAGATAGGCTCCAACGGCAGTCCGTTCGTGCTGACCTTTGCCAAAATCGGTATCACCGCAGCGGCAGGGATTATCAACTTTGTGGTGCTGACGGCGGCGCTTTCCGGTTGTAACAGCGGAATGTATAGCTGTGGACGGATGCTCTACGCGCTGGCAAAAAATCGCCAGCTGCCTGCGGCCATCGCCAGAGTTTCGCGCAACGGCGTGCCGTCGGCGGGCGTGGCGCTGTCGATCCTGATTCTGCTGGTCGGTTCGTGCCTGAACTACATTATTCCTAATCCACAGCGGGTATTTGTTTACGTCTACAGCGCCAGCGTGCTGCCGGGAATGGTGCCATGGTTCGTAATTCTGATTAGCCAGCTACGTTTTCGTCTGGTACATAAAGAAGCGATGGCCAGCCATCCTTTCCGCTCGCTGCTATTCCCGTGGGCAAACTATTTAACCATGGCGTTCCTGGTTTGCGTGCTGATAGGGATGGGATTTAACGACGATACGCGTATGTCGCTCTTTGTCGGAATTATTTTCCTCGCCGCCGTGACGCTTATTTATAAGGTATTTGGCCTTGGTCGACGCGGAAATGTTGATAATGTGGCGTAATAAGCGACAAAACGCACAAAGCATGAGCAAACGATAATTTTCTTTTAAAAGGCACTAGACAGCGGGGTAGGAAGTCCGTATTATCCGACCCCGCAACGGCGCTAAGCGCCCGTAGCTCAGCTGGATAGAGCGCTGCCCTCCGGAGGCAGAGGTCTCAGGTTCGAATCCTGTCGGGCGCACCATTTACCCGGTGCTGGAGCTGCGGTGGTTTCAATACCGCGTAAAAGATTTGCAGTGGTGGCTATAGCTCAGTTGGTAGAGCCCTGGATTGTGATTCCAGTTGTCGTGGGTTCGAATCCCATTAGCCACCCCATTATTTAGAAAGTTGTGAAATTGCGAAGGTGGCGGAATTGGTAGACGCGCTAGCTTCAGGTGTTAGTGTTCTTACGGACGTGGGGGTTCAAGTCCCCCCCCTCGCACCACGACTTTATAAAGAATTGAACTAAAAATTCAAAAAAGCAGTACATCGGCGAGTAGCGCAGCTTGGTAGCGCAACTGGTTTGGGACCAGTGGGTCGGAGGTTCGAATCCTCTCTCGCCGACCAATTTTGAACCCCGCTTCGGCGGGGTTTTTTGTTTTCTGATTCTGCAAAAAACGTTTATCTCCCTGATATCGCAAACAATACTTCGTTAACCCTGACGTCATTTATTGTCCAGAATAGTCCCAATTCTTTGTTCAGATAGATGCATCTTCTCCTGATCCTGTGCGATAATAATCGGGTAGATGCTCATTCCATCTCTTATGTTCGCCTTAGTGCCTCATAAACTCAGGAATGATGCAGAGCCGTTTTACGGTGCTTATCGTCCACTGACAGATGTCGCATTTTATATGCTAAATCATTCATGATGTGTCGAGACGGCCAGCACGGGAATCCCCAGGAGCTTACAAAGGTAAGTGACTGGAGTGAGCGTGTGCAGCTAACGAAGAGACAGCATGAAGGATGAAGCATATAGCCTCATCAAACACCATGGACACTACGTTGAGTGAAGCACCCAATTTGTTGTCAAACAGACCTGTTTTAACGCCTGCCCTGGTTTCAGAGCAGGCGTTTTTTTCTTTTCAGGGAGCGGGAAACGTTCCGGCGGGAGAGGAAGTGATTCTCGCCCCCGGCGGAGGCGAGAGTGACATTACTGCTGCGGATTGTTTTGCAGGGTTAACAGCAGGCCGTCGCGACGCATCGTCGCCGCTTCTTCCGGCTGATGCAGGCGGTCAAGAGTATCCGCCAGCCATGCGTAGTCAAACGCATCCGGGCGCTGCTTGAGGGCTGCGCGGAACGCGATGCTGGCCTCCTGCCACTCACCGTGGCGCATCAGCGATTGCCCCAGCGTACTCCACAGCAGCGGACGATCGCCGACCGTTTTAAGCTGCTGACGCAGCACTTTTTCCAGCTGCTCAGGGTTATTGGTTTTCAGCCGCGGAATCGGCATAACCAGACGGTCGTCATAGTGCTTTTTCAGGCCTTCGATAATAATCTGCTGCGCGGTATCATGATCGTCGCTTTCGATAAGACGATTCGCCATCGCCACCTGTAGCGCCACCTGGCTGCGGGTTTTACGGCTCTGGCTTTTCCACCAGTCGCGCAAACCTTCGCTACCGCCGTCGGCCAGCGTTTTATCCATCAGACCAATCCACGCCAGCTGTTCCAGCTCAGCGCGATGCTCTTCATCGCTGACGTTGGCTTTCGCCATTGACGGAATGATATCCAGCAGCGAATTCCAGGCGCCGGTACGGATGTAGGCCTGCTCGGCAAGGCGCAGAACCTCCGGATGACGCGGCGTGATCTCCAGCAGCCTGTCAATACCGTGGCGGGCGGCGTGGTTTTCATTACGCGCCAGCTGCAGACGTACGCGGGTTATTTCGACAGGGATCAGATCGTCACCGGCTAATTCAGCAGCGCGCTCCAGATGTTGGTTAGCGCGAGCTTCATCTCCACGCTGCTGGGCGGCTTCCGCTGCCAGCAGGTAGTTCACAACGGGCTGTTCAGCGTGATCGGCATTTTTCGCCATCAGCTTCTCAACCTGCTGGTAATCACCTTCCGCCAGCTTCAGCAGCGCCTGCTCGGTTTGCTTACGGGCGCGACGACGCTTACGGCCAACGAACCAGCCGCGGGTGTGTGCGCCGGTGCGGAAAATCCGCCGCAGTAGCCACTCAATGGCAAACAGTACCACCATGGTGAGGATCAGGATGATCGCAAGCCCGGTCACGCTGGTTTCAATATTGTAGTTATCGGTCTGGATTAGCACGTAGCCCTGATGACCCGCGATCATCGGCCCGACCACAATCCCGGCAAGCAGCAGCGCGAAGAGTAAGAGAATTTTCAACATGCGTTACTCTCCTTGTGGCGCAGGCGTTGGCGCGTGGGCTGCAGGTGCAGGGGCAGGTGCCGGCGCGCTGGTCTGGGGTTCAGCCGGCTGCGCCATCAGATTACGCACTCGCGTCTGCATTAGTTTCTCAAGCAGCGCCTGGCTTTGCAGGTTTTCCGGTACGTTCATGGTGATGCTTTGCTGGCTGAGCTTATCCACATCCTCAAGGAAGGCTTTGGTGGTGGCGTCTTCCGTGTCGTAGTAAGCGCGAACCCAGGTCGAGACGTTATCCAGAGCCTGTTTGTAGGTTTCTTCCTGATGGCGAGGGACAGCCTGCGCTGCGACCAGCAGACGGGAGCGAATATTTTCGCGCAGGTAGACGTCCTGGTTCGGCGCCAGCAGCGGCACGGCGGTTTCATCGCGGCGGCGAACGGTAATAAAGCTGTCCATAAAGTTCTGCCAGCTTTTTTGCAGGTTTACACGCCATTCGGTAATGGAGCTGGATAGCTCATCGCTATCGGAATCCATCGGCGTGTCGTCATCGTTGTTGTCCGCCAGACGGAGATTATCGATCTGGTTGGCGAGCTGGTTCACCTTCAGAATGATGCCGTCGTAGTCGACCTGACTCACGGCAGAAAGCGAGGCAATATCGTCGGTAATGGCGCGGCGCGCGGCGATCAGGCTCGGATCGTTCATATCGGCGAGGCTGGCGTCGGCGCTTTTCAGCAGCGCGGCAGCGGTCGTTACGTCCTGATCGCTCCACAGCTTACGTCCGGCCAGTTTCACGAGGAAATCCGCCTGCGCGAGCAGCCAGGTTTTTGCGTCGCTGCCGGAAATAACCGCAACCTTCTCCTGAACTTCTTCCAGCTTCTTCGCCAGAGCCTCCTGCTGACGCTGCGCTTCCGTCAACTGGTCGGCCTGCTGCTTAATAATGCCTTCGAGTTCGCTTTTTTGGCTTTCCTGGGCTTTTTGCAGCGCGGCGATCTGGCTGGATAGCCCGGCGCTGGCTTCGCTCTGGCGGGTTGCCTGGGTCTTCGTCAGGCCATAAAGACCTATGCCAGCGGCGAGGGCGATAGCAATAGCTATTGCGCTCAGCGCGAGGCTGGTTTTACTGCCGCCGTTTTTCTTTTCTACGTTATTTTCTGGCTGTGACGTCGTGTCCACGGCCTCCCTGGTCTCTTCAACCACGGCGGATTGATTCTGTTGTTCCGTCATTATGGCTTCCAATGTTGAGAGTTATTGTAATGCGCGTAGCAGCGCATCGTTGTCGGCGCTATCGGCAACCTGGATATCCTGCCAGCCCAATTCTCTGGCCTGCTCGGCCAGACGTTCACTGACAACTAAAATGCGACAGCTCAGGAGCCAACGTTCGCGATACCACTGTGGTATCAGCGTCCAGAGCTGCTGCAGCATCTCGCCGCTGGTAATGACCAGCGTTGAAATACCGCGAGACTGCCAGCGCATTGCTTCTTCTGCGCCATCATAGTGCCTTGCACTACGTTGATAACATTCACAAAAAGTGACATCAGCACCGCGTTCGCGAAGCGTATCACCGAGTAATTCCCGCCCGCCGTTACCGCGCAGGATGAGCGCTCTTTTCCCCGCAATGTTTTGTAATTCAGGTAATTGTAGCAAGACTTCGCTGATTTCCCGATCTAACGGATAGCGAACATGACGATTGCTGACTTTATGCAGGGCCAGCGCGGTGGTGCGGCCAATGGCAAAATAGTCAGGCGCCGAAGGCCAGCGCAGCCTTTGCTGCTGGAGGCGAGAGTGGGCAAACTCAACGGCGTGCTGGGACAGTGCGAAGAGCAAATCGCCAGCCGCGAGGTTTTCCAGCTGGCCGCCCAGCTCAGGAAGCTGACGTCCAGGGGTAAATTCAATGAGCGGAAAGCTCCAGGCCACGCGCCCCAGCGCGCGCAGGCGGCTGACTAACTCTTCGCCTTGCGGCAGCGGACGGGTGACCAGGATACTCATTGTGGACCTTCTCCTGCATAGACGACGGCAAGTATGTCGCGAGCGCCGTTATTCAGAAGCTCTTCGGCAAGAGAGACGCCGAGCGTTTCTGCCTCTTCCGCACGGCCGCGCCGCTCGCCGCGCACCATTTGTGAGCCATCCGGCGCGCCAACCAGCGCGCGCAGCCATAGCTCACCGTCGATCAGTTCGGCATAGCTGCCGATCGGCACCTGACAGCCGCCTTCCAGCCGGGTGTTCATCGCCCGTTCAGCGCGTACGCGTATGGCCGTTTCCGTATGATTCAACGGGGCCAGTAGCGCTTTGGTCCATTCGTCGTCAAGGCGACACTCGATGCCGACCGCGCCCTGGCCAACGGCGGGCAGCGATTGCTCCGGCGATAGCGGTTGACGAATACGCGCCTCCAGGTTCAGGCGTTTAAGCCCTGCGGCGGCAAGAATAATGGCGTCATACTCGCCGCTATCAAGCTTGCCCAGACGCGTGCCTACGTTGCCGCGCAGGGAGCGGATCGTGAGATCCGGCCGCGCTGCGGCCAGCTGACACTGACGGCGTAAACTTGACGTGCCAACGATGCTGCCGTGCGGCAGTTCATCAATGGAAGCGTAGTGGTTTGAGACAAACGCATCGCGCGGATCTTCACGCTCGCAGATGGTCACCAGCCCAAGCCCTGCGGGAAACTCCACCGGTACGTCTTTCATCGAATGGACGGCGATGTCGGCGCGGCCTTCCAGCATCGCCAGCTCTAACTCTTTCACAAACAGACCCTTACCGCCCACTTTTGCAAGGGGCGTATCAAGGATCACGTCGCCGCGGGTGACCATAGGCACCAGTTCAACGGAAAGCCCCGGGTGGCAGGACTCCAGACGCTCTTTCACATAATGTGCCTGCCATAGCGCAAGCGGGCTTTGCCGTGTGGCAATTCTCAAAACTTTGTCTAACATGCTTGTTACCGTCATTGTCGACCACTAACCATCCTAACATTGTTGTCTTAGGGATGTTAGTTTTGTGGGGTTAAGGGTCGCGGCCATCTTTTTAGCCTTTCATGCGTTTGCGGGTTGCCGCAAACGTAGTGAAGAATTTACACGTAGTAAAGGGTGCTACACTTGTATGTAGCGCATCTTTCTTTACGGTCAATCAGCAAGGTGTTAGATTGATCACGTTTTAAACCATTTGTCAGTCAGCAGTTCACCACAACCACACCGACGACGAATGGTGACGGTTTTTGTTGAAATACTGAAACTCTCCGTACTATTGTACGTCGGGTTTTTGAACATCAGGCGATATGTCTTGTACCTCTATATTGAGACACTGAAACAGAGACTGGATGCCATCAACCAATTGCGCGTGGATCGCGCCCTTGCTGCCATGGGACCCGCTTTCCAGCAGGTTTACAGTCTACTGCCGACATTACTACATTATCATCATCCGCTGATGCCGGGTTACCTTGACGGTAACGTTCCCCGTGGCATTTGCCTCTACACGCCTGATGAAACCCAACGTCACTATCTTGATGAGCTCGAGCTCAACCGTGGCATGCTGGCCAAGGAGCCGCCGAAAGGCGAGCTGCCGATCACCGGCCTTTACTCTATGGGCAGCACATCTTCCGTCGGCCAAAGCTGTTCGTCTGACCTGGATATCTGGGTTTGCCACCAGTCCTGGCTTGACACTGAAGAGCGTCAGCTGCTGCAGCGTAAATGTAGCCTGCTGGAGAGCTGGGCGGCATCGCTGGGCGTCGAGGTCAGCTTCTTCCTGATCGACGAAAACCGCTTCCGTCATAACGAAAGCGGCAGCCTGGGCGGCGAAGACTGCGGCTCCACCCAGCATATCCTGCTGCTGGATGAGTTTTACCGTACCGCGGTGCGCCTTGCCGGCAAACGTATTCTGTGGAATATGGTGCCGTGCGATGAAGAAGAGCATTACGACGATTACGTCATGAGCCTCTACGCGCAGGGCGTACTGACGCCGAATGAATGGCTGGATCTCGGCGGCCTGAGTTCTCTGTCGGCCGAAGAGTACTTCGGCGCCAGCCTCTGGCAGCTGTATAAAAGCATCGACTCGCCCTATAAGGCCGTGCTGAAAACGCTGCTGCTGGAAGCGTACTCCTGGGAGTACCCCAATAACCGCCTGCTGGCGAAAGATATCAAACAGCGCCTGCATGACGGTGAGATCGTTTCGTTTGGCCTCGATCCTTACTGCATGATGCTGGAGCGCGTGACGCTCTATCTGCAGGCCATCGAAGATGAAACGCGCCTCGATCTGGTGCGTCGATGTTTCTATTTAAAAGTCTGCGAGAAGCTGAGCCGCGAGCGCGCCTGCGTCGGCTGGCGTCGCGAAGTCGTCAGTCACCTGGTGAAAGAGTGGGGCTGGGATGAAAAGCGTCTGATGATGCTCGACAACCGGGCCAACTGGAAGATCGACGAAGTCCGTAAAGCGCACAACGAACTGCTTGATGCGATGATGCAGAGCTATCGCAACCTGATTCGTTTTGCGCGCCGCAATAACCTGAGCGTTTCCGCCAGCCCGCAGGATATTGGCGTGCTGACGCGTAAGCTGTACGCCGCCTTTGAAGCGCTGCCGGGGAAAGTCACCCTGGTAAACCCGCAAATTTCACCGGATCTGTCTGAGCCGAATCTGACCTTTATCCACGTGCCGCCGGGCCGCGCCAACCGCACCGGTTGGTATGTCTATAACCGGGCGCCGGACATGGAATCGATCATCAGCCATCAGCCGCTGGAATATAACCGTTATCTTAATAAGCTGGTGGCCTGGGCCTGGTTTAACGGCCTGTTGACGTCACGTACGCGCCTGTTTATTAAGGGCAACGGCATTGTCGATCTGGCGAAGCTGCAGGAGATGGTGGCCGATGTGGCGCATCACTTCCCGCTGCGCCTGCCTTCTCCGACGCCGAAAGCGCTGTACAGTCCGTGCGAAATCCGCCATCTGGCGATTATCGTCAACCTGGAATATGACCCGACGGCGGCCTTCCGCAATCAGGTGGTGCATTTTGACTTCCGCAAGCTGGATGTTTTCAGCTTCGGCGAAGAGCAAAAGTGCCTGATTGGCAGCATCGACCTGCTGTACCGCAACTCGTGGAACGAGGTGCGTACGCTGCACTTTAACGGCGAGCAGGCGATGATCGAAGCGCTGAAAACCATTCTTGGCAAGATGCACCAGGACGCCGCGCCGCCGGATAGCGTGGAGGTTTTCTGCTATAGCCAGCATCTGCGCGGTCTGATCCGCACTCGCGTACAGCAGCTGGTGTCTGAATGCGTTGAGCTGCGTCTTTCCAGCACCCGTCAGGATACCGGCCGCTTTAAAGCGCTACGCGTTTCCGGGCAGACCTGGGGGTTGTTCTTCGAGCGTCTTAACGTTTCGGTTCAGAAACTGGAAAACGCCATCGAATTCTATGGCGCGATTTCGCATAACAAATTGCACGGGCTGTCGGTGCAGGTGGAAACTAACCACGTCAGGCTGCCGCAGGTAGTGGACGGCTTTGCCAGCGAAGGGATTATTCAGTTCTTCTTCGAAGATGCGGATAACGATAACGGTTTTAACATCTATATCCTCGATGAGAGCAACCGCGCCGAGGTGTATCACCACTGCGAAGGTAGCAAAGAGGAGCTGGTGCGCGACGTCAGCCGCTTCTACTCTTCATCCCATGACCGTTTTACCTACGGTTCCAGCTTTATCAACTTTAACCTGCCGCAGTTTTATCAAATCGTCGACGTTGACGGTCGCGAGCAGGTGATTCCGTTCCGCAGCCAGGTGATTGCCGCTGCCACCGCTTCAGCCGGTCAGGATGCTGCCTCATCACCGATGCTACAGCACTACTCCTGAGCCTGAACTGCGGGCCTTGAGGGTGTAATAGGTTTGAAATCTTCTACGGGTGGACTTGCCGGGGGCGCTGCGCTTGCCCGGGCTACAGGGCGATAGGGATTGTTGTAGCCCGGATAAGGCGTTAGCCGCAATCCGGGGAATTCGTATCACGCTCTCTTAGCGAAAACTCACCGCTTCACCGGCCTGCATGGTCGCCGCCTGTTCCAGCAGATCCCAGAAGGTTTCGCCGCTGCGGTCGCATACCCACTCGTCGCCTTTTAAGTCGAAATGGTAGCCGCCTTGTTTCGTTGCCAGCCACACCTGATGTAGCGGTTCCTGACGGTTGATAATAATCTTGCTGCCGTTTTCAAAACTGATAGTCAGTACGCCGCCGTTGATTTCACAGTCGATATCGCTGTCGCCGTCCCAGTCGTCAAGGCGTTCTTCGATGGTCATCCACAGGGTATCGGCCAGGCGATGGAATTCACTGTCGTTCATGGTTCTTTCCCGCTTTTTTGATAGTGGCGGCAGTATAGCGCGAAACAAAAGCGCGCGCAGTGGGATGCTAAACGCTTGCTTTTACGTCTTCTCCTGCGATGATAGAAAGCAGTAAGAATGAATCACGGGCAACTATCCATGAAAAACGTTTTCCCAGCGCTTGCCGTTTTATTAGCGGTTCTCAGCCTTAGCGGCTGTGGTCTGAAAGGGCCGCTTTACTTCCCGCCGGCGGATAAAACGGCGCCTCCGCCGACTAAGCCGGTTGATAGCGGTATCCAGAGCTCTACGCCGGATCGTAACGATCGCGGCGATAGCGGTGGCCCGACCCAGGTGAATTACTGACAGTTCCGCGCAGCTGGAGTAGAAAATGCAGTTCTCTAAAATGCATGGCCTGGGTAACGACTTTATGGTCGTTGACGCAGTAACGCAGAATGTTTTTTTCTCACCTGAACTGATCCGTCGTCTGGCGGATCGGCATCTTGGCGTGGGTTTCGATCAGCTGCTGGTGGTGGAGCCGCCTTACGATCCGGAGCTCGACTTCCACTATCGTATCTTCAATGCCGACGGTAGCGAAGTGGCGCAATGCGGCAACGGCGCGCGCTGTTTCGCCCGCTTTGTGCGTCTGAAAGGCCTGACCAATAAACGTGATATCCGCGTCAGTACCTCGAATGGCCGTATGGTATTAAGCGTCACGGAAGACGATCTGGTGCGCGTCAATATGGGTGAGCCAAACTTCGAACCGTCCCAGGTGCCGTTCCGCGCCAACAAAGCGGAAAAGACCTATATTATGCGCGCCGCTGAACAGACAGTATTGTGCGGCGTGGTGTCGATGGGTAACCCGCACTGCGTTATCCAGGTTGATGATGTGGAAACCGCGACGGTGGAAACGCTCGGCCCGGTGATGGAAAACCACGAGCGCTTCCCGGAGCGGGCGAACATCGGCTTTATGCAGGTGATCAGCCGCTCTCATATTCGCCTGCGCGTGTATGAACGCGGTGCGGGGGAAACTCAGGCCTGCGGCAGCGGCGCCTGTGCGGCGGCGGCAGTCGGTATCCAGCAGGGATTACTGGGCGAGGAGGTCCGCGTGGAATTACCCGGCGGGCGTCTGGATATCGCCTGGAAAGGTCCGGGCCAACCGTTGTATATGACTGGCCCGGCGGCACATGTCTATGACGGATTTATTCATTTATGAAACAAGTCGGGGAAGAACAACAGGAACTTGCCAGCGAGCTAAACGATCGCGCAGTGGTGGACTATCTGTTGCAACATCCTGAATTCTTTATTCGTAATGCGGCGCTGGTGGAACACATGTCAGTGCCGCATCCGGTGCGTGGTTCGGTCTCGCTGGTGGAGTGGCACATGGCGCGGGCGCGGAACCATATCAACGTGCTGGAAGAAAATATGACGCTGCTGACGGAGCAGGCGACGGCTAACGAAAGCCTGTTTCAGCGCCTGTTTCACCTGCAAACGCGGCTGGCGGCGGCCGATAGCCTTGACGAAATGCTGAACCGCTTTCATCGCTGGGCGCGCGAGCTGGGTCTGGCGGGCGCCACGGTGCGCCTGTTTCCCGACCGCTGGCGGCTCGGCGCGCCTTCCAAATTCACTCATCTGGCGATAAGCCGTCAGGCGTTTGAGCCTATTCGCATTCAGCGTCTTGGACAACAGCGCCATTATCTTGGCGCTTTAAACGGCCCCGAGCTGCTGGTCGTGCTGCCGGAAGCTAAAGCCATCGGATCGGTGGCGATGTCGCTGCTGGGGGGAGACGACGCTCCCGGTGTGATGATATTCAGCAGTCGCGACCCCCAGCACTATCAGCAAGGGCAGGGAACGCAGCTATTGCAGGAAATCGCGTCGATGCTCCCGGGATTGCTGGAGCGCTGGATTGAACGCGCATGACCGACTCGCCTCTGTTTGCTCCCGTAGAACGCTTCTTACGCTATCTCGGCGTCGAGCGTCAGCTGAGCCCGATAACGCTGCTGAACTATCGCCGCCAGCTGGAAACGCTTATCGCGCTGGCGGATAGCGCCGGGCTGAAAAGCTGGCAGCAGTGTGATGCCGCCCAGGTCCGTAGCCTGGCGGTGCGCAGCCGTCGTCAGGGGCTGGGGCCTGCCAGCCTGGCCTTACGTCTCTCGGCCTTACGCAGCTTCTTTGACTGGCTGGTGAGCCAGGGTGAACTGGCCGCGAATCCGGCGAAGGGGATTTCGGCGCCGAAAATACCCCGCCATCTACCGAAAAATATCGACGTCGACGACGTTAATCGGCTGCTGGATATCGATCTCAACGATCCGCTGGCGGTACGCGACAGAGCGATGCTGGAAGTGATGTACGGCGCGGGGTTGCGTCTTTCGGAGCTGGTGAATCTCGATATTAAGCACCTCGATCTGGAATCCGGCGAGGTGTGGGTGATGGGCAAAGGCAGCAAAGAGCGCCGCCTGCCGATTGGCCGCAATGCGGTGGTGTGGATTGAGCACTGGCTCGATCTGCGCGGACTGTTCGGTGCCGATGAGGACGCCCTGTTCTTATCTAAACTGGGGAAGCGAATTTCCGCGCGCAACGTGCAAAAGCGCTTTGCCGAATGGGGCATAAAGCAGGGGCTCAACAGCCACGTGCACCCGCATAAGCTGCGCCACTCCTTCGCGACCCATATGCTGGAGTCGAGCGGCGATCTGCGCGGGGTGCAGGAGCTGCTGGGCCATGCTAACCTTTCCACCACTCAAATCTATACCCATCTCGATTTTCAACACCTTGCGTCGGTGTACGATGCGGCACATCCGCGCGCCAAACGGGGGAAATGATGCGTTTTTACCGACCTCTGGGCCAGATTTCAGCATTGACGTTTGACCTGGAC
Organism: Klebsiella sp. CN_Kp066; assembly: GCF_040065135.1. NCBI lineage: Bacteria > Pseudomonadati > Pseudomonadota > Gammaproteobacteria > Enterobacterales > Enterobacteriaceae > Klebsiella > Klebsiella sp. CN_Kp066. Next base: position 23,895 of record NZ_JBEAIU010000032.1, on the reverse strand, counting down.
GATACCCTTTATGACAACCGCCCGGTGATTGACCGGACGCTGCATGAGTCGCTGAGCTTTGTGCGCAGCTACCACCCTTCTCTGAGCCAATTTGACGCCAGCGAGCTTAACCGGCTGCGCCAGACGCTGCTGGCGTCAGAGCCGGAAATTTACCACGATGTGACCGAATGGCGCCGCCGCGCGCTGGAGCTGGGGATGATCAACGCCGGGCTTTCAGCGACGCTGGCGAAAACGGGGGCCGATGAAGCGATGGCGAATTTCGCTCACTGGCGCAGCCTGATTGACGTTCCGCAGGAGACGCACGATACGCTGGCGCAGCTGGCGGAAAAGTGGCCGCTGGTGGCCATTACCAACGGCAACGCCCAGCCGGAACTCTTTGGCCTGAGCGACTACTTCCGCTTCGTGCTGCGCGCGGGCCCTGACGGGCGCTCTAAGCCCTTTGCCGATATGTATCATCTCGCAGCGGAGCGGCTGGAGCTTCCTCTGGGGCAGATTCTGCACGTCGGGGACGATCTGACGACCGATGTCGCAGGCGCTATTCGCTGCGGCATGCAGGCCTGTTGGATCAAACCGCAGGGCGCAGACCTGATGCGCGCCGCCGATGGCCGCCTGCTACCGCACATCGAAATTTCACGGTTGGCATCTCTGACCTCGCTGATATAATCGTCAGTAGTTCTGTATAAATTAACAGTAGCCCGGCGAGCCAAACGTTGCCGGGCGCCTCATTTCCGGCGGTGCCAATGGACGTTTCTTACCTGCTCGACAGCCTCAATGACAAACAGCGTGAAGCCGTTGCGGCATCACGTACTAATATGCTGGTTCTGGCAGGAGCGGGCAGCGGCAAGACGCGCGTCCTGGTACACCGCATCGCCTGGCTGCTGAGCGTTGAGAACTGTTCCCCTTACTCCATCATGGCGGTGACCTTTACCAACAAAGCGGCGGCGGAAATGCGTCATCGTATTGGTCAACTGATGGGCACCACTCAGGGCGGTATGTGGGTCGGCACTTTCCATGGTCTGGCGCACCGTCTACTGCGCGCTCATCACCTTGACGCCGGGCTGCCGCAGGACTTCCAGATCCTCGACAGCGAAGATCAGCTGCGCCTGCTTAAGCGCCTGATTAAGGCGATGAATCTCGATGAGAAGCAGTGGCCGCCGCGGCAGGCGATGTGGTACATCAACGGCCAGAAAGATGAAGGGCTGCGCCCGCACCATATTCAGAGCTACGGTAATCCGGTTGAGCAGACCTGGCAGAAGGTTTACCAGGCCTATCAGGAAGCCTGCGATCGCGCGGGGCTGGTAGACTTCGCCGAGCTGCTGCTGCGCGCCCACGAGCTGTGGCTTAACAAGCCGCATATCCTTCAGCACTACCGCGAGCGCTTTACCAATATCCTGGTGGATGAATTCCAGGATACCAACAATATTCAGTACGCGTGGATCCGACTGCTGGCGGGCGATACCGGTAAGGTGATGATCGTTGGCGATGACGATCAGTCGATTTATGGCTGGCGCGGCGCGCAGGTAGAAAACATCCAGCGCTTCCTCAATGACTTCCCCGGCGCGGAAACTATCCGTCTGGAGCAGAACTATCGCTCGACCAGCAATATCCTCAGCGCGGCGAACGCCCTGATTGAGAACAACAGCGGACGGCTGGGGAAAAAGCTGTGGACCGATGGCGCCGACGGCGAGCCGATTTCGCTCTACTGCGCGTTTAACGATCTTGATGAGGCGCGTTTCGTCGTCAATCGTATCAAAACCTGGCAGGAAAACGGCGGGGCGCTGGAGCAGTGCGCGATCTTGTATCGCAGCAACGCCCAATCGCGCGTGCTGGAAGAGGCGCTGCTGCAGGCCAGCATGCCTTATCGTATTTATGGCGGCATGCGCTTCTTCGAACGTCAGGAGATCAAAGATGCGCTCTCCTATCTGCGCCTGATTGCCAACCGTAACGACGATGCGGCGTTTGAGCGCGTGGTCAATACCCCGACGCGCGGCATTGGCGATCGCACGCTGGACGTGGTGCGCCAGACCTCGCGCGACCGGCAGCTGACGCTGTGGCAGTCCTGTCGCGAGCTGTTAAAAGAGAAAGTTCTCGCCGGGCGCGCTGCCAGCGCTCTGCAGCGTTTTATGGAACTTATTGACGCCATGGCGCAGGAGACAGCCGACATGCCGCTGCACGTGCAGACCGACCGGGTCATTAAAGATTCCGGCCTGCGCATGATGTACGAGCAGGAGAAAGGCGAGAAGGGCCAGACGCGTATCGAAAACTTAGAGGAGCTGGTGACGGCGACGCGCCAGTTTAGCTACAACGAAGAAGATGAAGATTTAATGCCGCTGCAGGCGTTCCTCTCGCATGCGGCGCTGGAAGCGGGAGAAGGGCAGGCGGACACCTGGCAGGATGCGGTACAGCTGATGACCCTGCACTCGGCGAAAGGGCTGGAGTTTCCGCAGGTATTTATCGTTGGCGTGGAAGAAGGGATGTTCCCGAGCCAGATGGCGCTTGATGAGGGCGGCCGCCTGGAGGAAGAACGCCGCCTGGCCTACGTCGGCGTGACTCGTGCCATGCAAAAACTCACGCTGACCTACGCGGAAACCCGTCGCCTGTACGGCAAAGAGGTTTATCATCGCCCCTCGCGCTTTATCGGCGAGCTGCCGGAGTCGTGCGTGGAAGAGGTGCGGCTGCGCGCCACGGTGAGCCGGCCGGTCAGCCATCAGCGCATGGGGACGCCGATGGCGGAAAACGACACCGGCTATAAGCTGGGCCAGCGCGTCCGCCACGCCAAATTCGGTGAAGGCACCATTGTGAACCTCGAAGGCAGCGGCGAACACAGTCGCCTGCAGGTTGCCTTTCAGGGGCAGGGGATCAAATGGCTGGTCGCGGCGTACGCCCGGCTGGAAACAGTGTAACAGTAAGAAAAATATCATTATTTTGTAATATTCTGCTACCTTTATACGTTAAGGAGCTTGATTTGCTCTTTAGCGTTCCGTTGCGTGTTGACGCCGTTTTTGCGCTGGCGTAACATGCGCGCACGATTACGCTAAGAGGACATTCGCCTTGGACACACCCAGTAGATGCTGGCTCAATTTCCTGCCCATCAGGAACAACTCCTAAGGCTATCCTCTTATGCTGATAGCCTTAGCGGTTGTCGGCGACCCGTTCTATTCCCGTCGCTCTGAGTCAGGCTTAATGGTCTGAAACCCAAATTGTTTCTGTGTGCCCACCGAACTGTCCGATAATTTTTTGCATTGGGAGTCCCGGTCATGCTGAGCGCATTTCAACTGGAAAACAATCGTTTAACGCGTCTGGAAGCCGACGAGATCAAGCACCTCGCCAGTTCGGTGTGGGTCGATCTGGTCGAGCCTGACGACGATGAACGAAGCCGTGTGCAAACGGAATTGGGCCAGAACCTGGCGACGCGCCCGGAGCTGGAAGACATCGAAGCGTCAGCGCGTTTCTTTGAGGATGAAGACGGTCTGCATATCCACTCATTTTTCTTTTTTGAAGATGCTGAGGATCACGCCGGTAACTCTACCGTGGCGTTTACTATCCGCGAAGGCCGTCTGTTCACCCTGCGCGAGCGGGAGCTGCCCGCTTTCCGCCTGTATCGCATGCGCGCCCGCAACCAGTCGATGGTGGACGGCAACGCCTACGAGCTACTGCTGGACCTGTTCGAAACCAAAATCGAGCAGCTGGCGGATGAAATCGAAAACATCTACAGCGATCTGGAAAAGCTTAGCCGGGTGATTATGGAAGGTCGTCAGGGCGATGATTACGACGAGGCGCTCTCTACGCTGGCGGAACAGGAAGATATCGGCTGGAAAGTCCGCCTGTGTCTGATGGATACCCAGCGCGCGCTGAACTTCCTCGTACGCAAGGCCCGTCTGCCGGCAGGGCAGCTGGAGCAGGCGCGTGAAATCCTGCGAGATATTGAATCCCTGCTGCCGCACAATGAATCGCTGTTCCAGAAGGTTAACTTCCTGATGCAGGCGGCGATGGGTTTTATCAACATCGAGCAGAACCGCATCATCAAGATCTTCTCGGTCGTCTCCGTCGTCTTCCTGCCGCCGACCCTGGTGGCTTCCAGCTATGGCATGAACTTTGAGTTTATGCCTGAGCTGCACTGGAGCTTTGGCTATCCCGGCGCGATTGTCTTTATGATGCTCGCTGGCCTGGCGCCGTATCTGTACTTTAAGCGTAAAAACTGGCTGTAAAAAAAAGGAGCTTCGGCTCCTTTTTTGCGTACCGGTCTGGCTTTATGCCCTACGCGTACGACGTATTGTGTAAACCGCATCCATTACGAAAATCGCCAGCGCCACCCAGATAAAAGCAAAGGTCACCATCTTATCCGCTCCCGGCACCTCGCCGTAGAAGGTCACCGCCAGCAGGAACATCAGCGTTGGGCCGATATACTGGAAGAAGCCCAGCGTAGAAAGGCGCAGGCGGGTCGCCGCGCCGGTAAAGCACAGCAGCGGAATAGTGGTGACCACGCCCGCCGCCATCAGCAGCAGGTTCAGCGACCACGGGTTCTGCCCCATATGGCTGGTCGGGCTATCGGCTATACCAAACAGATAAATCGCGGCGACCGGCAGCAGCCAGAGCGTTTCAAACAGCATGCCGGTTTGTGCATCCACGGCGATCTTTTTACGTAGCAGACCATAAAAAGCGAAGCTGAACGCCAGGCCCAGCGCGATAATCGGCAACGAGCCAAAAGTCCAGAGCTGCACCAGAACGCCGCAGGCGGCCAGCAGCACCGCCAGCCACTGCATCCGACGAAAACGCTCCCCGAGGAAGATCATCCCCAGCAGAATATTCACCAGCGGGTTGATAAAGTAGCCCAGGCTGGCTTCCAGCATATGATGGTTATTGACCGCCCAGATAAACAGCAGCCAGTTACCGCCCACCAGCACGGCAGACAGGGCCAGCAGAAACACCTTCTTCGGCGTTTTCAGTAGCCTTTTGACCTGCGGCCACTGACGACTGATGCTGATTAGCGCGACCATAAAGAAGAAGGACCAGATCACGCGGTGAGTCAGAATTTCATCGGCGGGAACATAGTAGATAAGCTTGAAGTACGCTGGCGCGATACCCCAGATAAAATAGGCGGCCAGGGCCAGGAGAACCCCCACCCGCGTTTGTTTAGCGTCCATCGGTACAAATCCATTGCCAAAGAGAATGATGTTACTCGATTTAAGCCGATCAACCCACCATATACGTCGCCGTAGCGCTGGCGATATACACCTGCTCTTCGTTATGCAGTTCGACGCGGGCCACCGCCACCTTGTTACCGGCGCGCAGCAGGCTGCTGGTGGCGGTAAAGCGCTCCCCACGACCCGGACGCAGGTAGTCGACGCGCAGATCGATGGTGCCCATCCGCGACAGGCGCTGGCGCAGCTCTTCTTCATTGATGGTGTCGTGGCGAGTCAGGGTGCTGCCGACGCATACCAGCCCCGCCGCGACGTCCAGCGCTGAGGCAATCACTCCGCCATGTAAAATACTCTGCGCCCAGTTGCCGACCATCATTGGTTGGTTGTTGAAACTCAGCTGGGCGAACTCTTTTTCATAGCGCTCCAGCTCCAGCCCTAAGGCGCGATTAAAGGGCATGTGGTAGACGAAGATTTCTCCCACCAGCTTCAGGGCGGCGGCGGCGGTCAGTTCAGACATAACAACATTTCCATAGGTTAATGAAATGTTGATTTTATGCTTCTAAAATATTGATTTCTACTTTAAGAACGGATAACAGGTCAGAAGACGTATAAATAGGTAGAATGCTGCCTGGGTTAAACAGAAATAATAAATATCCATCCAGGAGAACAGCAATGCGTATCTCTTTGGCCTGCCTGCTGGCGCTTGTTGCGCTTCCGGCCGGCGTTCTGGCGCAGGACGCGCCGGTGAATAAACAGGTCCACCACACTCCGGCCGTTCGCGGGAGTATTATCGCCAACCTGTTACAGGACCATGATAATCCCTTCCTGCTCTATCCCTACGAGAGCAACTATCTGCTCTATACATGGACCAGCGATCTCAATAAAGAAGCGATTCGCAGCTACGACTGGGCTGAAAACGCGCGTAAAGACGAAGTGAAGTTCCAGCTTAGCCTGGCGTTTCCATTATGGCGCGGGATTTTGGGCGAGAATTCGCTGCTGGGCGCTTCTTATACGCAAAAATCCTGGTGGCAGCTCTCCAACAGCAAAGAGTCCGCGCCGTTTCGCGAAACCAACTACGAGCCGCAGCTGTTCCTCGGGTTTGCGACCGATTACTCATTTGCTGGCTGGACGCTGCGCGACGTTGAAATGGGTTATAACCACGACTCTAACGGTCGTTCCGATCCCACTTCCCGCAGCTGGAATCGCCTCTATACTCGACTGATGGCGCAAAATGGCAACTGGCTGGTCGAGGTGAAGCCCTGGTACGTGATTGGCAGCACCGACGATAACCCGGATATCACCAAATATATGGGTTATTACCGGCTGAAAGTGGGCTACCAGCTGGGCGACGCTATTCTCAGCGCTCAGGGGCAATATAACTGGAATACCGGCTACGGCGGCGCCGAGCTTGGGGTAAGCTATCCGATCACCAAACACGTGCGCGTCTATACTCAGGTCTATAGCGGTTATGGCGAGTCGCTTATCGATTATAACTTTAATCAAACCCGCGTCGGCGTCGGGCTGATGCTCAACGATCTGTTTTAATCGTTGCACTCTGGCTCTCAGGCGCTGAAAATAGCGCCTGTTTTCTTTTCAGGCATATGGGGTCAACGTGGCGCAGGCGGAAGTATTGAATCAGGAATCGCTGGCTAAGCAGGTTTTACAAGAGACCTTCGGCTACCAGCAGTTTCGCCCGGGCCAGGAAACCATTATCGATACGGCACTGGCCGGGCGCGATTGCCTGGTGGTGATGCCGACCGGCGGCGGCAAGTCGCTGTGTTATCAGGTGCCGGCGCTGGTGCTGGGCGGTCTGACCGTCGTGGTCTCGCCGCTCATCTCCTTGATGAAGGATCAGGTCGATCAGCTGCTGGCTAACGGCGTGGCGGCGGCGTGCCTGAATTCAACCCAGAGCCGGGAGCAGCAGCAGGAGGTGATGGCCGGCTGCCGCAGCGGGCAGATTCGCCTGCTGTATATCGCCCCGGAGCGCCTGATGCTGGATAACTTCCTCGAGCATCTTACGCACTGGAATCTGTCGATGGTGGCGGTGGATGAGGCGCACTGTATTTCCCAGTGGGGCCATGATTTCCGTCCGGAATACGCTGCGTTAGGGCAGCTGCGCCAGCGGATACCGCAAATCCCGTTTATGGCGCTGACCGCCACCGCCGATGACACCACGCGTCGCGACATTGTTCGCCTGCTGGGCCTGAGCGACCCGCTTATCCAGGTCAGCAGCTTCGACCGACCCAATATCCGCTACATGCTGATGGAGAAGTTTAAGCCGCTGGATCAGCTGATGCGCTACGTACAGGATCAGCGCGGCAAATCAGGCATTATCTACTGCAATAGCCGATCGAAAGTGGAGGATACCGCCGCACGCCTGCAAAGTCGCGGCATCAGCGCGGCGGCCTATCACGCCGGCCTGGAAAATCATATCCGCGCCGACGTACAGGAGAAATTCCAGCGCGACGACCTGCAAATCGTGGTGGCTACGGTAGCCTTCGGGATGGGGATCAACAAACCGAACGTCCGTTTTGTGGTGCATTTCGATATCCCCCGCAATATTGAATCCTATTACCAGGAGACCGGCCGCGCCGGGCGCGATGGGCTGCCTGCCGAGGCGATGCTGTTTTACGATCCGGCGGATATGGCGTGGCTCAGGCGCTGCCTTGAGGAGAAACCCGCCGGGCCGCTGCAGGACATTGAACGCCATAAGCTCAACGCGATGGGGGCTTTTGCCGAAGCGCAAACCTGCCGCCGCCTGGTGTTGCTCAACTACTTTGGCGAGGGGCGCCAGGAGCCGTGCGGCAACTGTGATATCTGCCTCGACCCGCCGAAACAGTACGACGGTTTAATGGACGCGCGGAAGGCGCTGTCGACGATTTACCGCGTCAACCAGCGCTTTGGTATGGGCTACGTGGTGGAAGTGCTGCGCGGCGCCAATAACCAGCGTATTCGCGATATGGGGCATGATAAGCTGCCGGTATACGGCATTGGGCGCGAGCAGAGCCATGAGCATTGGGTTAGCGTGATCCGCCAGCTGATCCATTTAGGCCTGGTCACGCAGAATATTGCCCAGCACTCTGCGCTACAGCTTACCGAGGCCGCGCGTCCGGTTCTGCGCGGCGACGTGACGCTACAGCTTGCCGTGCCGCGTATTGTGGCGCTGAAGCCAAAAGCGATGCAGAAATCCTTTGGCGGCAATTACGATCGTAAGCTTTTTGCCAAGCTGCGCAAACTGCGTAAGGCGATTGCCGACGAAGAGAATATCCCACCCTACGTCGTGTTTAACGATGCAACACTGATTGAAATGGCTGAGCAAACGCCGCTGACGGCCGGCGAGATGCTTAGCGTCAACGGCGTCGGCACGCGTAAGCTCGAGCGTTTTGGTAAAGAGTTTATGGCCCTGATCCGCGCGCACGTGGATGGCGATGATGAGTAGTCAGCCGGACGAAAAAGTGCAAATATAGTTTTCGTCCTGACTATTTTCCTGCGAGTTAATTATGTTGACGCTTTTCTTCACCGTCGCGCTGGTGCATATCATTGCGCTGATGAGTCCTGGCCCGGACTTTTTCTTTGTTTCGCAAACCGCCGTTAGCCGCTCTCGTAAGGAGGCGATGATGGGCGTGCTGGGTATCACCTGCGGGGTAATGGTATGGGCGGGCGTAGCGCTGCTCGGCCTGAACCTGATTATCGAGAAGATGGCCTGGCTGCATACCATTATTATGGTCGGCGGCGGCCTGTATCTGTGCTGGATGGGCTTCCAGATGCTGCGTGGCGCGCTGAAAAAAGGCGAAGCGGCGGCAGCGGTAGAGCCTCAGGTTGAGCTGGCGCGCAGCGGCCGGAGCTTTCTGAAAGGGCTGCTGACTAATCTGGCGAACCCAAAAGCGATTATCTATTTCGGCTCCGTGTTCTCGCTGTTCGTCGGCGATAGCGTCAGTTCTGGCGCGCGCTGGGGGATTTTTCTGCTGATCGTACTGGAGACGCTGGCCTGGTTCACGGTGGTTGCCAGCCTGTTCGCCCTGCCGGGCATGCGCCGTGGCTATCAGCGGATGGCGAAGTGGATCGACGGCATCGCCGGTACGCTATTCGCCGGCTTCGGTATTCATCTGATTATTTCACGCTAACCCTTCTGCGTCCCGCCCAGGAGGTTATGGGCGGGCCGGGTATTAATGATGGAGCTGCTGCAAATCGTCGGACGTGAGACCGGTCATTTCCATCACCGCAGTAGTATCAATACCCCGCTCGAGCATGGCCTTTGCGACGTTAAGTAGCGCAGCGCGTTTGCCCTCTTTTATGCCTTCCTCAAGCCACTTTTCTGCCAGAGTCATCAGTACACCTCCATGTTGCGGCACCCGCTGTGCCAGCTCATAGAATAGCGGCCGAACATCCTGCTCTTCTCCCGCCTGGGCCCTATATTTTATCAGTACGGTAATTTTTTGTTTATCTATACATCACGCGTGGCGGGCGGAGGCCAGCAGGGCGCCGACCAGCATAAACAGCGAACCAAAGACCTTATTCAGCGCCTTCATCTGTTTTGGCCCCTTGATCCATGCAGCGATACGCTGGGCCAGCGTGGCGTAGCCAATCATGACGATAATATCGACCACGATAGTGGTAACGCCAAGTACCAGATACTGCATTACCTGAGGCTGGTGCGGCACGATAAACTGCGGGAAGAGCGCGGCGAGAAATACGATGCTTTTCGGATTGGTCAGATTCACGAATACCGCGCGCTTAAAGAGTTTGCCGCGGGTCTGCGCTTTCGCAAGGGTATTCAGATCGAGAGAGCCTGCGGCTCGCCACTGCTGAATGCCGAGCCAGATAAGATAAGCGGCGCCCGCCCATTTCAGGATTTCAAAAGCTAACAGCGATCGAGAGAAGAGCGTCCCCAGGCCGACGCCGACCAGCACGATGTGAATGCCGAGCCCGGTCTGTAGCCCGGCAATAGAGGCCGCCGCGCCGCGATAGCCGTGGTTAATAGAGGTGGTCATGGTATTTATTGCCCCGGAGCCCGGCGACAGGCTGAGAATAATAGATGTTAGCAGATAGGCAAACCACCACTCGAACGTCATGAGAAACTCCCTGATTGTCTGTTTTTATGCCACAATACGCTATTGTGTAAGCATTGTGTGATGCACGACAAAAAAACGATTTTCAGCGGTTATCAGGGGTGTAAGCCCGATGTTTTTGCAGCAAAAGGACTGGGAAACACGAGAAAACGCGTTTGCGGCTTTTACCATGGGGCCACTAACCGATTTCTGGCGTCAGCGGGAAGAGGCTGAATTTACGGGCGTGGATGACGTTCCGGTGCGCTTTGTGCGCTTCTGCGCCAAAAGTCACGACCGGGTCGTGGTGATCTGTCCGGGTCGTATTGAAAGCTACGTTAAGTACGCCGAACTGGCTTACGATCTTTTCCGCAGCGGCTTTGACGTGATGATTATCGATCATCGCGGCCAGGGGCGTTCCGGGCGCATGCTTTCCGATACCCACCGCGGGCACGTCGTAAATTTCAGCGATTACGTTGACGATCTCGCCGCTTTCTGGCAACAACATGTCGTGCCGGGGCACTGGCGGAAACGGTTTATTCTTGCCCATTCCATGGGTGGCGCTATTGCGACGCTATTTTTGCAGCGCCACCACCAGCATTGCGACGCGATGGCGCTCTGCGCGCCGATGTTCGGCATTGTTATGCGCCTGCCTGACTGGATGGTGCGCCACATTCTCGATTGGGCTGAGGGCCATCAGCGCATTCGTGAAGAGTATGCCCTCGGTACCGGCCGCTGGCGGGCGCTGCCCTTTGCGGTCAACGTACTGACGCACAGCCGTCAACGCTATCGTCGCAACCTGCGTTTTTACGCCGATGAGCCGCAGCTGCGGGTCGGCGGGCCAACGTTCCATTGGGTGCGCGAGGGGATCCTTGCGGGCGAAGAGGTGCTGGCCGGCGCGGAAAAAGACGTTACGCCAACATTATTGCTCCAGGCGGAAGAAGAGCGTGTAGTCGATAACCGTATGCACGATCGCTACTGTGAACTTCGCGCCGCAGGCGGCCATCCCTGCGAAGGGAATAAGCCGTTTGTCATAGAAGGGGCATACCATGAGATCCTTTTTGAAAAGGACGCCATGCGCTCGGTCGCGCTAAACGCTATCGTCGATTTTTTTGCTCGACATACTTAATCCGGCGAAACGCTCGTCGCCCTGTTTAGAGGTTAAAATTTTTATGTACCAGGTTGTTGCGTCTGACTTAGATGGCACGCTGCTTTCTCCCGATCACTGCTTAACCCCCTACGCCAAAGAGACGCTGAAACTGCTTACCGCACGCGGTATCAATTTCGTGTTCGCGACCGGCCGCCACTACATCGATGTTGGGCAAATTCGCGATAATCTCGGCATTAAATCCTATATGATCACCTCTAACGGCGCCCGCGTACATGATAGCGACGGGAAGCAGATCTTCGCTCATAACCTTGATCGCGATATCGCCGCTGACCTGTTCGAGATGATGCGAAACGATCCGGCGATCGTAACCAACGTTTATCGTGAAGATGAGTGGTATATGAACCGCCACCGTCCGGAAGAGATGCGCTTCTTCAAAGAGGCAGTGTTTAACTACAAGCTGTACGAGCCGGGCGAGCTGGACCCGGAAGGGATCAGCAAAGTCTTTTTCACCTGCGATAAGCATGAGCATCTGCTGCCGCTGGAGCAGGCGATCAATGCCCGCTGGGGCGATCGGGTGAACGTGAGCTTCTCTACCGTCACCTGCCTCGAAGTGATGGCGGGCGGCGTGTCGAAAGGCCATGCGCTGGAGGCCGTGGCGAAAATGCTCGGCTATAGCCTGAAAGAGTGTATCGCCTTCGGCGACGGTATGAACGATGCGGAAATGCTGTCAATGGCGGGCAAGGGCTGCATTATGGCCGACGCGCACCAGCGCCTGAAGGACCTGCATCCAGAGCTGGAAGTGATCGGCAGCAACGCTGATGACGCCGTACCCCACTATCTGCGTAAACTCTATCTCGACGAAAAAAGCTTGATGACTGAGTAATAATTAAACAGTTGTCAACCTGTCACTTCGCTACAATGAGTGTTCTTTACTCTATGAGACATTCATTGTGGCGCTACTGATAATCACCACGATTCTGTGGGCCTTCTCTTTTAGCCTCTATGGCGAATACCTTGCAGGTCACGTCGACAGTTATTTCGCGGTGCTGGCGCGCGTTGGTCTGGCGGCGCTGGTCTTTTTACCTTTCCTGCGCACCCGCGGGCAAAGCCTGTCAACCATCGGCCTGTATATGCTGGTGGGGGCGATGCAGCTCGGCATTATGTATATGCTGAGTTTCCAGGCCTATCTGTACCTGACGGTATCTGAACTCCTGCTGTTTACCGTCCTGACGCCGCTCTATATCACGCTGATTTATGATGTAATGAGCCGCCGCCGCCTGCGCTGGGGCTACGCCTGCAGCGCGCTGCTGGCGGTGATCGGCGCGGGTATTATTCGCTACGACCAGGTGACAAATCATTTCTGGACCGGTTTGATCCTGGTGCAGCTCTCCAATATCAGCTTCGCGATTGGCATGGTGGGCTACAAGCGCCTGATGGAAACGCGTCCGATGCCGCAGCATAATGCCTTCGCCTGGTTCTATGTCGGGGCGTTTCTGGTGGCGGCGGTTGCCTGGTCGATACTGGGCAATGCGCAGAAAATGCCGGAAACTTCTCTACAGTGGGGCATTCTGGTGTTCCTTGGCGTGGCGGCATCGGGGATCGGCTACTTCATGTGGAACTACGGCGCCACCCAGGTGGATGCCGGTACGCTCGGCATCATGAACAATATGCACGTACCTGCCGGGCTGCTGGTGAATCTTGCTATCTGGCAGGAGCAGCCCCGTTGGCCAAGTTTTATTACGGGAGCTCTGGTGATCCTGGCCTCGCTGTGGGTCCATCGACGCTGGGTCGCTCCGCACTCCGCACAAACGGTAAATGGTCGCAAGCGTGGTTCCGCGCTGAGCGAATAAACGCCTCGGTCACCGGCTGGCGCTGTTCGCCGTCGCGTACCGCGGCGTATAGCCGGCTCCACAGTCCCTCGCCCAGGGTTTTGGTCACCACCAGACCCTGGCGCTCAAAGCTTTCCACAACCCAGTGCGGCAGGGCGGCGATGCCCATCCGCGCCGCCACCATCTGAATTAACAGCAGCGTATTGTCGACGCTCTTCAGCTGCGGGCTGATCCCCGCAGGCTGCAGGAAGTGACGCCAGATATCCAGACGAGCGCGCTGGACCGGGTAAATCAGCAGCATCTCGGTTGCTAAATCCTCAGGCGCAATGCGCGTCTTTGTCGCCAGCGGATGATCCGGCGCCATCACCAGACGCACTTCGAAATCAAACATTGGCGAATAGTGCAGACCGCTGCGCGGCAGGATATCGGAGGTCATGACCAGATCCAGCTCACCCTGCTGCAGGCCCGGCTGCGGGTCGAAGATCACGCCGGACTGAAAGTCCACTTCCACATGCGGCCAGCGGGCGCGGAAGCTCTCCAGCGCCGGCGTGAGCCATTGTATACAGCTATGGCATTCGATGGCGATACGCAGACGAGTTTGCTGCGGCTCATTGCAATCCTGCAGGGCGCGGCTGATTTGCGGCAGCACCTGGTTGGCCAGCTGGAGCAGGATTTCACCCTGCGGCGTAAAGCGCAGCGGCTGACTTTTACGCACAAACAGACGGAAGCCAAGGCGCTGTTCCAGATCGCTGAACTGGTGGGACAAGGCGGATTGAGTCTGGTGCAGGGCCGCTGCTGCGCCTGCCAGCGAACCGCTGTTCCGCAACGCCTGGAGCGTTTTCAGGTGTTTAATTTCGATCATGAAAGTCCTTCACTTCGCCATGAATAATTTGCGCTTGAGGAATATACAGTAACTGCCAATTATGGATGTGTAAACATCTGGACGGCTAAATCCTTTATCTTTCGAATTTATGGTGCGTTGGCTGCACTTCCTCACCCCAGTCACTTACTTCAGTAAGCTTCTGGTGATGAGCAAGTTTGCCGCCTTCCCTAAATCCGAAATCTTTCGGATTGCAATTATGAGGCTCAAAAAATGACAATTATTAATCACACCCTCGGTTTCCCTCGCGTTGGCCTGCGTCGCGAGCTGAAGAAAGCGCAAGAAAGCTATTGGGCGGGCAATATCAGCCGCGAAGAACTGCTGGCCGTTGGCCGGGAACTGCGCGCTCGCCACTGGGAACAGCAAAAGCAGGCGGGCGTTGATCTGCTGCCGGTTGGCGATTTCGCCTGGTACGACCATGTTCTGACCACCAGCCTGTGGCTTGGCAACGTGCCGGCTCGTCATCAGAACAAAGACGGCTCCGTTGATATCGATACTCTGTTTCGCATGGGTCGCGGCCGCGCGCCGACCGGCGAACCGGCCGCGGCGGCGGAAATGACCAAATGGTTTAACACCAACTACCACTACATGGTGCCGGAATTCGTGAAGGGCCAACAGTTCAAACTGAGCTGGAACCAGCTGTTGGATGAGGTGGACGAAGCGCTGGCGCTGGGCCACAAAGTGAAGCCCGTCCTGCTTGGGCCAGTCACCTATCTGTGGCTTGGTAAGGTGAAAGGCGAGTCGTTCGATCGTCTGAACCTGCTGCACGATATTCTGCCGGTTTACCAGCAGGTGCTGGCGGAGCTGGCAAAACGCGGCATTGAGTGGGTGCAGATTGATGAACCGGCGCTGGTGCTCGAGCTGCCGCAGACGTGGCTGGACGCTTTCAAACCGGCTTATGAGGCGCTTAATGGCCAGATTAAGCTACTGTTGACCACCTACTTTGAAGGTATTACCGATAACCTCGACACCATTACCGCGCTGCCGGTGCAGGGTTTGCATGTGGATCTGGTCCATGGCCAGGATGATGTCGCCGAACTGCATAAGCGCCTGCCTGCCGACTGGCTGCTCTCCGCGGGCCTGATCAACGGTCGCAACGTCTGGCGCGCCGATCTGAGCGAAAAATACGCGCAGGTTAAAGGGATTGTCGGCAAACGCGAGCTGTGGGTCGCCTCTTCCTGCTCCCTGCTGCACAGCCCGATCGATTTGAGCGTGGAAACGCGGCTTGATGCCGAAGTGAAGAGCTGGTTTGCCTTCGCCCTGCAAAAATGCCAGGAACTGGCGCTGCTGCGCGATGCGCTGAACAGCGGCGACACCGCTGCGATTGCTGACTGGAGCGCACCGATCCGGGCCCGTCGCTATTCAACCCGCGTGCATAACGCGGCGGTAGAGAAGCGTCTGGCAGCCATAACCGCTCAGGACAGTCAGCGTCAAAGCGGCTACGAAGTTCGCGCCGAAGCGCAGCGCGCCCGCTTTAAGCTGCCGGCCTGGCCGACCACCACCATCGGTTCTTTCCCGCAGACTCCCGAGATCCGCGGCCTGCGTCTGGACTTCAAAAAAGGCCATCTCGACGCTAACCGCTACCGCACCGGCATCGCTGAACACATCAAGCAGGCGATCGTCGAGCAGGAACGGCTGGGGCTGGACGTGCTGGTACACGGTGAGGCCGAACGTAACGACATGGTGGAATATTTTGGCGAACATCTGGACGGCTTTATCTTCACCCAGAACGGCTGGGTACAGAGCTACGGTTCCCGCTGCGTTAAGCCGCCGGTGGTGATTGGCGACGTCAGCCGTCCGGAGGCGATCACCGTCGAGTGGGCAAAATACGCACAGTCGCTGACCGACAAACCGGTAAAAGGCATGTTGACCGGTCCTGTGACCATTCTTTGCTGGTCCTTCCCGCGCGAGGACGTCAGCCGTGAAACGATTGCGAAACAGATTGCCCTGGCGCTGCGCGACGAAGTGGCGGATCTGGAAGCCGCCGGTATCGGCATCATCCAGATTGACGAACCGGCGCTGCGCGAAGGGCTACCGCTGAAACGTAGCGACTGGGAGGACTATCTGGCGTGGGGTGTGGAAGCTTTTCGCATCAATGCCGCGGTGGCGAAAGATGACACCCAGATCCATACCCATATGTGCTATTGCGAGTTCAACGACATCATGGACTCTATCGCCGCGCTGGATGCGGACGTGATTACCATCGAAACCTCGCGCTCTGATATGGAGCTGCTGGAGTCGTTTGAAGAGTTCGACTATCCGAATGAAATCGGGCCGGGGGTGTACGATATTCACTCGCCGAACGTCCCAGACGTGGAGTGGATCGAGGCGCTGCTGAAGAAAGCCGCGCAGCGCATCCCGGCAGAGCGCCTGTGGGTAAACCCGGACTGCGGCCTGAAAACCCGCGGCTGGGCGGAAACCCGTGCTGCGCTGGCCAACATGGTTAAAGCCGCGCAGAACCTGCGTCAGGCATAGTATAACCACGCTTTCCGGCGTCCGGATGACAGCATAATAACCCCTGAGCCACTCAGTGCTCTTTCCCCCGGTGGGGGCTACGGATCGCCGCCGCCTGCGGGCCGGTAGCCCGGGTAAGCACAGCGCAACCCGGCGAATGTGCTTATCCTGACCACTCTCTGCTCAAGGAGGCTTCGGCCTCCTTTTTTGTTCTTCCCTGCCAAAAATCGATCGCTGGTGCGCCTTTATGACGATCCTCACAAACATAATAACATTATATTGTTATAACAATTGCCAGTAAAATAATAAAGGAACCTCTGTATGGACTACAACCAGGTGGCAAACGCGATTGTGGGGCACTGTGGCGGCTTAGCTAATTTTCTGCATGTGACCAACTGTATGACGCGCGTACGAATGACGATAAGCGATCAAACACGAGTCAATATCGCCGCGCTTAAAAGCATTGAAGGCGTACTCGGGGTCGTTGAGGACGATACCCTGCAGATTATTGTCGGGCCGGGAAAATCGTCGAAGGTCGCAAATGTGATTAACGATCTGCTTAAGGGCCAGCCTGCGGACGCTACTCCGTTAAGCAACGTTGAGCAAAAAGCTCAGCTGGCGCGGGAAAAGGCGAAAAAACAGACCCGCACCAAAGTTATCCTTAAGCATATTGCCAATATTTTTGTGCCGATCCTGCCATCGTTGATTGCCGCCGGTATCCTGATGGGAATTAATAACGTGCTGGTGAACTCAGCCGCTTCCTGGGCGCTGGCGCATCATGTGGCGGCGCCGGGAGACCTGTCGCCTACCCAGGTGGTGCTCGATCAACGGCATATGCTCGGCATCAGCCAGTTCCTTGATATCGTCTCTAAAGCGCTGTTCGGCTTCCTCGCCATTTATACCGGCGCGACGGCGGCGAAGGAGTTTGACGGAAACGCGGTGATGGGCGGCCTGCTGGGGGCGATCACCATCGTGCCGCAGATTACCGCGCTGGGGCTGATCCCGGGGCAGGGCGGGCTGATTGGCGTCATTCTTTGCGCCTGGCTAATGTGCCTGCTGGAAAAACGGGTGCGGCGCTTTGTCCCGGATATTGTTGATGTTGTGGTCACGCCAACTATCGTGTTGGTGGTGATGGCAGCGGCGCTGCTGCTGGTGATTATGCCCGTGGCGGGCGTCATTTCTAACGGTATTCTGCACGGGCTAAACGGCCTGCTCTCTACCGGCGGCATTGCGGCTGGGTTTGTCCTCTCCGCGCTTTTCCCCTTCCTGATTTCGCTTGGTCTGCATCACGGCCTGTTCCCTATTCATCTGGAGATGATTAACGCGACCGGCCACGCGCCGCTTTTTGCCATCCAGATTATGTCCAACGCCGGGATGGTGGGTGCCGCGACGGCGGTGCTGCTGCTGACGCGCGACCCGATGATGAAGAAAATCGCTAAAGGGGCGATCCCGACCTCTATTCTGGCGGTGGGTGAACCGACCATTTTCGGCGTCAATATTCCGGCAGGATTTGCCTTTATAACCGGCTCCATCGGCGCTGGTTTCGGCGGAATGATGGTGGTGCTGCTGGGCGTCTCAACCAACGGCGTTGGCGCCGCCGGGCTGTCCGCGCTGCCGCTCATCGCCGACGGCAAATATTTGCAGTACATCATCTCATGGTTAACCGGCTGCGCTGCAGCCTTCGTGCTGACCTATATCGTCGGCAAAGTACGCGGTTACGATAAAGAAACGGCGTGAAGGAAGAGTGAAGGAGTAAAGCATGAAAGCGATAATGTTGATGTTTGATTCGCTGAATAAGCGCCTGCTGTCGGCCTACGGCAGCGACAGGGCGATCACGCCGAATTTCCAGCGGCTGAGGGAGCGTACGGTTCGTTTTGACAACTGCTATGTCGGCAGCATGCCTTGCATGCCCGCACGCCGGGAGCTGCATACCGGACGCTATAACTTTTTACATCGCGGCTGGTCGCCAATCGAGCCGTTCGATGATTCGGTTCCCGAGCTGCTGAAGAAGAACGGTATTCACACCCACCTGGTGACGGATCACAAACACTACTGGCGCGACGGCGGAGCGACCTATCACTCTCGCTACAGCACCTACGAGTTTGTGCGCGGTCAGGAGGGCGATGCCTGGAAAGGGGTGGTGGATAAGCCACAATATCGCTACGAATCCGGCGAGCCGGAGGAGATCAAACAGCGGCGGATCGCCAGCCGGATTCAGCATCAGATCAACGTGCAGTTTATGCAGAACGAAGAGGATCATCATCTGGCGAAGACGATCGGCAAAGGGCTGGGTTTTATCGACGCCAACCATGCCAGCGATAACTGGTTTCTGCAGCTGGAGTGTTTCGACCCGCATGAGCCGTTTTTCGTGCCGGAAAAATATCTCAAGATGTACGGCATTGACGATCCTGCGCAGTTCGACGGCTGGCCGCCTTACTACTTCGTCACCGAAAGCGACGAACGCAAGAGCATGATCCAGAAATACTATATGGCGCTGCTGACGATGGTGGATGCGTACGTCGGTAAGGTGCTGGACTATATGGATCGTTACGATCTCTGGCGCGACACGATGCTGATCGTCAACACCGACCACGGTTTTTTGCTCGGCGAGCACGAGTGGTGGGGGAAAAATATTATGCCGCTGTATAACGAAGTGGCAAATATTCCGCTGTTTATCTGGCATCCGCAGTATGGCGGCGCGGGCGAGTCTCGTCAGGCGCTGGCGCAGACCATCGATATCGCCGCGACGCTGCTGGATTGTTTTGGCCTGAATAAACCGGCGGATATGCAGGGCGTGTCGCTGCTGCCCGCGCTGCGCGACGATACCCCGGTCCGCGACTATGCTCTGTTTGGCTATCACGGTTGCCATATTAATATTACCGATGGTCGCTACGTCTATATGCGCTCGCCCGTTGAGCAAGGCGTCGATGGCCTGTTCGAATACACCCTGATGCCGACCCGTATCAATCGTCGCTTCACGCCACAGGAGCTGCGCGAAACGACGCTGCATCCGCCGTTTCGCTTTACCAAGGGCTGTCCGGTAATGAAAATTCCCGCTGAGTCGGTGATGACCCGCGGCGCCGATCGCTTCGGTCATCGACTATATGATTTACACACCGATCCGACGCAGCAAACCCAGTGCCGGGATGAACACGCGGCGCGGCGGCTGCGGGAGCAGATGATCTGCATGATGAAGGAGAACGATGCGCCCGCTGAGCTGTATGCGCGCTATGGCCTGGATGATGCGCAAAGCCCGCTGCTGGGGCTGGATCCGCATCTGCTACCGGAGCTGGCCGCCTTTACGCCGCAGGTGCGCTACGGCCTGTTTGCGCTACTGCAGCATCTGGAGGGCAGCGGGCAGCATGTTCTGGCTGACAAACTGCGGGCCGCCTGTCAGCCGGACTGGGCGCGGCAAAATTTGTGGGCTTTCGTGCAGAACGAGGTTCCGGAGGAGCAGCATCAGAGCGTGTACTATAAGATGGCGTTAGAAATGCGACTTGATTAAGGGGTACCCCCGGCTGCGGCCGGGGAACAGGAGTGCGAAGTTAATGAAAGAAGAACTGGACTATTCTCGCGGCGCGAAACCATTGTACGCCCAGCTTCACGATATCCTGCTGGAAAAGCTGAGAACCGGGGCCTACAAAAAGAATGATGTCCTGCCGACCGAAGCCGAGTTTGAAGAGCTGTTCGGCGTCAGCCGCATCACCGCCCGGCGCGCGCTGGCCGAGCTGGCCGCGAAAGGGCTGGTAAAACGCCAGGCTGGAATCGGCACTATGGTTATCAGCACCTCAGAGAAACAGGGCGTCAAAACCCGTATCCGGCTGGTTGATGGCCAGCAGCAGCACTCTATTTCGCGACATAATCTGACACTCGAGCAGCTGTTGCCGCCGGCGGAAGTGGCGCAGGCCTTCGCTCTCCCGGCGGGGCAGAAAATTCAGCGTCTCACCCGCACGATCTATCGACAAAATGAACTGCCCGCGCAGGTAAACTATATCTGGCTGACGCCGCGTCTGGGCGAGCTGACTTTAGACGCGTTTAAAGAAGGTTTGTATAGTGCGCTGGAACAGCGCGGCGAGAATATTGACAGCTATAAAGACACCATTACCGCCGAGCTGCCGACGGCCCAGGACTGCGACATTCTGCAGGTTGCCGCAGGCGAGCCGCTGCTGGTGAAGACTCGCCAGGGATTTAACGATCGCGGCGAGCTGGTGGAATATACCATCGCCCGCCATATCGCCAGCTGCTATCAGTACATTGTAGAGAACAGTTAATGGCAGCATTTACCGGGCCATCAAATCTGGGGAAATTAGCATGATTCATGGCTGCCACGTGATGGCAAAGCCGAGCGGCTCGGTGTGTAACATCGATTGCACCTACTGCTTTTATCTGGAAAAAGAAGCGCTTTATCCGGAACGGAATAAAAACTGGCGCATGTCCGATGAGACGCTGGAAAACTATATTCGCCAGCATATTGCCGCCCAGTCCGGCGATGCGGTGACCTTTGCCTGGCAGGGCGGCGAGCCGACCATGATGGGGCTGCCGTTTTTTCGCCGGGTCGTTGAGCTGTGCGGCCAGTACGCCAACGGTAAGAAGATAGAACATGCGCTGCAAACTAACGGCGTCCTGGTGGACGAAGAGTGGGCGCGTTTTTTTGCCGAACAGGGTTTTCTGGTGGGTTTGTCGATAGACGGCCCGGCGCATCTGCATAACCAGTACCGCGTTAACCGCGCCGGAAAGGGTACCCACGAAAAGGTTGTTGCGGCGATGGCGCTGCTGAAGGCGCATAACGTCGAGTTCAATACCCTGACCGTCGTCGGCAAGCATAACGTCGATCATGCCCGTGAAGTGTATGATTTCCTGCTGGCGGCCGGTTCGCGCTATATGCAGTTTATCCCGCTGGTCGAACGGATGAGCAGCGACGCCTCGGCGCCGCTCCAGCTGGTGCTCCCGGGTGAGAGCGCGGCGCGGCTGGCGCCCTGGACGGTACCCTCCTGGCAGTTCGGCGAGTTTCTTAACCAAATTTTCGATATCTGGGTTCGTCGCGACGTCGATCGCGTCTACGTGCAGATGTTTGACGTTGCCCTGGCGGCATGGACCGGTCAGCCGCCGGTACTTTGCGTACATTCGCCAACATGCGGGCACGCTTTTGCGCTGGAATCGAACGGCGATCTGTATAACTGCGATCACTTTGTTTATCCGGAGCATAAGCTGGGTAATATTCATCAGCAGAGCATCCACGAGCTGAATAATAGCGAGCAGGCCATCGCCTTTGGTCAGGCAAAACAAGAGACGCTAACGGCGGATTGCCGCAGCTGCGAGTTTCGCTTTGCCTGCCACGGCGGTTGTCCGAAACATCGCTTCGCCGTTTCCCCGAGCGGTCGCCCCGGCCATAGCTACCTGTGCGCAGGCTACCAGCACTTTTTCAAACACGTGACGCCGTATATGAACGTCTGGCGGCAGCTTCTGGAAAACGGCTATCCGCTCCCGGCCATGATGCAGTGGCTGGCGCAAGAAGAGCAGCAGCCGAAAACGGCTTCCCGCAACGACCCTTGCCCCTGCGGCAGCGGACGTAAATATAAAAAATGCTGCGGCGCGCAGCATTGAGATTGTTGGTCAATGCTGAAACTTACGCTGGCGCTGCGGCTTCTCCCCGGCTTGCGCTGTGCTTAGCCGGGCTACCGGTTTACAACTGTCAGCGGTCCGGTAGCCCGGGTAAGGCGTTAGCCGCGACCCGGGGCCCGTATCAAACGGCTTCCGGCACCTCATTAACGATGCGGTTCCGCAGGCAGCCGATTTTTTCAATTTCCACTTCAATCATATCGCCATCCTGCAAAAACAACGGCGGAGTGCGCTTTTTGCCTACGCCGCCCGGCGAGCCGGTCAGAATCACGTCGCCCGGCGTCAGCAGGCAGAAGGTGCTGATATAAGCAATCAGCTCGGGGACGCGATGGATCATACTGGCGGTATTGTCATTCTGTACCTCCACACCGTTGAGCCGGGTTTGGATGGCCAGTGCGTTCGGATCGGTAATTTCATCCCGCGTCACCAGCCAGGGGCCGAAGCCGCCAGTCGACGGCCAGTTTTTCCCGGCGGTAAACCACGCGTGCTGCCAGTCGCGAGCAGAGCCGTCCATATAGCAGCTGTAGCCGGCAACATGTTCCAGCGCCCGCGCGACAGGAATATTGCGTCCGCGTTTGCCGATAACCAGCGCCAGCTCGCCTTCATAATCAAACTCGTTGCTGGCGGCCGGCTTAATGATGTCGCCCAGATGGCCGCATTGAGAATCGGGGAAGCGAATAAACAGCGTCGGATCGGGATCCTGTTCATCAAACTCCAGCCGTTTCGCCTGGTAGTTCATCCCGACGCAAAGGATCTTCTGCGGGTCAGGGATCAGCGGCAAAAATTCGATCTCCTCCATGGCGTAGTCGATCTCCATATGCGAAAGCATTTCTGCCGGCATGTTATCCATGGCCGCCAGAAAGGATTTTAGCGACGGATATTGCAGGAAATGGCGGGTTAAATCGACAACGCCTTCCTCCCGCAGAAAACCGTATCGGGGAATATTGCTTACGCTAAAACTGATTAACTTCATTAATGACTCTCACTATTTTCATCAGAAAACAGAGGCCCTGCCGGAAAGTGGACTAAAAAACCGGTGGTGGTCAGTAGTTCACTCAGCCCGCAGAACCCGATGCATCGGTGGGCCGCTTCATCGTCGAGGGAGGCTAGCACGCGGTCCCCCCTTTCACCCAGCACGCCACCCTGCCAGAGTATTCTCTGCGCCTGATCCTGCAGCCATGGCGACTTGCTTCTCCAGGCGAGAATGTGCAGTAGCGTCTGGCGAACGGCGATATTGTCACTGTGTCCGTCGCGGCGCAGGCGTGACCAGACCGGCAGCGCTACGCTGCGCACGGTCTCAATCAGGTCGGGCAGATTCGCCGTCAGGGCTGGCGCATGACGAAAACGCCGCAGAACATCATCGCAGAGCGGGTTTTGTGCCAGAGGTTGCTGACGGGCAAGGCGTAACCCGGCGGCCGCGTAGACGGGCTCTGTCAGCACCGTCGCGGTTCTCGTGGTGTCGTTGACCGGCAGCTGGAGTATTTTTAAGCCGGAGGCCAGTTCGCAGACCTGCTCCAGCGACTGGTAAAGGTAGCTCGCCAGTATGGGTCTGGTGATCCGGGCGGCAGTATATTTGGGCATTGTTGTTTCAGACATATTCTTCTCCTTATGGGAAATCTCCCGATGGCGCTGCGCTGACCGGGCTATGGGTCCGTGCAGTCCGGTAGCCCGGACAAGGCGCGTTAAGCGCCGCTTCCGGGAGAATCCCCGGGTTGCGGCTGACGCCTTATCCCGGGCTACGGGTTTACAGCCGTCTGCGGGCCGGTAGCCCGGATAAGCCGTTTACGGCGCAATCCGGGGAAAGGTAACGATTCAC
>NZ_JBEAIU010000031.1:0-81911 GCF_040065135.1 Klebsiella sp. CN_Kp066 | reverse complement strand
CCGCCATCTGCCATCCCGTAGCCCGGACAGATGCGCAGCATCGCCTCCGGGAAATTATGCCGCACTGCACTCTGCTCCCGGGGTATAGCCGCGATCAGATCTCCGGCGTATTTTTAAAGCCCATCAGCATCAGCATCGGCTCCTGCTGCGACCCCGCGGGATCGAAATGATAGCGGTTGCCCTGACGGTCTCCGCCGATATACCACGAGATCTCGGTTTTGCCCTCAGCCAGCGCCTTGCGCACCGCTTTATCAACATCGATCGTCCGGTATTCACGCTTTGAATTAAGATACAAAACCCCATCAGAGCTGTAGTTGCAGGACGGACGATGATTCCAGGTCACGCTGTTTGCGCTCCAGTCGTTGCTCGCCGGATAGAGGAAAATCTGATCCGCGCCGTTGGTTTCCACTTTTCCACCGTAGATCCGCAACTGATATTTAAACAGCGAAGCGTCCTGACCCTGCGGCAGCGGCGGGATCGGGAATTTCACCAGCGTCATGGTTTCCGGGTTATGCGTGCGCCCGCCGTTTTTCCAGTTATCGCTGACCACCAGATTTTCCGGAGCGGCATGGGTCACCGTCGGCTCGGTGCTGTCCACCAGCGCGTTCTCCTCTACCGTGGAGAAGCCATAAGGCACCGCGCTGCCGCAGTCGATCCCCTTATTCATGCAGCGCTCGGTCATATAGTGCGCTGCCTCAACCGTCCAGCCGTTCATGAAATCCGCGTGCGCCGTATAGATGCTGCCCCAGCGCTCTTGACGCTTGTCGCCGTCCATGACCGGATCCATCGAAAGCTGAATTTTTGCCGTATCCAGCGTTTTTATCTGCGGCAGAACGTATGCCACGTTCATGTTTACGGTCGGAATTTTCACCGGGTAATCGCCTGGACAGGCGCCATTGACGTCGTATGTCGCGTTACTGTGGCCGTGCGTCGGTTTCAGGTTGACGCCATCCCAGCAGTTGGGGAACTGGATACCGATATTAAACTGTACCGCATCCCCCGCTTTGCGCAGCCCGCAAATCTGATCGGCCTTATTGGTATAGCCATTGCCGTTGGCGCAGAGAAAGGTAATGCGCGAACTGGGAGCAGAACCGTGATGATCGCCCGCCAGCAGTTCGAGACCGGCCGGGAACGGATGCAGCGGATGCTGTTCGACTTTGCTGGTCTGGTAGTAGGTTTTTTGATAAGCCGGCGCGACCACCTGACCGTCAGGCAGCTTCGGCGATGGCGCCCAGTAGGCGGAGCTGTCGGCTTTGTTATCGCAGGTGGTTTCCGGCTGGTCGCGCAGCGTCTGATAGGTCGACACTGCGTCAGTATGGGTGTTGCCAAAAAAATCATGCCACATAGCCTGATTCGGTTTGCCGAACATCATAATGGCGTCATCGCCCAACGTATGGTGATAAGCGCAGACCACGTGGGCCTGCGGGCCGGCATGAGCAGAAAACGCGCCGGCGGCCAGCAGCGGCGCAAGAGTTAAAGCGAACGGGTTCAATTTCATTTTGCAATCCTCCTTGTTTGAAGGAGTGCAGAGATAGCAAACGCCCGCCGATGTTACACATCATCAAATATCATTTCGTCTCATCGGCCCGCACTATCAGGTTCGCGCATGATCCATGAGTACTGAAATGACTTCGGCGCCGGGAAATGCGTGCGCCGACGAAACGACCCCAGCAGCTGCGGCGTGCAGTAGGTACAGCTCCCCAGCCACTCCATGTTTTCTTCCGGCACCCCCGCGCTGCGCAGCAGGAGATGGGCAAAGGCCCGCAGATCGAACCAGACATTGTCGTCAGCGGTCGCTTGCGCCTGCTCCCCCACTGACGCCGCCTGATGGGGCAGGAAGAGCTGCTCCCGATGGCGCTTTGCCAGCTCGCCTGCGGGCATTGCCAGCAGAGCCTGATAGAAGTCGGCGGTGACTTCGTAGCAGCAGGCGTGAATATGCGGCCCGCTCACCACCACCAGATCTTGCGGGGCGACGTGATAACGCTGAAACAACGCCAGGCTATTTTCAATAATTCCGCTGGCCGCGCCGCGCCAGCCTGCGTGGACGCTACAAATATAGCGCCCATCGCGCGACGCCATCAGCAGCGGCAGACAGTCGGCGGTCACTACCCCTATCTTTTGCCCGCTGAGGGCGGTAAACATCGCATCGGCATGGGGTCGCTCCGCCTGCGGCGCCAGATACTCATGCACGATGTTGCTGTGAACCAGTTTAACTGGCGCCATTTCGCTATAGGGAAAGGCGGCGGTTTCATGGACGTCGAGAAAGGCATACCGGATGCCGGGGATAGTGCTCAGTAAGCGGGAGGTAAAAGACATGATGCCAGGAAGAATCAATGGATGATGATTTAACCTATGCCAAAGTAGAGAGATGCGCAAGGCGAAGGACAGCGCCCCGGCTCGCGCTGCGCTTAGCCGGGCTACAAGCAACAAACTGCTGCGGGCCGGTAGCCCGGGCAAGGCGCGGGTTTACCGCGCCGTCCCCGGGAATAAACGAAAATGCTCAGGCCAGCGCGGCGCGCTTTTGTCGGCTCATCAGCCAGAACACCGCCACGCCCGCCAGCAGAATGCCGGGGGCGGACGCCGCCATCACCCCGACGGTGCCGGTGCCCAGCGCCAGCATTTTGCCAGCCAGCAGCGGACCGCTCATCGCGCCGAGACGGCCAATCGCCACCGCCGTTCCCACGCCCGTGGCGCGGATTTCGGTGCGATAGAACAGCGGAGCCAGCGCATACAGCACGCTCTGGCCGCCGGTGGCAAACAGGCCGGCGACAAAGCCGGAGAAGAGCATTGCGGTCAGCGAGGACGCGGTTCCCAGGGCCAGCAGCGACGCCAGCATGCCGATATAAATTAGCAGCGACATCCATAGCGGACTGAGCTTATCCATCAGCGCCCCCAGCAGCAACGTCCCGCAGGCGGCGCCGAACTGCAGGACAAACATCACCCCCGCCGCCTCGCTGGGGCTGAATCCCTGGCCAACTAACAGCATCGGCAACCAGTTGATCAACATATAGACCACCAGCAGCGTAAAGAAATAGCACAACCACAGGAGCAGAGAAGCGGCGGCGTTGCCCGGCGCAAGGAGCGTGCGTAGCGGCACGCCCTGTGCGCTGCGCCGAAACGCCTGCGATTCCGGCAGCCAGCGCATCAATAATGGCACCAGCAGCAGCGGAACGATACCGCCGACCCAGAACACCGTTTGCCAGGCCGCGGCAAGGCCGAAAAAGCCCAACGCCGCCGCCAGCGCCGCGCCGATGGGCACGCCGCAGTACATCAGGCTGACCGCCCTGCCGCGAAAACGAGGACCCGCGGCCTCGGAGGTTAAAGCAATCAGATTCGGCAGCGCCGCGCCAAGCCCGACGCCGGTTAACAGGCGCGCCAGCAGCAGCGTCGGATAATTCCATGCCAGCGCGGTGGCGATTGAGAACAGGCCGAAGAGCAGCACCGAGCCGAGCAGAATTCGCTTGCGGCCGTAGCGATCCGCCAGCATGCCGCCCACCAGCGCGCCGGGCAGCAGGCCGAGGATCCCGGCGCTGAAAATCCAGCCCATCTGCATTTTATCCAGCGCGAACGCCTGCGCCATGCCGACGGCGGCGATGCCCGCCGCCTGGAGATCCAGCCCTTCCATCAGGGCCACCATAAAACAGAGCCCGACGGTTAACATCAGGCGCGAATTGCTTGCAGTCGTTGTTTGGGTCATAGGGTACCTTTGCGATATCCGGACAAGCGGAGCAGGTAAATGGCGGCTGATACGTTGCCAGCCGCGCGTTGCTTTTATTGATGACGATTGAGCAGGTCCAGCGCGACGTCGACGATCATATCCTCCTGACCGCCCACCATCCGCCGTTTGCCCAGTTCGACGAGGATATCCACCGCGCTCAGGCCGTAGCGCTCGGCGGCCACTTCGCTGTGGCGCAGAAAGCTGGAGTAAACCCCGGCATAGCCCAGCGCCAGCGTTTCGCGGTCAACCCGCACCGGGCGATCCTGCAGCGGGCGCACCAGCTCATCGGCGGCGTTCATCAGGGCATACAGATCGGTGCCATGATTCCAGCCGAGCTTATCGGCGGCGGCGATAAACACCTCCAGCGGCGCGTTGCCCGCACCGGCGCCCATCCCCGCCAGGCTGGCGTCGATGCGGTCGCAGCCCTCTTCCACCGCGGCGATGGAGTTGGCGACGCCGAGGCTCAGGTTATGGTGTGCGTGCATCCCGGTGGCGGTTTCCGGCTTCAGCACCGATTTCAGGGCGCGGAAACGATCGCGAATATCGCGCATATTCATCGCCCCGCCGGAATCGACAACGTAGATACAGGTCGCGCCGTAGGATTCCATTTTCAGCGCCTGCTGCGCCAGCTGCTCCGGAGTGGTCATATGGCTCATCATCAGGAAGCCGACGGTGTCCATGCCCAGCTCGCGGGCGAAGGCGATATGCTGCGCGGAAACATCCGCCTCGGTGCAGTGGGTGGCCACGCGCACCACCCGCGCGCCTGCCTGATACGCATTTTTCAGGTCATGCAGGGTACCGATGCCGGGAAGCAGTAAAGTCGCGATCTTCGCCTGGCTGACCGACTCCGCCGCCGCTTCAATCCACTGCAGGTCGCTGTGCGCGCCGAAGCCGTAGTTAAAGCTGGAACCCTGCAGGCCGTCGCCGTGGGCGACTTCGATTGAATCCACTCCCGCGCTATCCAGCGCCCGGGCAATCTGGCGTACATTGTCGAGTGAGTATTGATGGCGAATCGCGTGCATCCCGTCGCGCAGAGTCACGTCGGAGATATAGAGTTTTTTGCCGTTCATGCTGCCTCTCCCGCTGCGTCATTCATCGCCTGGGCCATTTTTTCCGCCGTCGCCAGCGCCGCCGACGTCATAATATCGAGGTTACCCGCGTAAGCGGGCAGATAGTGCGCCGCCCCTTCGACCTCGAGGTAAACCGCCGTTTTCAGGCCGGAGAAGCGGCCGACGCCCGGCAGATTCACCGGTTTATCTTCCGGGATCACCTCAAACTGCACCTGCTGCTTCAGGCGATATCCCGGCACATAGGCCTGCACCGCCGCCGCCATCTCGGCGATCGACTCGGCAACCGCCTGCTGCGATGCCGCTTCGCTCAGGACATAAACGGTATCGCGCATCATCAGCGGCGGCTCCGCCGGATTCAGCACGATAATCGCTTTGCCTTTCGCCGCGCCGCCCACTTTCTCAATGGCCTGCGAGGTGGTTTCGGTAAATTCATCAATGTTAGCGCGCGTCCCCGGACCGGCAGATTTGCTGGCAATCGAGGCGACGATCTCTGCATAGTGCACTTTTGCCACTCTGGATACCGCCGCCACCATCGGGATAGTGGCCTGGCCGCCGCAGGTCACCATATTGACGTTACCCTCGGCAAGATTGGCCTCGAGATTGACCACCGGCACGCAGTACGGGCCGATGGCCGCTGGGGTCAGGTCGATCACGCGGATCCCCGGTTTGGCTTCCCGCAACGCGGCGTCGTTTTTCACGTGCGCCCCGGCGCTGGTGGCGTCAAAAACCACATCGATATCGGCGAATTCCGCCATCTGCATCAGCCCGCCAACGCCCTCGTGGGTGGTGGCGACGCCCATACGCCGGGCGCGGGCCAGGCCGTCGGACTCAGGGTCGATGCCGACCATCACCGCCATCTCCAGGTGCTGCCCGTGGCGCAGAATTTTGATCATTAAATCGGTGCCGATATTGCCGGAGCCGATAATGGCGACTTTACGTTTACTCATCACGCTGTTCCTCTTCGGCGACAAAGGTCGCCGCCACTGAACCTAAACCGTCGATATGGGCGATAAAACGATCGCCGGCGGTAATCGCCACCATCGGGCCTAACGCTCCGGTGAGCACGATATCGCCCGCCCGCAGCGGCTCGCCGAGGCTGGCCATTTTGCGCGCCAGCCACACCGCCGCGTTCAGCGGATGGCCAAGGCATTCGCTGCCGCGCCCGCTGGAGACCTCTTCCTCGTTACGGGTCATGCGCATCACGCAATGTTTCAGATCCAGCCCATCCGGGCGCCGCGCCGGACTGCCCAAAACGTAAACGCCGCAGGAGGCGTTATCGGCGACCGTATCGACAAAGCCAATCGACCAGTCGCGGATACGGCTGCCGACCACTTCCAGCGCCGGCAGCACCCAGTCGATGGCGGCGTACAGTTCATCAAAAGTGGTATCGGCATGCGGCAGATCCTGTTTCAGCACCAGGGCGATTTCGGCTTCCACCTTCGGCTGCAGCACCCGGGAGAACGGCACATTGGCGTTATCGCCGTAGCACATGTCGGCAAACAGGGTGCCGAAGTCCGGCTGGTCAACGCCCAGCTGCTGCTGCACTTTAGGATGGGTCAATCCCACCTTGCGTCCCACCACCCGGCGGCCGTTCGCCACGTGGTGCTGCACGTTCATCCGCTGGATAGCATAGGCCGCTTCGGCGTTGTCGACGCCGAGGAGAGATCGCAGCGGTTCAATCGCCTGGCCGCGACTTTCCGCCTCACGCAACCGTTGCGCCAGGTGTTCAAGAGATAAAGTTGTCATTCGGCTTCCTCAGGCACGTGCCAGAAAATCGAGCACCAGTTGGTTAAAACTCTCCGCGTGCTCCCACTGCGCCCAGTGGCCGCAGTCGCGATAGATATGCAGTTCAGAACCGTTAATGCCCGCCAGCAGGCGCAGCCCGGCGTCCATCGGCACGAAGCGATCGTTACGCCCCCAGACGATCAGTGTCTGCGCGCGGATTTCGCCGAGACGCGGGCTAAAGTCCGGGAACTGCTTCGGGTTGGCTTCGAGACTTTTGACGAAATTATCCAGATGCTCCCGGCGCGATAGCATATTGTTGAGACGCGCGTCGAACAGGGCGTCAGTCAGATCGCGGGTATCGAAAACAAAGATGTTCATCATCTTTTTCAGATTTTCGATGGTCGGTTCGCGATACAGGCCGTTCAGCAGCTTGATGCCTTCCGTCGGCATCGGCGTAAACAGGCTCATGCCGCCGGTTCCGCCGCCCATCAGCACCAGTTTGCCGACGCGCTCCGGCCAGCTGAGGGTAAAGGCCACCGCGCTGTGTCCGCCCATCGAGTTGCCCAG
Source organism: Klebsiella sp. CN_Kp066 (assembly GCF_040065135.1). Taxonomy (NCBI): domain Bacteria; kingdom Pseudomonadati; phylum Pseudomonadota; class Gammaproteobacteria; order Enterobacterales; family Enterobacteriaceae; genus Klebsiella; species Klebsiella sp. CN_Kp066. The sequence goes on along the minus strand of NZ_JBEAIU010000031.1, from coordinate 74,831 downwards.
CAAATGCACGTTGCTGATATCCAGCTGATCAATGACGCTTTTCAGCACCCGGGCGTTCAGGTCGGAGCGGGAGCCGCGACTGACGATAGCATCGCTTTTCCCCCAGCCGGGGCAGTCCAGCAGAATGACCCGATAGCCCGCCTCCACCAGCGGGTCGATATTGCGGCTAAAGTTGGCCCAGCCGGTAGCTCCGGGGCCGGAGCCGTGCAGCATCACCACGGTTTCGTCACCCTGGCCGCAGTCATTAAAATGGATGCGTAATGTTTCTCCGCCCTCTTCCACGTTGAGAAAGCGGCTGGTGGCGGCTTCGGTTTGCGGTTGGTAGCTCATCATATTCTCCCGTTAATTCAGTTCTGCACTGTGGCGCTCAGCGAGCCAAACCCGGCAATCCACTCGGGGATTGGTCGGTAATAGCGACCTTCGCAGCGCCAGCGGCCAAATGCGGATAGCGCGGCAAAGGCGGCCACCCAGGTTTTAATTTCGTGCGTTGATTTCCCGGCCATTGCCGACAGCTCTTCGTTACTGACGGCGTCCAGCTCCGCCAGCCGCCCCTGCTCCAGCAGGCTCATGAAGCGGGTATCCCAGACCGGATTGAGCGGATAGAGCGAGTGCTGATCCTCGATAAACTGCTTCGCCGCGCTAATCACGCGCTGCTGGCGCAGTTCCCGTTCGTCCGGCGGCAGCTGCCTGCCGCTGCCCAGCAGCCGGTCGCGCATATGGGCATCGGCCTTCGCCAGCTCCGGTACCGGCGGCTGATGCGACAGGCCGCCGGAGCCGAGGATTAATACCCGTTTATTGAGGGTGGTCAGAAAGCGGCCGATGGCTTCGCCCAGCATGCGGGTACGCTGAAAGCCCGGCAGCGGCGACGCCACGCCGTTGATAAACACCGGCAGAACCGGCAACGTATCCAGCCCGCCGAGCAGGAACTCCAGCGGTTGCGCGAAGCCGTGATCCACCTGCATGCAGTAGGAGACCGCCAGATCGATGCCCTCCTTCATCACAGCGTGGGCGCAGGCCTCCGCCAGCGCCGTCGGCACCGGCAGAACGCCGCTGGCGCTGCTGAAATCGCCGATAGAAGTTGCGCCGATGCCTAAACAGAACGGCGGCATCACATCGTAGAAAAAGCCGTTGTAGTGATCGGGGGCAAACAGCACCACCAGCTCCGGATCGAAAGCGGCAATACGCGCCCGCGCGTCGGCAATGGTGCCGTTAACTTCGTCCAGCACCGCCTGTTCCGGGTCAACGTAACCCACCAGCGGCGTATGCGAGAGGCAATGAAGATAAGCGTTCATATCAGGCCACCTGTTCAATCACGGTTGGCGCTTGCGCGGAGGCCACCTGCATCTTGCTCGCCAGCGCGTTGAGCTTTTTGCCGAGGGTTTGCGGGATAGCCACGGTCGCGACGAAGCGATCCGGACGCACCACGGCGATGGCGGTATCGTGCTGCGCGAACCAGTTTTTCAGGCGGTTTTGCGTATCGCCCACGCGGATAACGCCGGGCACGTTGTCCTGATCGCAATGAATCTGTACTTCCGGCACGACCTGAATGAACTGCACCCCGACCGCGCGCCAGCGCGCAATCTGCTCGTCGGTGAGCCCCCACCGGGGATTGCAGCCCCAGGCGATAATGGCGAACCTGGCGCCAATCACCTCATCGAGCAGCGTCACCTGCCCCGTTTCCAGCGTGACCTTCGGCTGGATAAACATTTTGCCAACCGGAGACGTTTTGCCTTCGCCTTCCGCCAGCAGCGCGCCGTCGCGGTACTGCGGCATCGGCTTGAAACGCATTTCAAGGAAGTAGCGTTTGACCGGCGGCAGATAATTCAGCAGCCACGAAATTCCGTCGCGCACCGCGCCGTGCCAGCGTTTCGGCGGCGCCAGGACGTTGCCGGCGGTGACCGACAGGTCGATCATCGCTTTGGCGTGATCGCGCCGCTCCTGCTGGTAGCTGTCCAGCAGCGCCTCTCCGGCTTTGCCGTTCACCACCAGCGCCAGTTTCCAGGCCAGGTTAAAAGCATCGCGCATACCGCTGTTGTAACCCTGTCCCTGCCAGACCGGCATGATGTGCGCCGCGTCGCCCGCCAGCAGCACGCGATCGACGCGAAAGCGTTCGGCGATGCGTGCGTTATGGGTATAGACGCGCTGGCGAATCAGTTCGACGTTATCCGGGTCCGGCAGCACTTTGCTCAATAGCTGGCGCATCTTGTGCGGCTCGCTGAGCTGGGCTTCGGTTTCGCCGGGCATGACCATAAATTCGAAACGCCTGACGCCGTGCGGCAGCGCGGCGGAGACGTACGGGCGCACCGGGTCGCAGCACAGATAGACATGCGGCGTCGCCAGCGGATCGTTGGCAATATCGATAACAATCCATTGATTCGGCGCGGTTTTCCCTTCAAAAGGAATATTCAGCGTGCGGCGAATAAAGCTGGCTCCGCCGTCGCAGGCCACCAGCCAGTCGGCGCGAACGGTTTCCCGCTCGCCGCCGCTGCCTTTAACATTTAACGTGACACCGTCACTATTCTGGCTAAAGGCTTCAACTTCGCGGGAAAACAGGCAGCGCACGTGGGGAAAGCGGCTGAGTCCGTCGTACAGCACGGCATCGACCTGCGGTTGAATAAACGCGTTACGGCGCGACCAGCCAAACTCGTCGGTCATCGGCTGAATATCGGCAAAGCAGCGCCCTTTGGGGGTGAGAAAGCGCATCGCGTGCCACGGCGTGGTATGCGGCAGCACGTTATCTACCAGCCCCACGGCCTGCATCGCCCGCAGCGCCTCATCGTCGATACCGATGGCGCGGGGATAATCGATCAGCGACTCGAGCTTCTCGATCAGCACCACGCTGACGCCCATCTGCCCGAGGTAGTTGGCGATCGTCAGGCCAACCGGGCCGGCGCCGGCAATCGCGACCTGCGCGCTGTGCTGTACGGCGGGCTGGATATCAGGATTGGATGTTGTCATTTTCAAAACCTCACGCTTCGGACAAATTGCCGCCACTGCACTAATGTCAGTGAGGCAATTTGTTAACTAAATGTGAATTTATTTTTATTGTGAGGTCAGTATAGGGTTGGCGATTTACGCTACAATCAAAACATCACCTGATGTGCACCTGGTGCACAAGCTTGTTTAAACTGATTTTTATTGAGGATGCATGAACGAGAATTCGTCGGCGGAATACAAAACGGTACGCGGATTGAGCCGCGGATTATTGTTATTAAATTTGTTAAATAAATTCGACGGAGGCGCGACGGTCAGCACCCTGGCCGAGTTTAGCGGTCTGCATCGTACGACCGTCAGGCGGCTGCTGGAAACGCTGCAGGATGAGGGTTACGTGCGCCGCAGCCGCTCCGATGACAGCTTTCGCCTGACGATTAAAGTGCGTCAGTTAAGTGAGGGATTTCGTGACGAACATTGGATTTCTGCCCTCGCCACGCCGCTGCTTGGCGAGCTGCTGCGCGAGGTTTTATGGCCGACCGATATCACCACCCTGGACGTTGATGCGATGGTGGTGCGCGAAACCACCCACCGCTTCAGCCGCCTCTCCTTCCACCGGGCAATGGTCGGCCGCCGCCTGCCGCTGCTGCTGACCGCCTCCGGGTTAACCTGGCTGGCTTTCGCGCCGGAACACGAACGACGCCCGATCATCGATATGCTGGCTGCCCGCCCGGAAGCGGAGTATCAGCTGGCGCGCGAGCCGGAAAAACTGGCCGCCATTCTCGAACGCACCCGGCAAAACGGCTACGGTGAAAACTTTCGCGGCTGGCAGCAGGAGGAGAAAATCGCCTCCATTGCCGTTCCCGTTCGCCGTCGGCAGCGGGTTATCGGCTGCCTGAACCTGGTCTATATGGCCAAAGCCATGACCATTGACCAGGCGGCGCAAAAGTATCTCGCCTCGCTGCAGAAGGTCGCTACCCGCATAGAAGAACGGATGTCCGATGAAGAGGTGTTTTACCAATAACCTTGTCCATAGGGGGTAAATCGCCCGTCAGCCATTGCGTCCGGACTCGTTATGTATTTTAATATACAACGATTTTTCCTTTGCCGCTGAGCCCATCATGTCCAGACATCCGCGCGTTTTCTTTGCTATGGCGCTGTTAAGCGCCAGCCTGTTCGCCGGTCAGGCCTTTGCCGATCGCACCCTCACCGACCAGCTGGGCCGTGAAGTCACCCTCCCCGACCGCGTCACCCGCGTCGTGGTGCTCCAGCATCAAACTTTAAACCTGCTGGTGCAACTTAATGCTGCTGGCGACGTCGTCGGCGTTTTGAGCAGCTGGAAAAAACAGCTTGGCCCGCAGTTTGCGCGCTTTATGCCGAACATTGAAAAACTGCCGATGCCAGGCGATCTCACTCAGGTCAATATCGAGAGCCTGCTGGCGCTACATCCGCAGGTAGTCTTCGTTGCCAACTATGCGCCGCAGGCGATGATCCAGCAGATCCAGAGCGCCGGGATCCCGGTGGTGGCGATCTCTCTGCGCCAGGATGCCGCAGGGGAGAAAAACAAAATGAACCCGACAATGGCCAATGAAGAGCAGGCCTACAATGAGGGGCTGAAACAGGGGATCCGCCTGATTGGCGAAGTGGTCGGTCGCCAGGATCAGGCCGAACAGCTGATTGATTACACCTTCAGCGCGCGCAGTCTGGCCAATGCGCCGGTTGCCGACATCCCGGAAAATGAGCGGGTGCGGGTGTATATGGCCAATCCGGATCTCAACACCTACGGTTCGGGCAAATATACCGGCCTGATGATGAAGCACGCCGGAGCGCTGAACGTAGCCGCCGCCAGCGTGAAGGGGGCGCGCCAGGTCTCGCTGGAGCAGGTACTACAGTGGGATCCGCAGGTAATTTTCGTTCAGGACCGCTACCCGGAGGTGGTCAAACAGATACAAAACGACCCGCAGTGGCAGAGCATTGACGCGGTCAAAAACCATCGCGTGTGGCTGATGCCGGAGTACGCTAAGGCCTGGGGCTATCCGATGCCGGAGGCGCTGGCGATTGGCGAGCTGTGGATGGCGAAAAAGCTCTATCCATCACGCTATAACACCATTGATGTCGATGCGAAGGCGCAGGAGTACTATCAGCGTTTCTACCGCGTGAAGTGGTCGCCGGATGCTTAGTCATCGTCATCCGGCTCTGCTGCACTGTACCCTCGCGCTGGTGACGCTCATGATTGCACTCGCCTCTATCTGCCTCGGGCAGTATCCGTTAAGCCAGGCGGAGGTTTTTCGCCAGCTGGCGCATCTTTCCCCCCTCGACGGCGTCGCCGGTCAGGTGGTGTGGTCGGTCAGACTGCCGAGGATCGTGATGGCGCTGCTGGCCGGCGGCGCGCTGGGGCTGTGCGGGGCCACCTTACAAGGGGTGTTCCAGAACCCGCTGGTCGACCCGCATATCATCGGCGTCACCTCCGGCTCCGCTTTCGGCGGGACGCTGGCGATTCTGCTGGGACTCAATGCCGCGCTGATGATGACCTCGACCTTTCTCCTCGGCCTTGCCGCGCTGATGCTGGTCTATCTAATCGCCGCGCTGCAGGGGCGCGAAAGTACCCTGGTACTGATCCTCTCAGGAATTATCCTCAGCGGCTTTTTTGCCGCCCTGGTGAGCCTGATGCAGTATCTGGCCGATACCGAAGAAACGCTGCCGAATATCGTCTTCTGGCTGCTCGGCAGCTTTGCCACCGCCAGTTGGCATAAAGTCCTGCTGATGGCGCTACCGGTAGCCTGCGCCGCGATGGTGCTGTTCAGGCTCCGCTGGCGGATTAACCTGCTGGCGCTGGAGGAAAAAGAGGCCCGCGGGCTGGGCGTTTCGGTGACCGCGCTGCGTCGCGGGGTGCTGGTATGCTGCGCGGTGCTGGTCGCCGCTCAGGTGGCGGTCAGCGGCAGCATCGCATGGGTCGGGCTGGTGATCCCGCATCTGGCGCGGCTGCTGACCGGCGCCGATCACCGGCGTCTTCTCCCTATCGCCTTCTGGCTCGGCGGCGGTTTTATGATCGTCGTCGATGACCTTGCCCGCACGCTAACCCAGGCCGAAATTCCCATTGGTATTATCACCGCGCTGCTTGGCGCGCCGCTGTTCACCTGGCTGCTGGTGCAGTCGCGACGCACGGGCGCGCGCTGATGACCCTTTCCCTGAATTTAAGCAACCTGCTCTACGGTTATAGCCGACCGCTATTCGCCCCGCTGAACCTGCAGTGCCGATCCGGTGATATCTGGGCGGTACTTGGCGCCAACGGCCGCGGCAAAAGCTCCCTGCTCGATACCCTGACCGGCGTCCTGGCGCCGCTCGGCGGCCAGTTTACCGGCACCGGCGGTATCGCCATCGTGCCGCAGCATTTTCGTCCAGCCTTTAGCTGGCTGGTACGTGACGTGGTGCTGATGGGGCGGGCGCGCCACGTTAACCTGTTCGCTCAGCCATCGGCGGACGACGAGCGCCAGGTCCAGGAGGCGCTGGCGCAGTTGGGGATCGCGACGCTCGCCGACAAGGTTTTCCGTGCGCTGTCCGGCGGCCAGCAGCAGCTGGTGCTCATCGCCAGGGCGCTGGTGGGAGCCAGCCAGAATATCCTGCTGGATGAACCCTGCTCGGCGCTGGATCTGGCCAATCAGCAGCTGGTGCTGCAGCTGATTAGCGACCTGGCATATCGCCAGAAGCGGACGGTGCTGTTTACCACGCACGATCCCACCCACGCCCTGCAGGTAGCGAACCAGACTTTGCTACTGCTCCCCGACGGTGAATGGCTGGCGGGAGAATCCACCGCCGTACTGACGGAAGAGAATCTTCAGCGCGCGTATGGTTTGGCGGTACGCAAAATCTGTCACCCGGGCTCGGCGCTGCCGCTGCTGGCCCCGCAGTTTACGATTCGCCGTTGATGGCCAAAAAGCCGGCGTTTTTCAGAAAACGCTGGCCCTCTCCGCCGAGGATAAAGCGGCACAGACGCTGCGCCCCGGCGCTCTGTTCAATCTGCGTCAGTTGATAATCGCAGCGAACATTCCACGCCGGCGGAATAACCAGCGTGCGCAGATCGCTGCACGCCGCCATCTGCGCGGCGTAATGCGCATAGCCGATGAACAGATCGGTTAAATTTTGCCGAATGAGCCACGCCCCGGCGGTTTCTCCCGCAGGCACCGGCAGCGAGTCTCGGCCGCCTACCAGCGGACGCGCGCGCGTCATGATGGCGGCACCGACGCCGGGACAGCGCTCTTCAATGCGGGAGAAAAGCTGCCAGGTGTAGTCGCCTGAAGGGTCGCAGCCCGGCGTTGAGGTTGCCAGACGCAAGCCCGGGTCGCTGAGCAGCGTCAGCCACTCCCGCGCCTCGGTTTTCGCGTCGCGCCGGACGGTCAGCATCAGCTGATTCCGGGCGAACCAATAGCACTCTCCGGCCAGCCCCGCCTGACGCAGCGCCTGCGGATGATGGCTATTGGCCGAGGCGAACACGGAGCACGGCTCTCCGGCCTCAATGCGCTCGCGCAGCAGACCAGCCGGACCGAAATGGACGTCGACCGGGATGCCGGTCTGTTGCTGAAAGCGCGCCAGCAGCGGAATGAAAGCGCTTTTCAGGCTTCCCGCTGCCAGCAGCTTTAGGGAGGGAGTCATAAGAACCATCGCTATATAGTCATAAATACAGCGCTATAATAACGCAGGTTCAGATCATTTCAGTAGCCAATTTCCGCCAGTTCGCGCAGCTGTTCCGGCGTTGCCACCGGCAGGTTAAAGAAGCGCAGATAGGCCGGGATCATTTCAAACAGCATGTCGGTGCCGCGCTGAATGGGGCAGCCCGCCGCCCGCGCGGCCTGCAGTAGCGGAGTAAATTCCTGGGCCATAACCACTTCGCCAACAAAAGTGCCCGGCGCCAGGCGCTGCGGGTCCAGCGGCAGCGGATCGCCCTCTTTCATCCCCAGCGGCGTAGCGTTGACCACCAGATCGTGCCCCTGCGGGTCGCGCTGCATCAGAGTGATATCCAGCCGAGGATAGTGCTCGAGCAGACGTCCGGCCAGCGCTTCCGCCGTCTGCGGGCGGACGTCGTACAGCGTCAGGGCGCTGACGCCCGCTGCCGCCAACGATGCGGCAATGGCCGAGCCGACGCCGCCGCTGCCCACCACCAGCGCCCGCGCCCCTTGCGTCGCGAACCCTTTGCGCCGGATACCGAGAACAAAGCCTTCTCCGTCAAACATATCACCGCTGAGCGTGCCGTCGGCTTCGGGGCGAATCGCGTTACAGGCGCCCGCAATTGCCGCCGTCGGGCTAAGATGCTGCACCAGCCCGCAGGTGGCGATTTTGTGCGGCATGGTGACCAGCGCGCCAATAATATTGGTCATTTTAAATAGCATCGGGACAAAGGCGGCGTAGTCCTCAGTCTTCACACCCATCGGCACTACTTTGGCGTCAACCTGTCGATCGGCAAACCACGGGTTATAAATCATCGGCGCTTTAAACTTCGCGGTCGGATAGCCAAGATGCGCTATCAGCCGCGTATTTCCACTAATCACCATTCCTTGCTCCTTTAACAACGACTGCATCACGTTACTGCGAAAGTTCGATACGCTTGACGTCACCCAAAATAAACACATATGCCGCTACGCCCAGCAGCGCAGCGCCGCCGATATAAACAAGCGCGTAGAAGAAGTTGCCGGAGGCCGCGACGATGAAACCGATGATCAGCGGCGTCAGGATCCCGGCAAGATTAGCGCAGAAGTTAAACAAGCCGCCGGTCAGACCGCCAAGGCCTTTCGGCGCGATATCGGAAATTAACGTCCAGCCCAGGCCCACCATCCCCTGGCCAAAAAAGGCGAACGACATCACCAGAATCACCGCCAGATCGCTGGTCAGCCAGTTGGCGGAGATAATCGTGCTCGCCATCAGCAGACCGGCAATGATCGGCAGTTTACGCCCGAGATTCGCCGAACCGGTGGCCTTCAGCAGCTTATCCGAGACCCAGCCGCCGAACATCACGCCGCCCGCCGCCGCCAGGAACGGCATGATGGCAAAGAAGCCGACCTTAATCCACGGCATATGGCGTTCGGTGGCCAGATAAGTTGGAAACCAGGTCAGGAAGAAGACCAGCACCGTATTACCGGCAAACTGCCCGATGCTGGCGCCGAGAATCTGTCTTTTCGCCAGCAGCTGGCGAATCAGCGGCCAGCTAAAGGCGGTATGCTGCTCTGCGCCGGTGGACATTCCGCCGCCGTTGACGATGTGCTCTCGCTCCTGCTGATTGAGGTGTTTATCTTCATGCGGCTCGCGATAGCAGCGCCACCACACCAGCGCGAACATCACGCCGACCGCGCCGACGCTAATAAACAGCGCGCGCCAGCCGAAGCTGCCCATTATCCAGAACAGCAGCGGCGAAAAGCAGGCCAGCCCGAGATATTCGCCGACGGTATAGACCGCCGTCGCCTTCGCCCGCTCCTGCTGCGGGAACCAGGCGCTCACCACCCGACTGTTCACCGGGAAACAGGGCGCTTCGCTGACGCCGAGGCCAAAGCGGCACAACAGCAGACTTTTCAGGCCAACCGCCAGGCCGTGGAACATGGTGAATAGCGACCACAGGGTCAGCGCCAGAAAATAGGTCACTTTGTTGCCGAAGCGGTCAAGGAAGATGCCGCCAGGGATCTGCGCCAGCGCGTAGGTCCAGGCAAAGGCGGAGAACACGATGCCCATCATTGCGGCATCAATACCCAGCTCAGCGGTCAGCTGCGGCGCGGCGATACCCAGCACCGTACGGTCAAGATAGTTGATCATGGTGCCGACGGCCAGCAGCGCAAGAATACCGATACGCCGCCGGGAGGGCCTCACGCCGGACGCGGCCGCCGCCGTCGGGTGATTGTGGCTATAAGAGTTCATAGTCGTTTCCTGTCATAGGGTACAGCCGGATATTGTTATTGTGTTTGCAACGTTGGGTGGTGAACCATCTGCTACATTACTCGGTGTACTGCATTGCTGACAAGCGTACAGCTGCATTTACAGCACCATAAAGTGCGTAACCGTTGCGCCGTTCAGTCAGTTCAAAGAAAAAGCGTCCCACCGCAATCGGTCGGGTGTAGAGGTGAAAGAATTCGCCGCCGCTGCCATCGCGATCGTAAAGAATTTGATGATTCTTCAACAAGTTAACAGGAACATCTTTCCCATAACGGGCCAGCAAATCTTCATAGTAGTTCGCCGGAATCGGCAGCGCATTGACGGCAACCTCGGGCACGGTTGCAAGCGTGGAGGATAAATCGCGGCAGGCAAAAGCCGCGTGCTGTAAACCTGCCCCCTGATAACAGGCCACTGAACGGGCAATTTGCGTGGCGCGGCTTTGCGAAATATTCAGCGCAAAGCGGATGTCGCCCTGCGGACTGCTTACCGCCAGGCTGCGCACCAGCCCGTACGGATCGGGTAGCGTTTGTTCATGCTCAAGGATAAAGCCGAATACGGTGCGGAAAAAAATGATCCAGTTATCGCGGCTATCCGGCTCCATGCCAAGTGCCAGGTGATCGATACCACAATAATCGTCGCGCGGCGTGACGTCCGTGCGCAGATGGAAATCGCGCGTGTAGATATCGTCGCCCACTTCAATCAGATAAATCAGGCTACCGTCCGGGGCGCAAACCGCCGGGATTGGGCTTTCGTTGGGACCGGCATCGCCCTGCCAGGTGGCATAGCCCAAGGCGCGGGCGCGCTCGACGATTGCCGCACTCTGGCTGACGCGTAGCGCCATAGCGCAGAGAGAGACTCCGTGACGCTGATGAAAATGGTCGGCCCAGCTATGCGGTTGGGCGTTAACCACCACCCGCGCCCCACCGTTGCGCCAGAGGGAGACGCGTTTTGAGCGATGCGTCCCCTCTTCGGCAAAGCCGAGCTGCGCCAGCCTGTCTCCGAGTACTCCCGCCTGCGATGGCGTGGCGGCAAACTCGATAAACTCGAGCCCGGCATAGACCGGTAGTTCAGCCGGTGCAAACAGCGGCGCGCGGCTTTCCGGCAGCCGGTGGCGGACCTGCTCTTCCAGCCACAGCAGCGAGCGATAGCCATCTTTCGCCGTCGCACCGTTGGGAGAAGCCCGGAAGCTGTCGTTAAAAATCTCCAGCGACCAGGGGCCACGATAGCCGCAGCGGATAATCTCGCAGGCAAAATCCACCAGCGGCAGCTGTCCCTGACCGGGGAAGCAGCGGAAGTGGCGGCTCCATTCGAGGATATCCATTTTCATCAGTGGCGCGTCAGCCATCTGTACAAAGGTGATTTTCTCCAGCGGCACGTCCGCCAGATGCGCCAGCGTGTCACCGCGCGCCAGCACGTGGAAACTGTCGAGCACAATACCCAGCGCCGGGCTATCGACGCGTTTGACCCGCGCCCATGCCTGATGCCAGCGGTTAACGTGGGTGCCCCAGGCCAGCGCCTCGTAGCCGAGGGTGATGCCTTCCTGCTCCGCCAGCTCAGCCAGAGCGCGTAAATCGGCCACCTGCAGTTCGACGTCGGCGGAACAGTCCGGCTGAACGTTACTGCACAGCAGCATGGTATCGCAGCCCAGCTCATGCATGAGCGCAAATTTGCGTCTGGCGCGTTCCATATTAGCGGTGAACTGGGCGCGGCTGGCGCCTTCAAAATCACGAAACGGTTGAAAAAGCGTGATTTTTAGCCCTAAATCAGCCGCCAGGTGGCGGATATCGGCCGGCGTACCGGTATAATAGAGCAGATCGTTTTCAAAAATTTCGACGCCCTGATAGCCCGCCGCTGCGATGGCATGGAGCTTTTCGGGTAAGGTACCGGAAATCGAGACGGTGGCGATGGAGCGCAACATAGTGTCCTCGGGTCATGAGCTGACTTAATGACCTGAATATGAATCATTTGGTTCAATTGCGCCATGGCTGGTTGCAAAATTGTGATCAATATGTGTATTTTTTGCATCTCACGAAAAGGAGCCGTTATGTCTGCCGTTGCTCATGATGAAGCACAATCGCTTAAGGAGCGGATCTTCGCCGCCGCTATTACCGTTTTCGCCGAGCACGGTTTGTCGGGCGCGCGAATGGAGCAAATCGCCACCGAAGCGCAGACCACTAAACGCATGGTGGTCTACTACTTCAAGACCAAAGAGCAGCTTTATCAGGCCGTGCTCCAGCACGTCTACGCGAGGATCCGCGAAACCGAGCAGCAGCTTGGGCTGGAAAACGTGCCGCCGGTTGAGGCGCTGGTGCAGCTGGTAAAGTGGAGCGTGCGCTATCACGCCACGCACGCCGACTATATGCGGGTTATCTGTATGGAAAACATGCAGCGCGGCAAGTGGCTGAAAAGCTCCGGACAGCTGAAACCGCTAAACCGTACCGCTCTGTCTATTCTGGAAGATATTCTGCAGCGCGGCCAGCAGCAAGGCGTGTTTCAGGCGGGTCTGGAGGCGCGCGATGTGCATCGATTGATCAGCAGCTTTAGCTTCTATCAGGTGTCGAACTTTTATACCTTTAGCAGCCTCTATCTGGACGACCCGATGCCGGCCATTGATGATGAAGCGATGGTCGCCCACCACTGCGATATTGCCGTCAAAGCGGTGATACGCTTTGTGATTTCATGAAGCTCAGGGAAACGCGCAGGTCCGGCTAGCTGCCGGAAAGCGCATGGACCACCTTCTCCATCGCTTCCTGCGTCAGCGCTGAGCGCTTGACCTTCGGGTTTGCCAGGGCGGTACGCAGCACGCCGGCGATAACGATATGCTTTGGCTCCTGACCCAGGTCGCGCATCTCAAGCACGACTTTACCGACAACGCGGCACATTTCCTGATACAGCGCCTCATCTTTGGCTGTGTTTCCCATGCTATTTGGCTCTCAAATTTTCATTATCAATCAAATCATTATTGATATATTTCCCGCTTAAATCAAACCAGCGCGATGATTTCGCCTCAGCGACGTATTTTTGCTGGCAAAGTTGTGAATAAATCCGCATTTCCGCCCGCTTTATCTTGTCAGCTGATGAAAAAATGTGTTGCGCATAAGCGTAGGTTTAGTTTGCATTTTGTTAAGTATATAACTATAGAAATGAAACATGGTTTTCATTTTCTTTTTTGGATTGGGCAACGTATAATGCCCGGCAAATTCTTATTGAATGGTTTCAGCGCATTGGATTGCATGACTAAACGCATAACACGTTGCCTCTTTTCATGGGCTGAACCGCCAGCACACATTCTTCTGCACGCTCTTTTGTTGTCACCTATCCTTAGAGCGTGGCATAGCAACTTTCGTAATACAGGTTTAACTCTGCGGCAGTACGCCCACGGAGTCAGATTCCCCATCCCTATCCTTCACAACTTAAAGATTAAACTGTCATGAAAAAGACCAAAATTGTTTGCACCATCGGTCCGAAAACCGAATCCGAAGAGATGTTGACCAAAATGCTGGACGCCGGTATGAACGTTATGCGTCTGAACTTCTCTCACGGTGACTATGCGGAACACGGCCAGCGCATCCAGAACCTGCGCAATGTGATGAGCAAAACGGGCAAGAAAGCGGCAATCCTTCTGGATACCAAAGGTCCGGAAATCCGTACCATTAAGCTGGAAGGCGGTAACGACGTCTCCCTGAAAGCGGGCCAGACTTTCACCTTCACCACCGACAAATCGGTAGTAGGTAATAACGAAATCGTTGCGGTGACCTATGAAGGCTTCACCAGCGACCTGAGCGTCGGCAACACCGTACTGGTCGACGATGGTCTGATCGGTATGGAAGTCACCGCGATCGAAGGTAACAAAGTTGTTTGTAAAGTGCTGAACAACGGCGACCTCGGCGAGAACAAAGGCGTTAACCTGCCGGGCGTATCTATCGCTCTGCCGGCGCTGGCTGAGAAAGACAAACAGGACCTGATCTTCGGTTGCGAGCAGGGCGTGGACTTTGTTGCGGCCTCCTTTATCCGTAAGCGTTCTGACGTCGTGGAAATCCGCGAGCACCTGAAAGCTCACGGCGGCGAGAAGATCCAGATCATCTCTAAAATTGAAAACCAGGAAGGCCTGAACAACTTCGATGAAATCCTCGAAGCTTCTGACGGCATCATGGTTGCGCGTGGCGACCTGGGCGTTGAAATCCCGGTTGAAGAAGTTATCTTCGCGCAGAAAATGATGATCGAAAAATGTATCCGCGCGCGTAAAGTCGTTATTACCGCGACCCAAATGCTGGATTCCATGATCAAAAACCCGCGTCCGACCCGTGCGGAAGCGGGCGACGTGGCTAACGCCATCCTCGACGGCACCGATGCTGTCATGCTCTCAGGCGAATCCGCAAAAGGTAAATATCCGCTGGAAGCGGTCACCATCATGGCGACCATCTGCGAACGTACCGACCGCGTGATGACCAGCCGTCTTGAGTACAACAACGATAACCGTAAGCTGCGCATCACCGAAGCGGTCTGCCGCGGTGCGGTTGAAACGGCAGAAAAACTGGAAGCGCCGCTGATCGTCGTCGCGACCCAGGGCGGTAAATCCGCGCGCGCCGTACGTAAATACTTCCCGGATGCAACCATCCTGGCGCTGACCACCAACGAAACCACTGCGCGTCAGCTGGTGCTGAGCAAAGGCGTGGTAGCGCAGCTGGTTGAAGAGATCGCCTCTACCGACGCTTTCTATCACCTCGGTAAAGAGCTGGCGCTGCAGAGCGGCCTGGCGCGCAAAGGCGACGTGGTTGTTATGGTTTCCGGCGCATTAGTCCCGAGCGGAACCACCAATACCGCTTCCGTGCACGTGCTGTAATAATTTACAGGTTAATTAGTATTTCCTTTAAAGGCGCCTCATTGAGGCGCTTTTTTTTATTCCAGCACTAGCTGCTATTAATAAAAATGCAAATCGGAATTTACTATTTAACGCGAGATTATCTAAGATGAATCCGATGGAAGCGCGCTGTTTTCTCTCGCCTTTTTAAGGTTACCTGATGATTTCGATGCTTCTTTGAGCGAACGATCAAAAATAAGCGTATTAAAGTAAAAAAATATTCTCATCACAAAAAAGTTTGTGTAATACTTGTAACGCTACATGGAGATTAACTCAATCTAGAGGGTATTAATAATGAATCGTACTAAACTGGTACTGGGCGCGGTAATCCTGGGTTCTACTCTGCTGGCTGGTTGCTCCAGCAATGCTAAAATCGATCAGCTGTCTTCTGACGTTCAGACTCTGAACGCTAAAGTTGACCAGCTGAGCAACGACGTGAACGCAATGCGTTCCGACGTTCAGGCTGCTAAAGATGACGCAGCTCGCGCTAACCAGCGTCTGGACAACGCAGCTACTAAATACCGTAAGTAATAGTATCTGTGTAATAAAAATGGCGCACATTGTGCGCCATTTTTTTTGCCTCTCGTTCCCCCGCCTACGGCACCCTTTTTGCTTCGTCTACCGGCGCACTCTGTACGGACAGGCCCGACGTCGAGCTGCTGCCCGCGGATACCACCACCGGATATCCTGCTCGCCGGGTCAGCGCGCGTTTAAGCATGGCCTCATCCACCGCTTTATCGCCGGAGAATTGATGGAACTCCGCAGGAAGCGTATAGGCCATCGTCTGCGGGTTGCTGGTCTCATCCGGCGTCAACGGTCGATGAACTTCAACATAGCGCTTACCGTCCGGCTCCACGGCGAACTTGACCGGCTGATTGATAATCCGCACCGGCGTCCCGCTTTTCACCTGATTGAATAACGCCTGAATATCCGCCGCATTCATGCGCATACAGCCGGAGCTAACGCGTAGTCCGACGCTATCTGGCGCACTGGTGCCATGAATAAGATATTCCCCGTTGCCGTATGCCAGGCGCAGCGCATAACGCCCCAGCGGGTTATTCGGTCCTGCGGGCACGACCGGCGGCAGCTTAATTCCTTTCTCCAGCGAGCGAGCGCGAATGCCTGCCGTCGGCGTCCAGGTCGGGTTCGGAATTTTCTGCCCTATTCGCGTGGTCATCTCCGGGGTCTCCAGCCCCTGCTGACCAATCCCGAGGGGATAAACCTGCACCTGGTTCATTCCCGGCGGGAAGTAGTACAGGCGCAGCTCGGCCAGGTTGACGACGATCCCTTCCCGCGGCACGTCCGGCAGCAGCATCCGGGAGGGAATCAGCACCTGGGTACCCGGTTTAGGCTGCACCGGGGCAATCGTATCGTTCGCTTCGAGGATCAGCATCGCTGCGGTATCGAAACGACGGGCAATCGCCTGCAGGTTGCGATCATCCTCCTGTACCGTCCAGGACTGGTTCTCACCAATCAAACGACTGTTGGCAGGGGGAAGAGGGTAATCGACGGCCCAGGCTGCATGTGACGCGCTGAGGGCGCTCAGAACGGCTATGGTGATGAGAGAAGCGCGTTTCATACTGAGATTCCTTCTTTCGCTGATAAAACGCCAGGCCTGTTATGCACAACGGGAGGTTCCCCTCCCGTCGCGCATAACAGAATGAAATCTACTGTTTAATTCTAGCTAAGATTTGCCGCCTTCGCGCGGATTGCGCGGATCATCGCTTCCAGTCCTTGCGACCGTGAAGGCGTCAGGTGCTGCGTGAGGGCCATTTTTTCAAACCACGGGCGCACATCAAAAGCGAGGATATCCTTCGCCGTCATCCGATCGTAAAGAATAAACACCACCGCGATAAGCCCTTTCACAATAGCGGCATCGCTATCGCCGCGAAGCGCAATTGCGCCGCTCTGCTCCTGCGTCATCACGATCCATACCTGGCTCTGGCAGCCCTGAATGATGTTCTGCGCGCTATGCTCTTCCGGGCTCAGCGGCGCAAGGCGCTGCCCCAGTTCGATGATATAGAGATATTTCTCTTCCCAGTTCGCGCAACGGCTAAAGTTGCGCAGCAGTTTGTCTTTATCAGGTAACGCCGCCATAGTTGCTTCCTTTAGCTTAACAATTTGTGGATCCGCTGCAGGCCCGCTACCAGCCGGTCCACCTCTTCCGTGGTATTGTACATCGCCAGCGACGCCCGGCACATGGCAGGGACGCCGTAGAACTCCATGAGCGGCATGGCGCAATGGTGCCCGGTACGTACCGCAATGCCGTAGTTATCCAGGAAGCTGCCGACATCGTAGGCATGATGCTTGCCGAGATTAAAGGCAATCACCCCGAGCCGATTTTGCGGACCATAAAGGGTTAAATCCGCCACGCTCTCCAGCGCCTGCAGCGCGTAGCGCATCAGGGTTTGTTCATATTCCGCGATCTGCGTCAGACCCAGCGCGCTGACGTAATCCAGCGCCGCCCCCAGCCCGATGATACCGCCGGTGTTCGGCGTTCCCGCCTCGAAGCGCCACGGCGCTTTTGTCCAGGTCGTGCCTTGCGTCAGGCTGACCGTGGCGATCATCGACCCGCCCCCTTCCCAAGGCGCCATATCCTGCAGGATATCCTGCTTAACGTAGAGCATGCCGATACCGGTGGGGCCGTAAAGCTTATGCGCGGAAAATGCGTAGAAATCACAGTCCAGAGCCTGCACGTCCACCGGATGGTGCATCACCGCCTGCGCGCCGTCCACCAGCACTTTGGCGCCGTGCTGATGGGCTAAAGCCACCAGGGCGGCGACCGGGTTTTCGGTTCCCAGCACGTTAGACACCTGGGTGATTGCCAGCAGCCGGGTGCGCTCATCAAACAGGCCGGGGATGGCATCGAGCTGCAGCGTACCGTCCTGATTCAGCGGGATGACCCGCAGTTCGGCGCCCACCCTGGCGCACAGCATCTGCCACGGCACGATATTGGCGTGATGCTCCATCGCGCTGACGATGATATTGTCCCCTGCGCCGACGTTAGCATTGCCCCAGCTGTTCGCTACCAGATTAATGCCTTCCGTGGTACCGCGAACAAACACCAGCTCTTCTGCCGATCGGGCATTCAGGAACGTCGCCCCCTGCTGACGCACCTGCTCCATCCGCGCCGTGGCTTCCGCGCTAAGGGTATGAATGCCGCGGTGTACCGCCGCATAGCCGTGGCGGTAAAACTCCGCCTCAGCGTTGATCACCGCTTCCGGCTTCTGCGCGCTGGCGGCGCTATCAAGGTAGGCCAGCGGCTGACCGTTCACCTCGCGATTAAGCACGGGAAAATCCGCGCGCACGCGTTCCACAGAAAATGTCATGCTTTACCTCCCGGCAAACGCTGGCCAATACGCGCCAGTATCTGCTGCCTGAGCGCCTCATCATCGATCGCTTCCGTGAGCTCCGCGGCAAAGGCGTAAAGAATCATCTGCTGCGCCGCCTGCTGCGTAATGCCGCGCGAACGCAGATAAAACAGCTGTTCATCATCAATGCGCCCGATGGTCGCGCCGTGGCTGCACTTTACGTCATCAGCGTAGATTTCCAGCTGCGGCTTGGTATCCACTTCGGACAGGCGGCCAAGCAGCAAATTATTGTTGGTCATCTGGCCATCGGTTTTAATCGCATGCTGGGCGACGTTGATCAGTCCATTAAACACCGCGCGCCCTTTATCGTTGACGATGGTTTTGTGCAGCTGACGGCTGTTACAGTATCCGACCTTATGATCGAGCCAGGTGCGGCTGTCGCACACTTCGTTGTTAACCGGCATCGCCAGCGAGTTAATCCGCAGGTTGCTGTTTTCACCGTTCAACTGCGTGCTGGTGTGGTGGCGTAGTACCGAGGCGCCGAGCAGAAAACTGCTGCTGAAGGCGGAGGCGTCGCGTCCGAGGGCCAAATCGTTATGGGCAAAGTGGTAGCTTTGCGCATTTTCAAACGCCAGCTTGATATGCTGCAGGTGGGCGTTATCCGCCACGGACATCGTCAGCCTTGCGCCGGTAAAATGGGCGGCGTCGTTGAGGCTCAGATAGTGTTCGATAATAGTCGCCTGCGCGCCGCTCTCCAGCTCCAGATGGTGGCGATAGTGGGCGGTGTTCATTTCATCGCCCGCCAGCCCGCGCGTCATGTGCACGATCAGCAGCGGCTTTTCCGGTCGCTGGTGGCGCCCGACCCGGATATGGGTGACGCTGGTCGCCAGGCTTTCGGTCAAATGCAGAAAAACTTCGGGCTGAACGGCTTCAGGCAGCGGCTGACGGTCGTTATCTACCCGCACCTCAAAGCCGCTGGCGGTCAGGTCGTCGCTCAGGCGTTCGTTAAACTGGCCGTCGACAAAAACCAGACGCCATGCGTCCACCGCCAGCCCCAGCGCGTCGCGTTGGGCCGCCGTCAGCGTCTGCGGTTCCGCAGCGACAAAAGTATGGTTCAGTAACGCATCCAGCGGCGTATATTTCCAGTTTTCATGTTTACGCGTCGGCAGCCCCAGCCGCAGAAGCTGTTGCAAATGCTGATGCGCCTGCGGGCTGCGCTGCTCGCTTTGCGCTTCAAACAGATGGTGCCACTGCTGCAGCGCGTTACTGCTGTTCGGTAAGCCAGCCATAGCCCTGCTCCTCCAGTTGTTTGACCAGAGTAAAATCGCCGGATTTAACAATCCGCCCCTGGTACAGCACGTGGACGTAATCCGGCTTGATATAGTCGAGAATGCGCTGATAGTGGGTGACGATAATAAACGAGCGCTTGCCGTCGCGCAGCGAGTTAACGCCGTCGGAAACAATCTTCAGGGCGTCGATATCCAGCCCGGAGTCCGACTCGTCCAGGATGCACAGCTCCGGTTCCAGCACCGCCATCTGCAGGATATCGTTGCGCTTTTTCTCGCCGCCGGAGAAGCCGACGTTAACCGAGCGGGTCAGCAGATCCTCCGGCATCTTCAGCAGCTTAATTTTGTCCTCCATCAGGTCCTGGAAGTCAAAGCGGTCAAGCTGCTCCTGGCCGCGGTAGCTGCGCACGGCGTTCAGCGCGGTTTGCAGGAAAAACTGATTGCTGACGCCGGGAATTTCAACCGGATACTGAAAGGCCATGAAGATGCCCTCGCCGGCGCGATCTTCAGGGGAGAGTTCCAGCAGATCTTTGCCTTTAAACTCCACGCTGCCGCCGGTCACCTCATAGTCTTCACGTCCGGCAAGCGTGGCGGAGAGCGTACTTTTACCGGAACCGTTCGGGCCCATAATGGCATGCACTTCGCCGGGGCGAACGTCCAGATTCAGTCCGCGCAGGATCTCTTTGTCTTCAACGGCGACCTGCAAATTTTTTATACTTAACATCTTATTTCCTTTGTTATCAGCCGACGCTGTGTTCAAGGCTAATCGCCAGTAATTTTTGCGCTTCTACGGCAAACTCCAGCGGCAGCTCTGAGAAGACATCCTTACAGAAACCGTTAACGATCATCGAGATGGCATCATCTTCGCTGATTCCGCGCTGCAGACAGTAGAACAGCTGATCTTCGCCGATACGGGAGGTGGTCGCTTCGTGCTCAAGCTGCGCGCTGTTATTACGGCATTCTACATACGGGAAGGTATGCGCCCCGCTGTCCGGGCCAATCAGCATGGAGTCGCACTGGGTGAAGTTGCGCGCGTTGGTCGCGGTGGGCATGATTTTGACCAGGCCGCGATAGCTGTTCTGGCTGTGGCCGGCTGAAATCCCCTTCGAGATAATCGTCGAACGGGTGTTTTTGCCGATATGGATCATCTTGGTGCCGGTGTCCGCCTGCTGGTGGCCGCTGGTCAGCGCTACCGAGAAGAACTCGCCAATGGAGTTATCGCCGCGCAGAATACAGCTCGGATACTTCCAGGTGATCGCCGAGCCGGTTTCCGACTGGGTCCACGACATTTTGCTGTTCTCGCCTTCGCAAAGCGCGCGCTTGGTCACGAAATTAAGGATCCCGCCGGTATTATTGTCGCCGGGGAACCAGTTTTGCACCGTGGAGTACTTCACCTCGGCATCTTTATGAATGATCACCTCCACCACCGCCGCGTGCAGCTGGTAGCTATCGCGTACCGGCGCCGAACAGCCTTCGATATAGCTCACGTAGCTGCCTTCGTCGGCGACCAGTATGGTGCGTTCGAACTGGCCGGTTTTCTCGGCGTTGATGCGGAAATAGGTCGACAGCTCCATCGGGCAGCGCACGCCTTTGGGCACATAGATAAAGGTGCCGTCGGAGGCTACCGCCGCGTTAAGGGCGGCAAAGAAGTTGTCGTTGCCCGGTACTACGGTGCCGAGGTATTTCCTGACCAGTTCAGGGTGATCGTGAATCGCTTCGCCGAAGGAGCAGAAAATAATCCCCTGCTCCGCCAGCTTTTCGCGATAGGTGGTCGCCACGGAAACCGAGTCAAAAATGGCGTCGACGGCCACCTCCCGCCCTTCGCGAACCGGTACGCCGAGAAGGTTAAACGCCTCTTCGACTTCGCTGGTCAGAAATGCGCTGGACCCCGTTTGCTGTAGAGCTCCCGGCTCAGAAGCGCAGGCGTCATCGCAGTTGCCGCAGGAGGGCGCTGAGTAATAGCTGTAATCCTGATAATTCAGCTTGTCGTAGTGCGCTTTCAGCCAGTGCGGCTCTTCCATTGCCTGCCAGGCCTTGAAGGCGTTCAGACGAAACTCCAGCATCCATTCTGGTTCATTGCGGCGTGCAGAAATCGCCCGAACCACCTCTTCATTTATGCCTTTCGCCAGCTCATCGGTCTGTAGCTGGGTAAAAAAGCCCTCTTTATAGTTGAGTGGCCCGCCGCTCCAGGTTTTGACATCGTCAGTTGCTTCAGTATTACGAGACATAGTTACTCCGCCTGAACGCCAAAACTTTCGCCGCAGCCGCATTCGTGCTGCGCTTTGGGGTTATGAAATTTAAAGATCTGGTTTAAACCTTCGCGGACGTAGTCGAGCTCGGTGCCATCGATAAACGGCATGGCCTGCAGCGGCGCCCACAGTTTCGCGCCATCGCGCTCAAAAAGCAGATCGTCCTGCGCCGGTTCAGCGATGAGTTCGAGAACGTAGCCAAAGCCGGCGCAGCCGCTGGTTTTAACGCCCAGGCGTAGCCCCTGCTTGTCGGGTTGTTTGCTGACCAGTTCGCGAATATGGGCGGCGGCGGCTGGGGTCATCGCCAGGCCGCGCCAGCTGAAATCTTCGGGATTAAAAGTTCCTGCATGTGAATCCATCGCTCTACCTCATAGGTTGACGCCATCAGGGCATACCCACTATGTTAGTGATAATGATTATCACTTCAACCCATCCGGAGAAGGGGTATTGTCCCCGCTGGCTCATTTCTTGCGCTTTTTATAAGCATAGACCCTGTGCTCGGCGTTTTCAGCCTGCGAATTTCTGTTTTAATATATTGAAAAATAATAAGATATTGACGTTTGGCGCGCTTAATTGCAGGCAATGGCAAAGATGTATCGAAAATACCGATTTATAAAATAGGCGCGGGAAAAAGCACTTTTCATCTACTTGCTGGACATTCAATGAGTTACACGCTTCAGGCCGCAACAAGCCAGCGTGCCGGCAGCAAAATCATCTGACAGCACATTGAGATAAAGCCATAGCGACGGATCGCCTGCAACCGATAATGAAAATACCCCACTACCACTGATGATATATTTTCTGGCATATTTATCTTCAATGGATATTTCGCTGATCCTGCAACGAATATAACCAGCGTGATCTTCGGCGTTTAACTCATTGATTTAAGGATTATCATGAATAATGTCATTCTCAGCATCATCGCGAAAATTTCAGCGATGGATGCAGAAAACAAGCAGCTTGCTGCGCAGGTTGAGGCCCAGTCGCTGCTGATAAGCGCATTGATGCTTGCCATTGGCGAGGAAGGAGGGGTCGCGGAGCTGGTTGGGAATGTGACCAAAGCAATTAACTCGGTGCTTGAATCATCGGAAGATATTCTTAAATCCGACGCTGAGCTTCTGCTGACTAAATTTCAGGAGCAAATAGCGCTCACGCAATTGATTAATACCCACGAAGATAAAATTAATCAAGCCGCACTCGGCGGCGGAGAGGCGACCAAAGGCAAACGCGTGGACTAAGCGGAGCCCTGCTTCCAGCGAAGTCCTGCCGCCTGTTCGCCGCGTCGGCGTCCACCGTGGCATCGGTTGATGCCGCGCTGCGCATAATGAGGCGCGGCGGCCAATAAACAGTATTAATATTTTCTTCACGTGCGTATCCGGCGGGACGATGGCATTTGCCTCCCATTGCCCCTCTGGCTCCCGCGCCGCCTGACGCGCCACCCGACCAATATGCCAAATTGAGACGCTGTTTGCCCCCTCACTAACGCGAATCCATTCATGCAACGAAACCTATTCGTTTTCATTATAAGTGCTGTCATTTCACAGAAATAAAGATTTATTCAGTGCCGGCTGGCTCCTGTAGAATGCGCTGCTAAATTTCCTTCATCTTTTCACGCAATGTCGCAACGGCGACCGATCGGGAACCTGTGTTGTACTGAACTATGGATATAGAAACAGATGTCATGTCGATGTGTATGGTCGTCCTGTTAATTATTAGCGTTTTGCTCGATTAACCCCATTTCCCCCTTAAATTTCGTAAGCCTCACCGTCGCGTACAGGCTTTCACATTCGTGAAGAAATAAGGAGATTCATAGGATTCGCCCCCCGTGGGATTGTTTGCCAAAAGCGTTGCCTCTAAGCTTTTATCGACATACTTATGAGGTAACAAAAATGAAAAAAACTATCATTGCGCTCTTCGCCGTCGTTTCGATTACCGTCACCAGCGCGTTCGCCGCCGATGCAGAGAAAGCCGAAACGCCCTTACCGGCGGCTGAGGCGCATAATGCTGGCCATCCCCCCTTCGAGCTGACTCAGGGTTATGGCCCAATGCCTTTCCCTGTGCCGCCGAAAAAACCGGTTATTTTCTCCGCCACCGTAGCCACCGATAATCCGGTCGAAACGATCAATAAACTCACGCCGCTGATTCCAGCCAGCAAAGCTAAACATTATGAAGTGCGCGTTGAAGTCGTGCCGGTCCCCGATATGCCCGCGCTGTAAGCGCGTATCGTGGTAATAGAATGAAAGAGGGGAAATTAAACACTCGGACATTTTAGAAGTATTAAAAAGGCTGCCGACAATGGCGGCAGCCTCTGCACTTTATGACGTTGCTGGTGCGGTTAGCTTCTGATCTTACGGTAGATGAAGAGTACGACCAGCGCACCAATCACCGCGACGACAAAGCTGCCGAAATTAAAACCGTCGACCCGGCCAAAGCCGAAGAAAGTACTAATCCAACCCCCGACAACTGCACCGATGACACCGAGAATTACGGTAACGATAAACCCGCCGCCGTCTTTCCCCGGCATAATCCACTTGGCTAAAATACCGGCAATAAGCCCAAAAATGATCCATGAAATGATACCCATAGCTAACTCCGTCCTCTTGTTACCTTGTAAATTCTGGTATTAAAAATATTAGCATAAATATTAACGATGTTTGATAAATTTATATTTAACATGGATGAGCTTGTCATATCAAACATAATGGTCTACGCGCTAAAGATGTCGCACAAATAAGCGACCAAAGAATATAAAAGGTAGAAGGCTAATAATCCCTGGTGAGCAGCAAAGTTAAGCCAGGACTTTTCTTATAAAGCGTTAACTTTGGGCCTGGTTAAATCTCAATACAAATAATAGTGCAAACCGGCAGCTAGCGGATATAGCGTAGGTACGTTCAGCGGTGATGAAGGATGGCAGGTAATAAGTATTAAGGGGGAAATCTTCCCCCTTAATTGACTTAAATTACGGCTGTGGTCAACCGCGACGAACAGCAAAGACGCCCCTGCTCATCAGTAATGTCGATCTGCCACACCTGGTGACGGGAGCCGACGTGCAGCGCCCGGCACACGCCGCGAACCCTCCCGCTGCGCACCGAACGAATATGGTTGGCATTGACCTCCAGACCGACCACCTTCTGTTCACCTTCGCTGCACAGGTAGCCCGCCACCGAACCTAACGTTTCCGCTAATACCACCGATGCGCCGCCGTGCAGCAGGCCAAACGGCTGATGGGTGCGGCTGTCTACCGGCATGGTCGCGGCGATGGTCTCATCGGTCATGGCCTCGAAGCGAATATCCAGCAGGCCGACCATATTCCCGTCGCCCATCGCGTTCAGCTGCTCCAGCGTGCTGTGACGTTTCCAAATCATCCCATAATCTCCAGTAGCGCCTGCAGCGGATGGCGCACGCCGCTGCCTTCAATACGCTTCACCTGGCTACGGCAGGAGTAGCCGGTGACCAGACAGCGGTTGCGCGGCAGGCGCTGCATCGCCTGCTGCCACGAGAGCGCGTAGATGGCCAGCGAATTGGCGTGATTCTTCACTTCATGACCGTAGGTCCCGGCCATACCGCAGCAGCCCACGTTAACGTTTTCCAGCTTCGCGCCAAAGCGTGCGAAGATATCCGCCCACTGCCGGGTAGAAGCGGGAAGCGCCGTCACCTCAGTACAGTGACCAAACAGATACCACGACTCGCCGCCTTGATCCTGCGCTGCGGTTTCCGTCAACGCCTGCGGCAACCATTCATGCACCAGCATCACGCGAAAATCGCCGCGCTTGTCGCCCAGCACCTGGTTGTATTCATCGCGATAGCAGAGCACCAGCGCCGGATCGACACCCACCATCGGCATGCCGAGCTGGGCCACGCGGTTAAGGAAGTCGGCAGTTTTCTGCGCGGTGCGCGCGAATCGCGTCAGGAAGCCCTTAATATGCTGCGCCTTGCCGTTGGGAGAGAACGGCAGCAGCACCGGCTGGTATCCTACTTTCTCGATCAGGCGAACAAAGTCGGCAACCACCTGCGCATCGTAATAGCTGGTGAAGGGATCCTGAACCACCAGCACCCTCTTCGCCCTCTGCTCCGGGCTCAGCGCTTCCAGCTGTTCCAGGGTGGTATTCGCCGAACGGTGGCCGACCATCTGCTGCTTCAACGATGGGACGGAAAGCAGCGGAAGATCAACCATACCAATATGCTTTTCTGATAGCTTGCGCATCCACGGCTGATTGATAAAGAAGTTGAAGGTCTTTGGCGCATGCGCCATCAGCGGCGCGTAGGATTCAACCGTCGCCACCAGATGGTCGCGAACCGGGCGCAAATAGCGGCTATGGTAAAGCTGCAGGAAACGCGAACGGAACTCCGGAACGTCGATTTTAATCGGACACTGGGTCGAGCAGGCTTTACAGGCCAGACAGCCGGACATCGCCTCTTTAACCTCATGGGAGAAATCGTACTCGCCTTTACGTGCGTGCCAGCTATTGCGGGTACGCTCCACCAGAGTACGCAGGCTGGCGCGTTTTTCCGGCAGATCTTTTTCCAGCTGATTGGGGTCGATGCCGCGGTCCGCCAGCAGGCGCAGCCATTCACGCACCAGCGTTGCCCGCCCTTTCGGCGAGTGAATACGGTGGTTGCTGACCTTCATCGACGGGCACATCGGGCTTTTGGCATCAAAGTTGAAGCACAGGCCATTGCCGTTACACTCCATCGCGCCGCGCCACGAGCTGCGCACGGCGATGGGGATCTGCCGATCGAATGTCCCGCGCTTGACCGCATCCACCTTCATCATCGGCGCATCAACGCCTTCCGGAGGACAGATTTTACCCGGGTTCAGACGGTTATCCGGGTCAAACGCGGCTTTAATTTTGCGCAGTTCGCCGAACAGCTCTTCGCCGAAGAATGCCGGACTGTATTCAGCGCGAAAACCCTTGCCGTGTTCCCCCCATAGCAGACCGCCGTACTTAGCGGTTAACGCGACCACGTCATCGGAGATCCGCTTCATCAGCATCTCTTGCTGCGGGTCACACATATCCAGCGCCGGCCGCACGTGCAGCACGCCGGCATCGACATGACCAAACATACCGTAGCTCAGCCCGTGGCCGTCGAGCAGCTCACGGAATTCAGCAATATAATCGGCCAGGTGTTCCGGCGGCACGCAGGTATCTTCGGCGAAAGGTATCGGTTTGGCGGCCCCTTTGGCATTCCCCAGAAGCCCAACCGCTTTTTTCCGCATCGCATAGATGCGCTCGACGCCGTCCAGCTCGTGACAAACCTGCCAGCCGATTACGCCCGCCTCGTTGCGTGCTATCAGTTCATCCAGGCGCTGACACAGGGTCGTCACCTGGCCGTCAATCAGTTCGGCGTCATCACCGGCGAACTCGACGATATTCAGCCCCAGCATCTCCTTATCCGCAACGTCGGTAATGAGCTCGCTAACCGAATGCCAGACAATATCCTCCCGCGCCAGATTGAGCACCTTCGAGTCGACCGTTTCGACCGAAAGCGCCTTCGCTTCCACCATAAACGGCGCGTTGCGCAGCGCAGAGTTAAAGGAATCGTACTTAACGTTGACCAGCCGGCGCACTTTCGGCAAACGGGTGATATCCAGCCGCGCTTCGGTAATAAACGCCAGCGTGCCTTCGGAACCGGTCAGGATTCGGGTCAGATCAAATTCGCTCATGTCGTCGTTGAACACGTGGCGCAGATCGTAACCCGTGAGGAAACGGTTAAGTTTCGGGAATTTATCGATAACCAGCTGCCGCTGCGCTTTGCAGCGTTGATATACCGTGCGATAGATCCGCCCGATCGCCGACTGTTCTGCGCCCAGGGTTTCCGCCAGCGCCGCCGGGATTGGCTGAGTGTCAAGAATATCGCCGCCGATCAGCACCGAGCGCACCCCGAGTACGTGATCGGAGGTTTTACCGTAGACCAGCGACCCCTGCCCGGAGGCGTCGGTGTTGATCATCCCGCCAAGCGTGGCGCGGTTGCTGGTCGACAGTTCCGGGGCAAAAAAGTAGCCGTACGGTTTAAGAAACTGATTAAGCTGGTCCTTAATGACCCCCGCCTCCACCCGCACCCACCCTTCTTCGGGATTGATTTCAATAATGCGGTTCATATAGCGGGACATATCGACGATGATCCCGGCGTTCAGCGCCTGGCCGTTCGTGCCGGTGCCGCCTCCGCGCGGGGTAAAGATCAGCGTTTTAAAACGCTCTTCCGCTGCCAGTCTTGCCAGCAGAGCCACGTCTGCCGTGGAACGGGGGAATAAAATCGCATCCGGCAACAGCTGATATACACTGTTATCAGTTGCCATCGTTAGCCTGTCGGCGTAGCTGGTGGCGGTATCGCCGGTAAAACCCTGTTGCTCCAGTACCTGCAAAAAATTCAGCACCAGTTGAACGACACCTGGCGCTTGAGAAATCTGTGGGATCATGACGCTCGACCCTGCCTGACTATGTTGTGTTGTAAGTGATTAATCGTTTGCGTGACGCACCCAACTTTTTATCACATTTTTTTCATATGCGCCCGCCAGAATTAAGGGCAAAATCAGGCGCGCGAACTTATTGATATTATTATCAGTACATGGAATTACGCTGCGTCAGCCTTTTGACGCGACTGCAAAGGTAAAATTTCACTATGATTAACCCCAATCAGCCCCGGGATATACCGCAAGTTCTGCTGTCGGTGCTGTTTTTGTCCCTGATTATTATTTCCTGTCTGTGGGTCGTTCAGCCATTTATTCTGTCATTTGCGTGGGCCGGTACGGTGGTCATCGCGACCTGGCCGGTACTTTTGCGCCTGCAGAGCCTGCTTTTCGGCAAACGCTCTCTGGCCGTACTGGTAATGACGCTGCTGCTTTTTTTACTCTTCGTTATTCCTATTGCGCTACTGGTCAATAGTCTGGTGGACAACAGCGTGCCATTAATAAAAGTGGTGACCAGCGGCAACTTTACCCCGCCGGATCTGGCGTGGCTGAATACGGTTCCGCTGATCGGCGATAAGCTGTACACCGGCTGGCATAATTTGCTGGAGATGGGGGGCACGGCGATTATGACTAAAATTCGCCCTTATCTCGGCACCACCACCACCTGGTTTGTTGGTCAGGCGGCGCATATCGGCAAGCTGCTGGTCTACTGCGGTCTTATGCTACTGTTTAGCGCGCTGCTGTACTGGCGCGGTGAACAGGTCGCCTATGGTTTCCGCCACTTCGCTACCCGTCTGGCCGCCAAACGCGGCGACGCGGCGGTGATCCTCGCCGGTCAGGCAATTCGCGCCGTGGCGCTGGGAGTGGTCGTGACGGCCCTGGCCCAGGCGGTGCTCGGCGGTATTGGTCTCGCGGTCAGCGGCGTGCCCTACGCGGCGCTGCTCACCGTGGTGATGATTTTTACCTGTCTTGTCCAGCTGGGGCCTTTGCTGGTTCTGGTGCCGTCAATTATCTGGCTCTACTGGAGCGGCGATACCACCTGGGGTACCGTATTGCTGGTGTGGAGCTGCGTAGTGGGCACCATGGACAATTTTATCCGGCCGCTATTGATTCGTATGGGTGCCGACCTGCCGATGATTCTGATCCTTTCCGGCGTTATCGGCGGTCTGGTGGCGTTCGGCATGATTGGCCTGTTTATCGGGCCGGTTCTGCTGGCGGTCTCCTGGCGACTATACGACGCGTGGGTTAACGAAACGCCGCCACCGCCGAAAGATCCCGATCTGGTGCTTGAGGAGCTTAGCGAGCTCAATACCCGAGCCTCGCAGGATAAATAAGTCAACGGGCGGGGAAACCCGCCTTTTGCCATTGCGCCTCGACTGCTGTCGGGCACACCGCCCTCAAATATTAAGAAACACTAATATATTCCTCACAACAGTCCGCATTCCTCTGCCCACTAACCACATTTGCTTCGCAGATTCTTTACCTTAATTTAACTATTGAGAGGAATCCGATCGACGCAAAAAGCCTCAGTGCCTAGTATTAGCTCACGGTTATAAATCAATGCCTTGATTTATAAGCATGGAAATCCCCTGAGTGAAACAACGAATTGCTGTGTGTAGTCTTTGCCCATCTCCCACGATGGGCTTTTTTTTGCCCGTACGCTGACGGCTGAAACAAAAAATCCCCGCCATTGCTGACGGGGATTGCGCATTTTGTTTAGCGAAAAACTTACTTATTCAGCTCCGCCAGGCCAAGCCAGGTTTGCACCACGGTATCCGGATTGAGGGAAAGGCTATCGATTCCCTCTTCCATCAGCCAGGCGGCAAAATCTTCATGGTCTGACGGACCCTGCCCGCAGATACCGACGTATTTACCCTGTTTCTTCGCCGCGCGGATAGCCATCGACAGCAGCGCTTTCACCGCGTCGTTACGCTCATCGAACAGCTCGGAGACCACGCCGGAGTCGCGATCCAGACCCAGCGTCAGTTGCGTCATATCGTTGGAGCCAATGGAGAAACCGTCGAAGTATTCGAGGAACTGCTCAGCCAGCAGCGCATTCGATGGGATTTCACACATCATAATCAGCTTAAGGCCGTTCTCGCCGCGCTTGAGGCCCTGGCGCGCCAGCTCTTCAACCACCGCTTTTGCCTGCGCGACGGTACGAACAAACGGCACCATGATTTCGACGTTGGTCAGGCCCATATCGTTACGCACGCGTTTTACTGCTTCACACTCCAGCGCGAAGCAGTCACGGAAGCTTTCGGAGACATAGCGGCCGGCCCCGCGGAAGCCCAGCATCGGGTTTTCTTCTTCCGGCTCATAACGCTCGCCGCCGACCAGGTTGGCGTATTCGTTAGATTTGAAGTCGGAAAGGCGCACGATGACCCGTTTCGGGAAAAATGCCGCGCCAAGCGTCGAAATACCCTCGGTCAGGCGACCGACGTAAAACTCTCTCGGCGAGTCGTAACCTTTCATCAGCTCGCGGATTTCGTTCTGCAGACCCGGTTCCTGATCGTCAAACTCCAGCAGCGCGCGCGGGTGAACGCCGATCATCCGGTTGATAATAAACTCCAGACGCGCCAGGCCCACGCCTTCGTTCGGCAGGCAGGCAAAGTCGAAAGCCCGGTCCGGGTTACCGACGTTCATCATAATTTTCAGCGGCAGATCCGGCATATCGCCGACGGTGGAACTCTTGACGCTGAAGTCGAGAATTTCGGCATAGACGTAGCCGGTATCGCCCTCGGCGCAGGAGACGGTTACATTCTGGTTTTCCTGGATGCGATCGGTGGCGTTGCCGCAGCCCACTACCGCCGGGATCCCCAGCTCACGCGCGATAATCGCCGCATGACAGGTCCGCCCGCCGCGGTTGGTGACGATCGCCGCCGCTTTTTTCATGATTGGTTCCCAGTCCGGGTCGGTCATGTCGGTCACGAGAACGTCGCCGGGCTCGATACGGTTCATTTCGCTGATATCATGAATGACTTTCACCGGACCCGCGCCGATGCGGTGGCCGATCGCGCGCCCTTCCGAAATAATCTGCCCTTGCGCATGGAGGGTATAACGCTCCATCACCTGGCCGCGCGAACGGACGGTTTCCGGACGCGCCTGGACGATAAACAGCTTACCGGTATGGCCATCTTTCGCCCATTCGATATCCATCGGGCGGTTGTAGTGCTTCTCGATTTGCACTGCCTGCTGGGCCAGCTCCTGCACTTCCGCGTCGGTCAACGAGAAAACGTCGCGCTGCGCCTGCGGCACGTCTTCGATACGCACCTGCTTGCCGTGCTCCTGAGTTGGAGCATAAACCATGCGGATCTTTTTCGACCCCATGGTGCGGCGAACAATCGCCGGCCGTCCCGCTTCCAGCGTCGGTTTATGGACGTAGAACTCATCGGGGTTCACCGCCCCCTGCACCACCATCTCGCCAAGCCCCCAGGCGGAGGTGATAAACACCACCTGATCGAATCCGGATTCGGTATCGATGGAGAACATCACGCCGGATGATGCAAGATCGGAACGCACCATCCGCTGCACCCCGGCGGATAGAGCCACGCCGCGGTGATCGTAACCCTGATGCACGCGATAGGAAATGGCGCGATCGTTAAACAGCGAAGCAAACACGTGCTTCACCGCGACGAGCACGGCGTCAAAGCCCTGCACGTTAAGGAATGTCTCTTGCTGACCGGCGAAGGAGGCATCCGGCATATCTTCCGCCGTTGCGGAGGAGCGCACGGCAAAGGAGGCCTCAGCGTCATCGGCGGACAGCTGGGTATACGCGTCGCGAATCGCATTTTCCAGTTCGCTCTGGAACGGCGTATCAATGATCCACTGACGGATCTGCGCGCCCGCTTTCGCTAATGCGGAAACGTCGTCAATGTCGGTTTCATCCAGCAGTTCATAGATGCGCTGGTTCACGCCGCTTTGGTCCAAAAACTGATTAAAAGCATCAGCGGTGGTGGCAAACCCGTTCGGTACGGACACACCCATACCTGACAGATTTGTAATCATTTCACCAAGGGAGGCATTTTTGCCCCCAACCCTGTCTACATCATTCATGCCGAGTTGGTTATACCAAAGCACCAGCGGTGACGAGCCATTGTTGGACATCGAGACAATCCTTTTGTGATTTAATACCAGTGATAAATAATTCACGATCGACTACGGGATTTATCCTGACATAATTATGCCGTTGAAAAAAACGGTGAATCGTTCAAGCAAATTATTTTTTCGTTTTTAGGATTCTTTTCCGGATATAGCTAAGCCAATGATTCTTCTAAAATCTGATGAAATTTGATACAAAAGATACGCAGTTGCGAAAAATGAACCAACCTTTTCATTAAAAATAAAAATAGCGTTTCACTTTTTAAATTTGAGACAAAGCCTGGAGTGATATGCTTAAATTTAATATCTGCTTTCAGCTAATTAAACTCTTTATACCGGATGGTCAAAATGGAAAGTGCTGTAGATCGCCACGTATTTTATATTTCCGACGGTACCGCTATTACGGCGGAAGTTCTGGGTCATGCGGTCATGTCGCAATTCCCGGTAGCCACCAGCAGCGTAACCCTGCCGTTTGTCGAAAATATCAGCCGCGCGCGCGCCGTGAAGGAACAAATTGACGCCATTTTCCAGCAGACCGGTATTCGACCGCTGGTGTTCTATTCCATCGTGCTGCCGGAGATCCGCGATATCATCGTGCAAAGCGAAGGCTTTTGTCAGGATATTGTTCAGGCGCTGGTGGCCCCCCTGCAGCAGGAGCTACGCCTGGACCCGACGCCAATCGCTCACCGCACCCACGGCCTGACCCCGGGTAACCTGAACAAATACGACGCGCGTATCGCCGCTATCGACTACACCCTTGCTCATGATGACGGGATTTCGCTGCGCAACCTCGATCAGGCCCAGGTGATCCTCCTCGGCGTTTCGCGCTGCGGGAAAACGCCTACCAGCCTGTACCTGGCGATGCAGTACGGTATCCGCGCCGCCAACTACCCGTTTATCGCCGATGATATGGACAATCTGATTCTGCCGGCATCGCTTAAGCCGCTCCAGCACAAACTATTCGGCTTAACTATCAATCCGGAGCGGCTGGCGGCCATCCGCGAAGAGAGACGGGAAAACAGCCGCTATGCTTCTATGCGCCAGTGCCGGATGGAAGTCACCGAAGTTGAAGCGCTGTATCGCAAAAATAAAATCCCTTGCCTGAACAGTACCAATTACTCCGTTGAAGAGATCGCCACCAAAATCATGGATATTATGGGGCTAAGCCGCAGAATGTACTAACACACTAGTACGATATCAAAAAATTGTTTATGCTATCACCCGTGGCCTATACAGGATCATGCCCTGCTCTTGCAATAAGCAGGGATTGGTTTATCGTGATGCGCATCACTT
Organism: Klebsiella sp. CN_Kp066; assembly: GCF_040065135.1. Classification (NCBI taxonomy): domain Bacteria; kingdom Pseudomonadati; phylum Pseudomonadota; class Gammaproteobacteria; order Enterobacterales; family Enterobacteriaceae; genus Klebsiella; species Klebsiella sp. CN_Kp066. The sequence continues at coordinate 41,478 of NZ_JBEAIU010000031.1, read as the reverse complement.
CCCGGCATTTTCGCCGCGGAAGAAACAGATTTTTGAGACCCCAATGAATAAAACAGACGAATTGCGTACCGCGCGCATTGAAAGCCTGGTAACGCCCGCGGAACTGGCGCAACGGCACCCCGTGTCCCCCGATGTTGCCGCCCACGTTTCTGCTTCGCGCCGCCGAATCGAAAAAATTCTCAACGGTGAAGATCGCCGCCTGCTGGTAGTGATCGGTCCCTGTTCCATTCACGATACTGATGCGGCGATGGAGTATGCGCGCAGACTGCAGGGTATGCGCGAACGCTATCAGCCGCAGCTGGAAATCGTGATGCGCACCTATTTTGAGAAGCCCCGTACGGTGGTTGGCTGGAAGGGGCTGATCTCCGACCCCGACCTGAACGGCAGCTACCGGGTGAATCACGGCCTTGAACTGGCGCGTAGCCTGCTGCTGCAGGTGAACGAGCTCGGCGTCCCCACCGCTACCGAGTTTCTCGATATGGTGACCGGACAGTTTATTGCCGATTTGATTAGCTGGGGCGCTATCGGCGCGCGTACAACCGAAAGCCAAATCCATCGCGAAATGGCCTCTGCGCTCTCATGCCCGGTGGGCTTTAAAAACGGTACCGATGGTAATACCCGTATCGCCGTTGATGCCATCCGCGCTTCCCGCGCCAGCCATATGTTCCTGTCGCCGGATAAGCAGGGCCAGATGACCATCTATCAGACCAGCGGGAATCCGTACGGCCATATTATTATGCGCGGTGGTAAAAAACCGAATTACCACGCTGCCGACATCGCCGCCGCCGGAGAAGCGCTGGCAGAGTTCGACCTGCCGGAACAACTGGTGGTGGATTTTAGCCACGGTAATTGCCAGAAACAGCATCGCCGTCAGCTGGAAGTTTGCGCCGATATATGTCAGCAGATCCGCTCGGGCTCGAACGCAATAGCCGGGATCATGGCCGAAAGCTTCCTTAAGGAAGGTACGCAAAAGGTCGTTGCCGGCCAGCCGCTGACCTGGGGACAATCGATTACCGATCCCTGCTTGAGTTGGGAAGACAGCGAACGGCTGCTGGATGAATTAGCCGCCGCAACCGCCACCCGCCTCTAGTCCCCTTCCCCGTCGCGATCGCGGCGGGGAGATTTTTCTCGCCAATGTCCGGCCGGACACCTGCTAAATCTGGTAAAGCGTTAAATAAAGCTTGCCGTCAAAAACAACATTATTGATAATGATTATCATTGTTGCCTTGATTTTTATTTTTAGTGCTATGACGCGTATGGATAACACTGCCACAGCAGAAAAAACAAAAGACAATGCCCCGTATCCCGTTCCGACGGACAAAGAGATAAGCAGCCGGACATTATTAGGCAGCGAAGGACGGGTAGTGATTGAACATGGCGGTCAGCGCTATCTGCTGCGTCAGACTCATTCGGGCAAGCTGATCCTGACCAAATAATGCTCCCCGCCGGTAGAGGCAGGGAGAATGGTGATTAGCTCGAGCAGCTCACTTCAAGGCGCTTTCCCCAGTCCGGAGGACGCTGGCTATACTCATCCGTGCGATCGACAAAAGGCTGAGAAAGTGCGCTATGCAGACGTTCCAGTTCACGCATATCCCCCTGCTCTGCCTGCTCAATGGCTCGTTGAGCCAGCCAGTTGCGCAGCACGATAGCCGGATTCACGCTGCGCATTTGCGCCTGCCTTTGCGCATCGTCAATCTGTTCATCGCGCAGGCGCGCGCGATAAGCGGCAAACCAGCTATCGAACCTCTCACGATCAATAAATTCGTCGCGCAGCGGCGTGGCGGCGCTATCCTGCTCGCTAAGGCTTAGCATCCGGAAGGTCCGCGTATAGTCGTTGCCCTCGCGCTCCATCAGAGTAAACAGGCCGTCCAGCAGCTCGTTATCCCCTTTTTGCTCGGTAAATAATCCCAGCTTGTCGCGCATACGCCGGCCATATGCCGTCAGCAGCGCGTGCTGGTAGTCATCCAGCGCGCCGTTCAGCGCTTCCGCGCTGATAAACGGCGAGAGCGCTTGCGCCAGGCGCTGCAGATTCCATAGTCCTACCGCCGGCTGATGATCAAAGCTATAGCGCCCCTGATAGTCGGAATGATTGCAAATAAAGCCAGGCTGAAAATCATCAAGGAAGCCGTACGGGCCGTAATCCATCGTCAGTCCGAGGATCGACATATTATCGGTATTCATCACCCCGTGGGCGAAGCCGACCGTTTGCCAGCTGGCAATCATCTCCGCGGTTCTGGTGACAACATCCCTGAACCACACAATGTATTTATCCGCTTCATTTTGCAGATGAGGCCAGTGGTGGCGAATCACATAATCCGCCAGCAGCTGTACTTTTTGCGGCTCGCGGCGATAGTAAAAGTGCTCAAAATGGCCAAAACGCACGTGGCTTTCCGCCAGGCGCATCAGCATTGCCCCTTGCTCGACGGTTTCGCGGTACACCGGCGTATCGCTGGCGACCATTGCCAGAGCGCGGGTGGTGGGAATACCCAGCGCATGCATCGCTTCCGAGGCCAGCCCTTCGCGGATCGTTGAGCGCAGCACCGCCCGCCCGTCTCCCATGCGCGAATAGGGTGTCAGCCCGGCGCCCTTCAGGTGCCAGTCAACGCGGCGGCCATCGGCCAACTGCTGTTCGCCGAGCAGAATACCGCGCCCGTCGCCGAGCTGTCCGGCCCACGAGCCGAACTGGTGGCCGCTGTAGACCTGCGCCAACGGCGACATCCCCGGCAGCAGCGCTTCGCCGCCCCATACGCCAGCGCCCTTGTCCAGGTTAAACAACGACTCGGGAATGCCCAGCTCTTGCGCCAGCGGCGCGTTATGCCAGACAAGGCGCGTGTTCTCCAGCGGCGTGGGGGCTAATGCAGTGTAAAAATCCGGCAGTTCATCACGCCAGTGGGTAGTAAAAGACAGGGTCATGTTTCCTCCTGCCTTCAGTGTAGTGCCTTCAACAAATTATTAACACGGGGCGAGTGCGGGGTTATTGCAATAATAAGCCGCACGGGGATTTAGCACGCTTCTGCCATTGCCCGGTAGCGTACCGGGAAGAGACGCGGATCGGCTGGTCTAATTTGGGGGGGATAGCTGAATCGGCAAGCATGGAGCGCTATCTCTCAGCCGCTTTGCCATGATGAGCAGGGAGACAGGGGCTCCCTGCTCATTAGCTAACGTTAGATCCTGCGCGCCTGCCAGAAATTTTTATGCCAGTAGACATTATCCAGCGATGAACGCGTGACGCCCTGGCTGGTGGAAGCATGAATAAACTGGTTATCCGTGTCGTAAATACCGACGTGCAGACCGCTCTCGCCGGATCCGGTTTTGAAGAAGACCAGATCCCCGGGCAGCAGTTCGCTCTTATCGATTTTAGTGCCGATTTCCGCCTGTTCGCGGGTTTCACGCGGCAGCTGTAACGCAAATTTATCGCGAAACGTCATCAGCACGAACCCCGAGCAATCAACGCCGCGCGGCGACATTCCGCCGTAGCGATACGGCGCTCCCCGCCAGTTCCTTAACTGCTCATTCAGGTTGGCAACGACGGTAATCGAATCAGCCAGCCGCGGATTTGGCGGCGGTGCACGGTGACTGCTACAACCCGCGAGAAATAACGCAACGCACAAAACGAGCCAGAAACGCATCTCAGACGAATCCTCTGTTCCCTATCCGGTTATCGGAATAATTTACCTTGTTTATCAATTCGCTGGCAAGCTGACTGCGTGCTACTGTGACGCAACGAGCATAAGATGACCCGCCACCTCAACCCGCTGAAACTCCATGGCATAGGCAGCGGTTAAATTCTCCTCGCTTAACACTTCCGCGGTGCTGCCGCAGGCGATAGTTTGCCCCTGACAGATAAGCCAGGAGTTGTGGGCGTGCCGGAGAGTATGATTAAGATCGTGGCTGCTCATGACGATGGCAATGCCTGATGCGCAGAGTTCGCTAAGCAGTCGATCGAGCGCGGCCTGCTGCGCCACGTCCAGGCTGTTCATCGGTTCATCCAGCAATAACAGTTGACCGGACGCGTTAGCCTGACGATGAATCTGCAGTATCACCGCCGCCAGGCGCACGCGCTGCCACTCCCCACCGGAGATGTGATTCACCTGACGTCCAAGCTTATCGCCTAAGCCCAGCTTCTGCGCAATGGCCGTCAGGAGTCCGTTTTGCGCCTCGTTCTGCAGATGCAGCGACAGGTAATGCCAGACCGGCATGGCGAAAGGCGGCATCTGGTGCTGGCTTAAGTAGGCGCGATGACGCGCCAGCTCCTGCGCCGGCCAGTCATTCAGAAGACGTTCATTCAGTCTTACCTGCCCCGGGCCGGTAGAGAGCCCCGCCATACGTGCCAGCAATGTGCTTTTCCCCGCCCCGTTTGGCCCCACCAGATGAATAATCTCACCCGGTCTGATATCGGCTGAAAACGGCGCCAGCCGTCCTGGCTCTTCGACATCCTGTAGCTGCATCAAAAACGGCATTATTTCGCTAATGCTCCTTTAATAGCGGCCACCAGCTGCGGGTCATCCGGCGTCATATCCGGAGAGAAACGACCGATAACCTGGCCGTCGCGGCCAATCAGGAATTTTTCAAAGTTCCACAGAATGTCGTCGACATACAGCGGCGCGCGGCCTTTACTGGCCATGCGTTCATAGAAACCGCTGCCTGCTGGAGCAACGGCCTGAGGCGCCGCCGCAATCAGCTTTTGATACAACGGCGCGCGATGTTCGCCGTTGACGTCAATTTTGCTGAACATCGGGAAGGTCACGCCGTAAGTCGTACTGCAGAACGTTTTAATCTCCTCTTCGCTGCCCGGCTCCTGCCCCAAAAACTGGTTGCAGGGAAAGCCCAGCACGCTGAAACCTTCGCTTTCTAAATCCTTTTGCAGCGCTTCCAGTTGCTCATACTGCGGCGTCAGGCCGCATTTTGACGCAACGTTAACGATCAACAGCACTTTGCCTGCCCACGGAGCAAGCGTTGTTTTCTCACCATCGATAGTGGTGACATCAGTATTAAGAATATCGTGTTGCATAGCCTTCCCTCAGTGAATAAAACCGGTGACTGCTTCAGGTGATCTCTATCTACTGTAGCGGATTCAGACCAGGGCATTCTACCTGGAATCGCCCTGGAGTGTCTCTTGATGTAACAGGCTGCGCAACATGAATTCATCTCAACACCGGTACAGAGCAATTCAGTGTACAGTGGTGAATGGATGTAATAGCATTTCGTTAATTGTTAATTTGAGAGAGTTTTATTGATGAAAAAGATGTTTAGCACCGTGTTAATTGCGGCCTCCGTCGCGCTGTTATCGGCCTGCTCGCCGGATGAAGATAATAAAGTTAAAGTCGCGATCAATACCGGGCCGGATGAGGCTATCTGGAAAGTCGTAGAACAGGTGGCTAAAGAGAAATACAACCTCGACGTGGAGGTCATCTCTTTTAATGATTACGTCCTGCCGAACGAAGCGTTAAACAATAAAGACGTTGATGCTAACGCCTTCCAGACGCTGCCTTACCTTGAAGCGCAATCAAAAGAACGCGGCTATAAGTTTGCGATTGTCGGTAAAACCTTCGTCTTCCCGATCGCCGCTTACTCGAAGAAAATCAAAAATATTAGCGAACTGCCTGACGGCGCGACGATCTCCATTTCTAACGAAACCACCACCCTGGGCCGCAGTTTGCTGTTGCTACAGGCGCAGGGCTTGATCAAGCTGAAAGACGGGACAGGCTACCTGCCGACGACGCTGGATATTATTGATAATCCTAAACAGCTGAAGATTGTGGAAGTCGACACGCCGCAGCTGACCCGTACGCTTGACGACCCGAACGTCGCCCTGTCGATTATTAATACCAATTTCTCCGCGCAGGCTGGTCTGTCCGCCGCTCGCGATGGGTTATTTATGGAGGGGCCGGACTCTCCGTACGTCAACGCCATTGTTGCGCGCGAAGATAATAAAGACAGTAAAAAAGTTCAGGAACTGAAAGAGGCCTTCCAGACGCAAGCCGTTGCCGACAAGGCAGCGGAAGTCTATAAAGGCGATGCGATTAAGGGCTGGTAATGGATCGGCCGCATACAGAGGCGGCAACAAGCCAGCCCCTGTCTGTATGGCCGCCCGTTAATGCGGGCGGCCTGATTTAAGCAATAACCAGATAAACACCGGCGCCCCCAGGGTGGCGGTCACTACGCCAATAGGCAGCTCCGCCGCAGATAGCGCCAGCCGCGCGACGATATCCGCCCCCAGCAGCGCGCTGGCGCCCGCCAGCAGACAAGCCGGAAGCAGTACGCGGTGATCGCTCAAACCACATAAACGCAGAATATGCGGGATAACCAGACCGATAAAGCCAATCGCTCCGGCCAGCGCCACGCTGACGCCCACCAGCCAACCGGTCGCGACCACCAGCACCTTTCGCCATAACCACAGCGGAAGCCCCAGTTGACGCGCTGAAACCTCCCCCAGCGCGAGCAAATTAAGCGGCTGCGATTGCAGGCATCCCCAGGCCAGTACCGGCAGCAGCGCCAGCATCAACCACAGCTGCTGCCAGTCTACGCCGCCAAATCCGCCCATCATCCAGTACATCAGCTGGCGGAGATCGAAAGAGGTAGAGAAATAGACTGCCCAGGTCATCAGCGCGCTACAAATAATACCGAGCGCCACACCCGCCAGCAGCAGACGGCTGGTAGACAGGTGCCGCCGGGCAAAACGTAGCAAAATAAAGGTTATGACCAGCGCGCCCGCGATTGCACACAGCCCCAGCGCCCAACCAGGAAGCAGTCCTTTTCCCAGCAATACGGCAGCAATCAGGCCGACTCCAGCGCCGTTTGAGACCCCCAGCAGGCCGGGCTCCGCCAGCGGGTTTTCAAACAGCGCCTGCATAATCGCCCCGGAAAGCGCCAGCGCGGCTCCCACCAGCAGAACGGCCAGGGTGCGCGGCAGACGTATCTGCCAGATAAACAGCTCACCTTTGGCGCTAAACCATTCGCCGGGGCCAATCCACTGGTCGCCCGCGCACAGGCTAATGGTTGACGTAGCCAGCAGCAGCAAGGTTAATACGGCAAGCCAGCGCCGGCTGCGGCGCCGTTGAATTTGAGCAAAGGTCAGCATAGATTTCTGCATCGGGGAAAAGGATGTGATTGATTTTACGGTATTCGGCGAAGAAAAGAAAAAAGGCCGCATCGCGGCCTTTTTAGTTAGTTCAGATTATTTGTCTCTGGGTGACGCATTTTCGACGCGGCTTTTTAGCTTCTGGCCAGGTCTGAAAGTCACCACTCGCCGGGCTGTAATAGGGATATCCTCTCCCGTTTTCGGGTTACGGCCCGGGCGTTGGTTTTTATCACGCAAATCGAAGTTGCCGAACCCGGAGAGCTTTACCTGCTCCCCGTTTTCCAGAGCGCGACGGACCTCTTCGAAAAACAACTCTACCAGCTCTTTGGCATCCCGCTTGCTAAGCCCAAGCTTATCAAACAGATATTCTGACATTTCAGCTTTTGTAAGCGCCATAGGTTCAATCCCTCAATGATGCCTGGAATCGCTCTTTCAATGCCTCTACACATTTGGCGACGGTAGCGGCAATCTCCTCTTCTTCGAGTGTACGGCTGGTATCCTGGAGGATAAGGCTGATAGCGAGGCTCTTGAAACCTTCCGCTACGCCCTTGCCGCGGTACACGTCAAATAAGTTTACGCCAACTACCTGATTTACGCCAACTTTCTTACACTCGGCTAAAACATCGGCAGCGGGAACGTTTTCTGCCACAACGACGGCGATGTCGCGACGGTTCGCCGGGAAGCGAGAAACTTCACGCGCCTGAGGCACCACGCGGTCTGCAAGCTTGTTCCACTCCAGTTCAAATACCAGAGTGCGACCGTTCAGATCCAGTTTACGTTCCAGCTCGGGATGAACAACCCCAATAAAACCAATACGTTCACCTTTCAGATAAATCGCTGCCGACTGGCCCGGATGAAGCGCATTATTAGCTTCGATACGGAATTCGATGTCGGACAGCTTACCGGTCAGGTCGAGTACAGACTCAAGATCGCCTTTTACATCATAGAAATCGACGGTCTCTTTTGCCAGGTTCCAGTGTTCTTCATAGCGGTTGCCGCAGATAACGCCAGCCAGCATCAGATCCTGACGAATACCCAGCGGAGCCTGGGTATCAGGCACAAAGCGTAAACCGCTCTCAAAGATGCGTACGCGGTTCTGCTGACGATTCTGGTTGTAGACCACCGTTGCTAACAGACCGGTCCACAAGGAGAGGCGCATCGCCGACATTTCGCTGGAGATCGGGCTCGGCAGAATCAGCGCTTCCTCGCCGGCGTGGATCCACTGCTGTACTTTCGGATCGACAAAGCTATAGGTAATCACTTCCTGGTAGCCTTTGTCATTAAGCAACGTTTTCACGCGCTTAAGCGACAGATCCGCTTCGCGGTGGGTGCCCATAATCAGGCCCGCTTGTACCGGTTCATCAGGAATATTGTTATAGCCATAGACGCGGGCAACCTCTTCAACCAGGTCTTCTTCGATCTCCATGTCGAAACGCCAGCTCGGCGCCACGGCATGCCACTCATCCTGTCCTTCGGTAACTTCACAGCCCAGACGACGCAGAATGTCGCTAACCTGCGTATCTTCAATGTGATGGCCAATCAGACGATCCAGTTTGCTGCGGCGCAGACGGATGGTCGCAGGTTTCGGCAGAGTCGCTTCATTGGTAACGTCAATAATCGGGCCCGCTTCACCGCCGCAAATATCCATCAGCAGGCGGGTAGCACGCTCCATTGCCTGATACTGCAACGCGGAGTCCACGCCGCGCTCGTAGCGGTGCGAAGCGTCGGTATGCAGGCCATGGCGGCGGGCGCGGCCGGTAATGGATAGCGGACTAAAGAACGCGCATTCCAGCAGAACGTTTTGCGTTTCATCGTTTACGCCGGAGTGCTCGCCGCCAAAAATACCGCCCATGGCGAGGGCTTTCTGGTGGTCAGCGATAACCAGAGTATCGCTATCCAGCTTCGCCTCGGAGCCGTCGAGCAGAACCAGCGTTTCACCTTCATGCGCCATACGTACGATGATTCCGCCTTCAATGCGGTCTTTATCGAATGCGTGCATCGGTTGACCGAGCTCAAGCAGAACGTAATTGGTCACGTCAACCACGGCATCGATGGAGCGAATACCGCAGCGGCGCAGCTTCTCTTTCATCCATAGCGGCGTCGGCGCTTTGACATTGATGCCTTTTACCACACGCCCCAGATAGCGAGGACACGCTTCCGGCGCGTCAACCTGGATTGGCAGAACATCGTCGATGGTGGCGGCAACCGGAGCCATTTCCGGGACATTCAAAGGCGCCTTGTTGAGCACGGCAACATCGCGGGCCACGCCGATAATTCCCAGGCAGTCGGCACGGTTTGGCGTGACGCTGATTTCGATAGTGTTATCGTCAAGCTTCAGGTATTCACGAATATCGGTACCCAGCGGCGCGTCGGCAGGCAGTTCGATAATACCGCTGTGATCGTCGGAAATTCCCAGTTCGGAGAAGGAGCACAGCATGCCTTCCGACGGTTCGCCGCGCAGCTTTGCCGCTTTAATTTTAAAATCGCCCGGCAGAACGGCGCCGATGGTAGCAACAGCAACCTTCAGGCCCTGACGGCAGTTTGGCGCGCCGCAGACGATGTCCAGCAGACGTTCTCCGCCGACGTTAATTTTTGTGACGCGCAGTTTATCGGCATTCGGGTGCTGAGCGCACTCAACCACTTCGCCAACGACAACGCCGTTAAAGCTGCCCGCCACCGGCTCTACGCCGTCAACCTCAAGGCCGGCCATCGTTATCTGATCCGACAGCGCTTCGCTATCGATGGCCGGGTTAACCCACTCGCGTAACCACAGTTCACTGAATTTCATTGTTCTGTCCTGCCCTTATTTAAACTGTTTGAGGAAACGCAGATCGTTTTCGAAGAACGCGCGTAAGTCGGTCACGCCATAGCGCAGCATGGTCAGGCGCTCCATACCCATGCCGAAGGCAAAGCCGGAATAGATTTCCGGATCGATGCCCACGTTACGCAGCACGTTTGGATGCACCATACCGCAGCCGAGCACTTCCAGCCATTTACCGTTTTTACCCATTACGTCAACTTCTGCAGACGGCTCAGTGAACGGGAAATAGGACGGACGAAAACGAATCTGCAGGTCTTCTTCAAAGAAGTTACGCAGGAAATCGTGCAGCGTTCCCTTCAGGTTGGTGAAGCTGATGTTAGTGTCAACGATCAGACCTTCCATCTGATGGAACATCGGGGTATGCGTCTGATCGTAGTCGTTACGATACACGCGGCCGGGGGCAATAATGCGGATTGGCGGCTGCTGATTAGCCATGGTGCGGATCTGTACGCCTGATGTTTGCGTGCGCAGCAGGCGCGTGGCATCAAACCAGAAAGTGTCGTGGTCAGCGCGTGCCGGGTGGTGGCCTGGAATATTCAGCGCATCGAAGTTGTGATAATCATCTTCGATCTCCGGGCCAGTCGCGACGGTAAAACCGAGCTCACCGAAGAAACTTTCAATACGATCGATGGTACGGGTCACCGGATGCAGGCCACCGTTCTCGATACGACGCCCCGGCAGAGAGACATCAATGGTTTCCGAGGCCAGACGCGCGTTGAGCGCTGCGCTTTCGAGCGCTGACTTGCGCGCGTTAAGCGCCTGCTGGACCTGCTCTTTCGCTTCGTTGATAACCGCACCGGCTGCCGGACGCTCTTCAGCAGGCAGCTCACGCAGGGTCGTCATCTGAAGGGTCAGGAGACCTTTTTTACCCAGGTATTCCACGCGGACGTTGTCCAGCGCAGCAACATCTGATGCCTCGTTAATGGCTGCCTTCGCACTGGCAACCAGCTCTGCGAGATGTGACATGGTTTTCCTCATTATGTCGGTGCAGACACCGGTTATGGTTATTATTTTGCTCTCACTATTTCGAGCCGCAGACGGCGGGCAATCCGCCCGTTGTCAGAATGACCAGGGCCAGCCACTCGTCTGGGGCTTGAAATAGAACAAGCCAGTTCAGATACAAAAAAAGCCTCCACAGTGGGAGGCTTTTTGGCGCTGTTTTCCGTTTCTTCTTTCACGCGCTAGCCTCCTGAGTTCAGGTGCTAAAGTAAAAAAAGAAGCGGAAAATAGCAGCATTCATGCTTGCATTACCTTGTCTGGTAAAAACGTAAGAACGATATTGAAAAGCTTACGCGAATAAAAGTCAATGTATTGATAGTCTTGAAACGAAAAGAGGGAGACAAGCTCCCTCTTTCAACTGGCTTATGCCAGAGCTGCTTTCGCTTTTTCGACCAGCGCGGTGAACGCTAATTTGTCGAATACTGCGATGTCAGCCAGGATCTTACGGTCGATTTCAACAGAGGCTTTTTTCAGGCCGTTGATGAATTTGCTGTAAGAAATACCGTTCTGACGTGCTGCTGCGTTGATACGCGCAATCCACAGTTGACGGAACTGACGCTTTTTCTGACGACGGTCACGATAAGCGTACTGACCAGCTTTGATAACAGCCTGGAAGGCAACGCGGTATACGCGAGAACGCGCACCGTAGTAGCCTTTAGCTTGTTTCAAAATTTTCTTGTGACGTGCACGGGCAACTACACCACGTTTTACGCGAGCCATATGTGCTCTCCTGTATCTATTCTAATTAAAAAGTTAAAAGGGTTAACGACTTATGCGTACGGCAGGCACGCGATGACCAGGCCCAGATCGCCTTTGGAAACCATGGCTTTCGGACGCAGGTGACGTTTACGCTTGGTAGCTTTTTTGGTCAGAATGTGACGCAGGTTAGCGTGCTTGTGCTTAAAACCACCTTTACCGGTTTTTTTGAAGCGCTTAGCAGCACCGCGTACGGTCTTAATTTTTGGCATTTTAATAACTTCCACTTCGCATTGTTAATAAACGAAACATAGGCGAACAACGGCTGTGGAACCCGCAGGCTCCACAGACATTGCTACTTGAAGGCCTTACTGTTTCTTCTTAGGAGCGAGCACCATGATCATCTGGCGGCCTTCGATCTTCGTTGGGAAGGATTCGACTACTGCCAGTTCACTCAGATCGTCACGGACGCGGGTAAGCACTTCCATACCGATCTGTTGGTGGGCCATCTCACGGCCGCGAAAACGCAGCGTGATCTTGGCCTTATCGCCATCTTCCAGAAAGCGAATCAGGCTGCGGAGTTTTACCTGATAATCGCCATCGTCGGTGCCAGGACGGAACTTAATTTCCTTAACCTGGATAACTTTTTGCTTTTTCTTCTGTTCCTTAGAAGACTTGCTCTTTTCATAAAGGAACTTGCCGTAGTCCATGATACGACAAACTGGCGGTTCGGCGTTAGGGCTGATTTCAACTAAATCTACTCCAGCTTCTTCAGCTTTTTCGATTGCTTCTCTCAGACTCACAATACCCAAAGCTTCGCCTTCCAGACCAGTTAAGCGAACTTCCAGGGCGCGAATCTCGCCATTAATACGATTCGGACGTGCCGTTTGAACTCGTTTTCCGCCTTTAATACCTTATTCCTCCAGTTGTTTTAGACTGCGGCTGCGAATCTCTTGTTGCAGCTTCTCGATAACTTCATTTACGTCCAGGCTGCCCAAGTCTTTGCCACGACGGGTACGCACGGCGACTTTGCCGGCTTCTACCTCTTTGTCGCCACAGACCAACATGTAAGGGACACGACGTAAAGTGTGCTCGCGGATTTTAAAGCCTATCTTCTCATTTCTCAAGTCTGCTTTTACGCGAATGCCCGCATTTTGTAGTTTACGCGTCAATTCGTTAACGTATTCAGCCTGAGAATCAGTAATATTCATGACCACAACCTGCACCGGCGCAAGCCAGCTTGGGAAGAAGCCCGCAAACTCTTCGGTCAGGATGCCGATGAAGCGCTCCAGCGAACCAAGAATTGCGCGGTGAATCATTACCGGAACCTGTCGTTCGTTATTTTCACCCACATAAGAGGCGCTTAAACGCTGCGGCAGGGAGAAGTCCAGCTGTACAGTACCGCACTGCCATGCACGATCGAGGCAGTCATACAGGGTAAATTCAATTTTCGGACCGTAGAACGCGCCTTCACCCAGCTGATACTCAAACGGGATGTTGTTCTCTTCCAGCGCAACGGCCAGATCCGCTTCAGCACGATCCCAGGTCTCATCGCTACCGATGCGTTTTTCCGGGCGAGTCGACAGTTTGACGACGATTTTCTCGAAGCCAAAGGTGCTGTACATATCGTAGACCATACGAATACAGGCGTTCACTTCATCGCGAACCTGATCTTCAGTACAGAAGATATGGGCGTCGTCCTGAGTAAAGCCACGTACGCGCATCAGGCCATGCAGCGCGCCTGACGGTTCGTTACGATGGCAGCTACCGAATTCGGCCATACGTAACGGCAGATCGCGGTAGGATTTCAGACCCTGGTTGAAGATCTGTACGTGACCCGGGCAGTTCATCGGCTTGATGCAGTATTCACGGTTCTCGGAAGACGTGGTGAACATCGCATCTTTATAGTTGTCCCAGTGGCCGGTTTTTTCCCACAGCACACGGTCCATCATAAACGGACCTTTAACTTCCTGATACTGGTACTCTTTCAGCTTAGAACGCACAAAAGTTTCCAGTTCGCGGAAGATAGTCCAGCCATCGTTATGCCAGAATACCATACCCGGCGCCTCTTCCTGCATATGATACAGGTCGAGCTGCTTGCCGATTTTACGGTGATCGCGCTTAGCGGCTTCTTCCAGACGCTGCAGATAGGCATTTAAGGCTTTTTTATCTGCCCATGCGGTCCCGTAGATGCGCTGCAGCATTTTATTGTTGCTATCGCCGCGCCAGTAGGCGCCAGCGGTCTTCATCAGTTTGAAGTGATGACAGAAACGCATATTCGGCACATGCGGTCCACGGCACATATCGACATATTCTTCATGATGATACAAACCGGGTTTGTCATCATGAGCAATGTTTTCATCAAGAATGGAGACTTTATAGCTCTCGCCGCGCTTCACGAAGGTTTCACGCGCTTCGTGCCAGCTGACTTTCTTCTTAATGACGTCGTAGTTTTTCTCGGCGAGCTCGTGCATACGCTTTTCGAGCGCGTCGATATCTTCCTGGGTCAGGGTATGGTCCAGATCGACATCATAGTAAAAACCATTGTCGACAACCGGGCCGATCGCCATTTTGGTATTTGGCCACAGCTGTTTAATTGCGTGCCCTAAAAGGTGCGCACAGGAGTGACGAATAATCTCAAGACCATCTTCATCTTTCGCGGTGATGATAGAGAGCGTCGCGTCGTTTTCAATTAAGTCACAGGCGTCGACCAGCTCGCCGTTGACACGACCCGCAATGGTGGCTTTCGCCAGACCGGGGCCAATATCCAAAGCGACGTCCATCGGGCTCACAGCATGATCAAAATGGCGTTGGCTGCCATCAGGAAGCGTAATTACAGGCATTTCATGTCCTTATTTGCAGTGGTGCCCCACACGAAAGAGCACATACAAAACAATATAATCATAATTATCAACATGTTCCGGCTCAGTTCCCGCTTCACTCTGCGAAAATATGTGCACGCTCGTTCACCGACGCGTACCCACCTGCAGCCGCCTGTTGATAACACCGACGGTTAGTTTACACATCATTACTGCGTGATTAAAGTCACATGAGACTAAATGGTTATTGTTGATGGGAAAAAAAGGGGGGCGCGACTAACGCAGCGTAATTCTTTCGCAACAAGATGCACAACGCAGGACGGGATGACCCATAAAGGATATTTATGATTTCACATAAATAGTGAATGTTTAACCGAAAACGCGCAAAGCAAAACCGGTACAACATTACCCGGTTTGCTGCTTCACGAAATAATTAAAGGGGGATGTTAAATGGTGATGAAATATCAGGACCATTCCCCGGCAACAAGTTTATGAACATCAAAAGCATCGTTCATTGACTGCCCGGTTGATTGTGAACCCGGCGCAATGTTGGAACCCGCTTCGACATCGGTGGCTTTAGCAATGCCAACTTGCGTATGATCGTTATTACCCGGCTGCGGTGCGGGAGCGGCGGCAAATGCGCCAAAAGACAGCGTGCACAGCATCACGGCCGCGAGTGCGATTTTGCTATTTCTCATGATAGTCATTCTCTTATTTGTTTCAGGTAATAGAACGGAATCGTTATCTCCGCCTGTGTTCCACAGTATAGATCCAGATCACATTTTTGTCCGACCCAATATTTATCTTTTCGTGTCAAATTAACTGCATATTTGTCAGCAAAAAGACAATTATGAGGAAATTATGAAGGCCGGTTCTTTTTATAAAAAACAAAACAAGAGACCAAAAATAATAATGCCACTTTATGCCAAATTTAAAACAAACAGGCCGGAATATCCGGCCTGAAAATATTACATTTTATATCCGAGCGATAGCGTTGTACGACGATCGGTGTGTTCCGGCGCCGAGGATGGCGGTTCCGAGTTCCACGTCAGGTTATAGGCCACTTTGAGCGCAAAATGCGCATTGATCGCCACATTCAATGCACTTTCCGAGTTCAGCGTCGTATCTTCAGCGCCGAATACCGAAACGCCCTGGGTAAATCGGGCGTTATCGGTCATCTGCCAGGCATAAGTGCCGGAAGCGTAGCCCAGAGGCTGGGTATCGTTATCTCCATCGGTATACTCGTCGTAACGCACGCCGGGACCGAATTCGAAACGCAGGCTGTGTACCGGACCATTCATGATCTGCCGACCATAACCCGCGGTGAACACATCACGCTGCTGATAGCCATTGTAACGATCGGTCAGCCAGCTGGCCTGGCCAAAGATATAGTTCTGATCGGTCAGGTTATACCGGCTACGTCCACCCAACGCGTACTTTTCCGAAGAGCGCTGATCGTTTGACGATGTATTGCTGGCATTTCCCCACAGCGACCATGCAGTCGTATTGCCATACCAGGTCAACGTGGAGTCTGCGGTCATTGAGGAACTTTTCGTATTGCCGGACTGCGCCAGATAGCCGGCGTTAACAGTTCCTTCGAAAGGTTTTTTGGCAGAAGAAGGGTCATCCATGACAGTAAAAACGGAATCATCGGCCATTGCGCATGCAGACGCAAAGAGCCCCCCCGCCAGCATTGCCGCTGCGGGTACTGTCTTCAAAAGCTTCATTTAATTTTAAGTCCGTACAACCTATAAGGAGACCAGGAGGGTCCCGGAAACTTTCGCGAGGATCGCAGATTGCCGCTCCAGGAAAGGGAGTAAATTATAAAAAAGCACGATTAACTTAGCAATCAATTACTCTTTCGTTTTTTGTATAAGACCCTTCTTAAAACAATTTTTATTTCATAAAGATAAAAGCCAGGCCCGGCGAAAATCACTTGCGGCTTTCCCTCACCTCCTTTAAGTGCCATGCTTAAAATCAGAGCAGCTAAATTCGTATTATGGAGGAAACCGGATGACCAAAATCTATACGCTCACGTTAGCCCCCTCGCTCGACAGCGCCACGCAAACCCCGCAAATTTACCCGGAAGGCAAGCTACGCTGTAGCGCCCCCGTATTTGAACCCGGAGGCGGCGGTATTAACGTGGCGCGAGCCATCACGTTTCTTGGCGGCAGCGCCACCGCTATCTTTCCCGTCGGCGGCGCAACGGGTGAACATCTGACCGCGCTGCTGACGGATGAGCATGTTCCCGTCGATACGGTAGAAACCCATGACTGGACGCGACAGAATCTTCACGTTCACGTGAACGCCAGCGGCGAACAGTATCGTTTCGTGATGCCGGGCGCGGCGTTAACCAAAGAAGAGCTTCATCTTCTGGAGCAAAAAGTTCTCGCCATTGCTCCAGGCTCGTTGCTGGTGATTAGCGGAAGCCTGCCGCCGGGCATCAGCGTCGAAAACCTGACGCAGCTGGTCAAAAACGCTCAGCAGCATGGCCTGCGCTGTATTGTTGATAGTTCCGGCGACGCGCTTGCCGCCGCGCTTGATGTCGGCAATATCGAGCTGGTTAAGCCGAACCAGAAAGAGCTCAGCGCGCTGGTACAGCGGGACCTGAGCCAACCGGATGATGTGCGTCTTGCCGCGCAGGAGCTTATTCGGTCAGGCAAAGTCCAGCGCGTTGTCGTCTCTTTGGGCGCACAGGGGGCGCTGGGTGTTGATATAAATGGAAGTGTCCAGGTCGTACCGCCGCCGATGAAAAGCCAGAGCACCGTCGGCGCCGGCGATAGCATGGTCGGCGCCATGACGTTAAGGCTGGCGGAAAATGCCTCACTTGAAGATATGGTTCGCTTTGGGGTGGCGGCGGGTAGCGCGGCAACGATAAATCAGGGCACCCGCCTTTGCTCGCTGGAAAATACGCAAAAAATCTACGACTACCTGCGCGGTTGATTACGCCTCACTCCCTCTGTCTTTACAGGGGGAGTCGCCAAATCAACATGATGGTCTATGCTAAAAAAGCCATGGATAACAATGGGGTGAAAAATGAGTAGCGAAATTACTGCCTGGGTGGTCACGGTTCGTTTTCACGAAGAGACGTTAACGGAAATTAATGAGCTTAGTAATCACCTGACTCGCGCCGGATTTACCCTGGTTTTAAACGATGATGAAGGCAACCCCCACGAGTTGGGAACCAACGTTTTTGGTCTGCTTTCCATGCAGAATGCCGAAGAGGTCAAAGCCTTGAGCGCGGGTTTAGCCGAAACTGCGCTGGGAAGAACCGTCGACGTTACCGTTGCCACATTCAGCGAGTGGTTAAAAGCTCAATAAGTGCGATTGACGCGACAGAAAACGTTCAGTTGTGCGTCAGTTCGAATTTTGCGCCTGGGTTATGCGCTAACCTTATGAAAAGTTGGCAAACATGGGGAGAGACGGCATGTGGCAAGCGATCGGCAAATTATTAAGCGATTTGCATACCGAAGCAGCTGAAATCGAACTGCGCAACGAACTACCCGGCGGCGAGATCCACGCGGCCTGGCATTTACGCTTCGGCGGCCGGGATTACTTCGTAAAGTGCGACGAACGTGAGCTTTTACCCATCTTCACGGCCGAGGCAGACCAGCTTGAGCTACTGTCACGCAGCAAAACCGTGAACGTACCGCAGGTTTTTGCCGTAGGCAGCGACCGGGATTACAGCTTTCTGGTGATGGAATACCTCCCTCCTCGCCCGCTGGATGCGCACAGCGCTTTCCTGTTAGGCCAGCAAATCGCCCATTTACACCAATGGAGCGACCAACCGCAGTTTGGTCTGGATTTTGACAACGATCTTTCCACAACGCCTCAGCCGAACGCCTGGCAACGTCGCTGGTCTACGTTCTTCGCCGAACAACGCATAGGCTGGCAGCTGGAGCTGGCCGCCGAGAAAGGTCTGCATTTTGGCGATATCGATAGTCTTGTCGATACCGTCCAGCAGCGGTTGAGCAATCATCAACCGCAGCCGTCGCTGCTTCACGGCGATTTATGGTCCGGTAACTGCGCGCTCGGGCCTGACGGGCCATACATTTTCGACCCGGCCTGCTACTGGGGCGATCGCGAGTGCGATCTGGCGATGCTGCCGCTGCATCCGGAACAGCCGCCGCAAATCTACGATGGCTATCAATCCGTTTCGCCGCTGCCGTCCGGTTTTCTCGAGCGGCAGCCAATTTACCAGCTCTATACGCTGCTGAATCGGGCTATCCTGTTTGGCGGCCAGCACCTGGTGACGGCGCAAAAAGCGCTTGATGACGTCTTAATGGAAAAGGCCCCGTAAGGGGCCTTGTTTCTGCGGGTTAGTTAATTTGAACGCCTTTCATGCGGAACTGAATAGTCATGGTAATACCGGTCCCCGGTTTACCCGGCTCATAGCGCCATTTGCGTAAGGCGCTTTTCACTTCACGTTCAAACATATTGGCTGGCTGGGCCGAAAGGATCTGCACGTTATCCACGCGCCCATCCGCTGTCACGTCAAACTTAACCCGTACGCTTCCTTCAATCCGCAGCGCCTGGGCACGTGCCGGATAGGTCGGCTCTCCGCGGCTTAACGCCCGCGGTCCCGAAGGCGCCGTGACGGTTGGTTTAGCGGTAGCGGTTGAAGTGCTCGGCGCGGTACGCGCTGGCGCCGTATTTGCATTTTCAAAAGGCGAGGCCGGGCGCGTCTCCGCCGGTTTTACATCCCGCTTCGGTTGCTCAACTTTTTTTTCCGGCTTTGGTTTAGGCTTTGGCTTCGGTTTAGGCTTCGGTTTATGGATAACCACCGGCGCCTCTTTTGGCGGTTCCGGAAGCGCTTCCGGCTCAGGCTCGGGTTCCGGTTCAACAACGGGTTCTACGACCGGCTGCGCCGCCTGAGGCGGTTCCAGATCTGCCGGGGCTACCATAGTGATCTCAATGGGTTGCGATGGCGAAGGCCGTTCAATAACCTGATGTACCGAAGTATAGAGCAACGCCGCGACAACACCGCCGTGGATAACCACGGACAGTAGCGTAGGCCACGGAAAGCGGCGAGGTAAATCAAAGGTCATTGCGCTCATAGTCGTTTCTGTTGAAAAATGATGTCCCGATTTTAAATGCAAATAGCAATCATATTCAACTAGGGTTGTTGGCTTGTATCAAAATTTGCCCTGTTTTCTGACAAAAAGCCTCCGGAGCATGGCATTCTGAGGATCGTCAGCATCTTTGCATTGCAGTCAACGACGGTTTCACTTAACGTGATTCGCCAATTTATTGATAAGGAGCCATGCCGTGCTTTACGTTATCTACGCTGAAGATATCGCCGACTCTCTGGAAAAACGGACGTCGGTACGTCCCGCCCACCTGGCGCGTTTGCAATTATTACATGATGAAGGTCGTTTACTGACCGCAGGCCCAATGCCTGCCGTAGACAGTAATGAACCCGGCGCGGCGGGCTTTACCGGCTCAACGGTCATTGCGGAATTTGAATCACTGGAAGCGGCGCAATCATGGGCCAATGACGATCCCTATATTGCCGCAGGGGTTTATCAGAAAGTGTCGGTCAAACCGTATAAGAAAGTCTTTTAGAATCTAAAATTTTTAAGCAATAAGAGTGCGTTAAAAGTTTTATCTATGGCGATCGTTCATGAGAGGACGCTTCCGTGTCCGCGAGTACGCAATGGTCGCCATCCTTATTTCCCTTCACCTTCTCGATTCCAGCAGTCGCTGTAAGCAACGTCATGATGATAACCGTTGCCGGCGGCGCATCAGCACCGCCGACTTGCTGTTGTTGATTAGCTATTGGAGTGCAGCGTGCCTTTGAGACCATGTGGTTCCGAGCGAAGATATTGTGGCGGAACGCTCACATGGGCTCCCAGAGCGGCAGCTGCCTGCCAGGGCCAGTGCGGATTGTAGAGCGCCGCGCGGGCAATGGCGATGAGATCGGCGTCGCCATGGCTTAACGCATCTTCCGCCTGCTGGGGTTCCGTCACTAAGCCCACCCCAATCACCGGGATATTCACCCTCTCCCGGATTTCACGGGCGAACGGCAGCTGATAGCCCGGGCCAACCTGAATCGCCTGATGAGGCGACAATCCACCGCTGGAAACATGAATATAGTCGCAGCCGAGAGCCTCAAGCTTCTGGCTGAAGAGAATTGATTGTGCATTATCCCAGCCGCCATCAACCCAATCGGTCGCAGAAAGTCGCACTCCCACCGCGATGTCCTGACCGACAGCCTCGCGAATGGCCTGAAAGACTTCGAGCGGGAAACGCAAGCGGTTCTCCAGAGACCCGCCATACTCGTCGGTGCGCTGGTTACTGAGCGGAGAAAGGAACTGATGAAGCAGGTAACCATGAGCAGCATGCATTTCAATCAACTCGATACCCATCCGCTCAGCGCGTCTGGCGCTGTCTGCGAATGCCTGCTTGATGCGTTTCATCTGGTCCTGAGTAAGCTCAACCGGAGGACGATCGCCCTCGCCATAGGCCAGCGCTGATGGCGCAACCGCGTCCCACCCGCCAGCATCATGTGCCAGCTGTTGTCCCCCCAGCCAGGGGGCTGCGGAAGATGCTTTTCTTCCGGCATGGCCCAGTTGGATGCCGATGGGGATTGAAGAGTACTGGCGTATATCTTTCAGTACGGCGTGTAATGCGGCTTCCGTTTCGTCATCCCATAAGCCCATATCAGCCGGGGTGATTCGCCCTGCTGGCTCGACAGCGCTGGCTTCGATAATCAGTAAACCTGCGCCGGAAAAAGCCAGTTGTCCAAGATGGATACGATGCCATGCCGTCGCCTTGCCATTGTCGGCGGAATACTGACACATTGGAGCAATGACAATGCGATTCTCAAGTTCCAGCTTACCGATTCGCACCGGACTAAAAAGTTGACTCATAGATACCTCTCAATAATAGAAGCCTTACGGACATTATAAGTAGCATGTGTTGATGCATGGTACTTCCCGTTTTTTGCGTTTATACGCGTTGAGCCAGCCTTATGAGCCGGGAAAAGGTGTTGTGGCGATGAGCCTTCCTGCCAGCATTCGGCTAATGCAAACAATAACCCAGGATCCGGTGCGAAAAAGGGTTTCGCTGGCTAAAGAAAGAGGGTGTCAATATAAGAGTATGCTCACAACGAAACGCGGATAAAACAGAGGCACCGCGAACGGTGCCTTTTGTTTCGACTCTCAAAACTCAGAGAAGGTGAACAGCAGAGAGTGACGTTGCCGTTTAACCAGCTCCTTTCTGATGGAGAGGATGCGCATATTGCGACGCGATTGGCCTTCCAGCCAGCGTGCTTTACGGCGACTCACCTGTCTAAGCATGCGCCAGCGCCCTACTTCCGTTCTACTACGCTTCATTGCAACTACTCTACGAGTGAAAACAGCCTGCATTATAGACCGATGAATCGGGCTAACCAACGCTTTCGCTGCGTTTTTATTTGCCAGATGGATGCTGATGCGTAAACTCATGTCATCAAGTCATTCAAAAGGATTTTTCATCTATGACAACCTTTTACACGGTGGTGAACTGGCTGGTTATACTCGGTTACTGGCTACTTATCGCCGGTGTAACATTACGGATATTAATGAAAAGACGCGCGGTACCGTCAGCGATGGCGTGGCTGCTGATCATTTATATCCTTCCGCTGGTAGGGATTATCGCCTATCTCTCATTTGGCGAACTGCACCTGGGTAAACGTCGCGCCGAGCGCGCGCGGGCCATGTGGCCATCGACGGCTAAGTGGTTGAAGGATCTTAAGGCCTGCAAGCATATCTTTGCCGAAGATAATAGCCCGGTCGCAGAATCCTTGTTCAAGCTCTGCGAACGTCGTCAGGGAATTGGTGGCGTTAAAGGCAACCAGCTACAGCTGCTTACCGAATCCGATGACGTCATGCAGGCGCTGATTCGCGATATTCAGCTCGCTCGTCATAATATCGAGATGGTGTTCTATATCTGGCAGCCCGGTGGCATGGCCGATAAAGTCGCAGAGTCATTAATGGCGGCAGCGCGGCGCGGCGTGCACTGCCGGCTGATGCTGGACTCCGCGGGGAGCGTGGCTTTCTTTCGCAGCCCCTGGGCCGCCATGATGCGTAATGCCGGAATTGAAGTCGTCGAAGCGCTGAAGGTTAACCTGATGCGCGTCTTTCTGCGCCGCATGGACCTGCGTCAGCACCGCAAAATGGTCATGATCGATAACTATATTGCCTATACCGGCAGTATGAATCTGGTCGATCCGCGTTTCTTTAAGCAGGACTCCGGCGTAGGCCAGTGGATCGATCTGATGGCGCGAATGGAAGGTCCGGTCGCGACAGCCATGGGCATTGTCTACTCCTGCGACTGGGAGATTGAAACCGGAAAACGTATTTTGCCCCCGCCGCCGGACGCGAACATTATGCCGTTTGAAGAGGCCAGCGGGCATACGATTCACACCATTGCCTCGGGCCCGGGATTCCCGGAAGACCTGATTCATCAGGCTCTGCTGACTGCCGCCTATGCAGCCAAAGAGCATTTGATCATGACGACACCTTATTTTGTGCCCAGCGACGATCTACTGCACGCCATCTGCACTGCCGCCCAGCGCGGCGTTGACGTCAGCATTATTTTGCCGCGCAAGAACGACTCGCTGCTGGTCGGCTGGGCCAGCCGCGCTTTCTTTACCGAGCTGCTGGCTGCCGGGGTGAAAATCTATCAGTTTGAAGGCGGTCTGCTGCATACCAAGAGCGTGCTGGTTGATGGCGAACTTAGCCTCGTGGGTACCGTTAACCTCGATATGCGTAGCCTGTGGCTTAACTTCGAGATCACGCTGGTGATTGACGATGCCGGTTTCGGCAGCGATCTGGCCGCGGTGCAGGATGATTATATTTCCCGCTCGCGCCTGCTGGACGCCAGGCTGTGGTTAAAACGTCCGCTGTGGCAACGGATCGCCGAGCGACTGTTTTACTTCTTCAGTCCGTTGCTGTAAAACGTGCCAATCAGATGTTTAATGGGTAGCAATCATGGATATGGATTTAAACAACCGCCTGACCGAAGACGAAACGCTTGAACAGGCCTACGACATTTTCCTTGAACTGGCCGTCGATAACCTCGACCCGGCGGATGTCATTCTGTTCAACCTGCAGTTTGAAGAGCGCGGCGGCGCCGAGCTGTTTGACCCGGCACCGGACTGGGAAGAGCACGTGGATTTCGACCTCAATCCTGACTTCTTCGCTGAAGTGGTGATTGGCCTGGCCGATGAAGATGGCGGCGAAATTAACGATATTTTTGCACGCGTGCTGCTTTGCCGCGAGAAAGACCACAAGCTCTGCCATATCCTGTGGCGCGAATAAGCTCTTTCTTAAGCAAATAGCTAATAAAAGAAGAAGCCTGCCTGAGTGAATCAGCGCAGGCTTTTTATTTATTCCGGCAGTTCGCTGCCGCAAGCATTGCAGTAGCGAGCACCTTTTTCATGAGCGTGATGCTGACAGTGCGGACACTGGCGCTGCGTGCGGCGATTCTGAAAGGCGGCGGTCATATGGCTGGTAATTAAGCCGGTAGGGATCGCAATAATCGAGTAGCCAATTAAGATAAGTATGGATGCCAAAATGCGCCCCAGCGGCGTATGCGGCGTAATATCGCCATACCCTACCGTAGTTATCGTCACTATCGCCCAGTAAACCGACGCATTTAGCGTAGTAAAACCGTATCGCGGCCCCTCAACCAGATACATCAGGGAGCCAAAGATCACCATCACAATGGCAATAAAAGAATAGAACAGGATCAGCTGGTGGCGTGCGCTGACGATTGCGGACCAGAAAATATTCAGCGACGGCATAAAGCGCAGTAGCTTAAGGATGCGCAATGCCCGGATGGCGCGCATCGCCCGCCAGGCAAACACGTACTCAATACTGATCTCGGGCCATAGCCACATAACATAAAGCGGTAAAATGGTGGCCAGGTCAATAATTCCCCAGAAGCTGAAAATATACTTTAGCGGATTCGGCCAGCTGATAATGCGCAGAAAATACTCAAAAGTAAAAACCGCCGTGACGATAAGTTCGAGCCAGACGAAAATATGCCATTCGTCTAATGTCAGATGATATTGCGTACCGAGCCCGGACTCGATAAATATCACCAGCACGCTGAGCAGGGCAAATATGCCGCAAAGTCCCTCAAAATGACGACCGGAACGGCGATTTTGATCGAAGAGTAAATGATACAGCCGCAGACGAGCGGCATGAATATGAAAAGCCACGTAAACCTCGCTAATAAAAGGGCTGACTTACGTCAGCCCCAGAGATTATAACGGGTCTACCTTCAGGCAGGAAACCGCATGGCGGAAACTGCCCTCCAGCACCGGTCGCGTTTTTGCGCACTCCGGCCCGGCGATGGGGCATCTGGTACGGAATACGCATCCCGACGGCGGATTAATCGGCGATGGCAGCTCCCCTTCCAGCAGCTGGATCGTTTTATTCTTTTCCTTATCGGGGTCCGGCACCGGCACCGCCGACATCAACGCTTTGGTATAGGGGTGCAGCGGATTATGGTACACCTCATCGTAGGTGCCCAGCTCCACGGCATGACCAAGATACATCACCAGCACGCGGTCGGAAATATGCTTTACGACCGCCAAATCGTGGGCGATGAAAATCAGCGACAGCCCCATTTCCCGCTGCAGCTGCTGCAGCAGGTTAACCACCTGTGCCTGAATCGACACGTCCAGCGCGGAGACCGGCTCATCGCAGATAATGAGCTTCGGTTCAAGAATTAGCGCGCGCGCAATACCGATACGCTGACACTGGCCGCCGGAGAATTCATGCGGATAGCGGTTAATCAGGTTCGGCAGCAGGCCCACTTTCATCATCATCGCCTTCACGCGGTCGCGAACTTCCTGGCGCGGCATTTTTGGATGATAGGTGCGCAGCGGCTCGGCAATAATTTCCCCGATCGTCATGCGCGGATTGAGCGACGCCAGCGGATCCTGAAAGATCATCTGAATATCGCTACGCACGTCGCGCCACTCTTCGGCCTTCATGCCCAGTAAATCTTTGCCCAACCAGGCGACTTTACCGTCGGTGGCTTTCACCAGACCAATGATCGCGCGCGCAAACGTCGACTTTCCGCAGCCTGACTCCCCGACCACGCCCAGGGTTTCCCCTTCATACAGACGCAGCGTCACGCCATCTACCGCTTTCAGCGTTTTTGACGGCTGCCAGAACCACTGTTTTCCATCTTTAATATCAAAGTGCACCTTCAAATCGGCGATTTCGAGCAGGACTTTTCTTTGTTCCGTTACGGCGTTCATAGCAAATCCCCCACCGGTTGAAAGCAGGCGCGCAGGCGGCCAGGTGCAAACTCCTCCAGAGGCGGAGCGCTATTGCAAATCTCCATCGCATGCGGGCAACGCGGCTGGAATGGACAGCCCTTAGGCAGACGCAGCAGGTTCGGCGGGTTACCGGGAATCGTCAGCAGGGCATCGCCTTCCGCATCCAGCCTCGGTACTGCGTTGAGCAGTCCGATGGAATACGGATGCGAGGGTTGGTAAAAGACGTCGCGCGCCTCGCCATACTCCATGGTACGCCCGGCATACATCACCAGCACCTTGTCGCAGATGCCGGCGACAACGCCCAGGTCGTGGGTAATCATGATGATTGCGGTATTAAATTCGCGCTTAAGCTCATTGAGAAGCGTCATGATTTGCGCCTGTACGGTCACGTCCAGCGCCGTGGTCGGTTCATCGGCGATCAGCAGCTTGGGCCGGCACAGCAGCGCCATCGCAATCATCACGCGCTGGCGCATCCCGCCGGAAAACTCGTGTGGGTACATTTTCATCCGCTTGCGCGCTTCCGGCATTTTGACTGCATCCAGCATTTTCACCGACTCTTCAAACGCTTCGGCTTTACTCAGCGCTTTGTGCAGCATCAGAACTTCCATCAGTTGCTCGCCTACCCGCATATAGGGATTGAGCGAGGTCATCGGGTCCTGAAAAATCATGGAGATCTGCTCGGCGCGCAGCTTATTCAGTTCGCGCTCCGGGAGGTTAAGGATCTCCTTACCGTTAAAGGTCGCTGAACCCCCGATGCGACCGTTTGCCGCCAGCAGGCCCATCAGCGCAAAAGCGGTCTGCGACTTACCGGAACCGGACTCGCCCACGATGCCTAAGGTTTCCCCGGCCCGCAGATTGAAATTGAGATCGTTGACCGCGGTCACATCGCCATCGGGGGTACCAAAGGTGACGCGGAGATCTTTCACATCCAGAAGCAATCCGGATTGTTGGGCAGTCTGCGGCGTTTTCGCCGTTTCAATCGTACTCATGACGGCGCTCCTTAGCGGTCTTTCGGGTCGAGGGCATCACGCAGGCCATCGCCGATAAAGTTAAAACAAAACAGCGTAACTACCAGGAAACCGGCAGGAAACAGTAGCAGCCACGGCGACACTTCCATCGAGTTGGCGCCATCGCTGAGCAGCGCGCCCCAGCTGCTTAACGGCTCCTGGGTCCCCAGACCGAGGAAGCTTAAGAAGGATTCAAACAGAATCATGCTTGGGACCAGCAGTGAGGCATACACCACAACCACTCCAAGCACGTTAGGCACGATATGGCGGATAACGATATTGCGCGTTGAAACGCCGCCGACCTGCGCAGCCTCAATGAATTCTTTTCGCTTCAGGCTCAAGGTCTGACCGCGAACGATACGCGCCATATCCAGCCAGGAGACCATGCCTATAGCCACGAAAATCAGCAGGATATTCTGGCCAAAGAAGGTCACCAGCAGAATGACGAAGAACATAAACGGGAAGGAGTTGAGGATTTCCAGCAGGCGCATCATCACCGAATCCACTTTGCCGCCCAGATAGCCAGAAAGCGAACCGTAAAGCGTTCCCAGAATCACCGCCACCAGCGCAGCAGCAACGCCGACCATCAATGAGATACGCCCGCCGATAGCCACGCGCACCAGCAGATCGCGGCCGGAAGAGTCGGTACCAAAGTAGTGGCCGGACTCCATATCGGGCGCGCTGGACATCATGCCCCAGTCAGTATCGTAATAGGAGAACTGCGTTACCATCGGCGCGATGGTAACGAACAGCGCAATAATCACCAGCACAATCAGGCTGGCAACCGCGGCGCGGTTATGCATAAAGCGGCGGCGGGCATCCTGCCAGAGGCTACGCCCCTCGACTTCCAGTTTTTCACTGAAGTTTTCCAGCGCCTCGTTGTTTTTCTTACTTAACATCATGGCGAACCCCAGCGTCAGTAACGAATTTTCGGATCGATAACGGCATACAGCACGTCAACAATCGCGTTAAACAGAATGGTCAATGCGCCCACCAGAATGGTCAGGCTGAGCACCAGCGAGTAGTCGCGGTTCAGCGCGCCGTTGACGAACAGCTGACCGATTCCCGGCAGACCATAAATCGTTTCGATAACCATTGAGCCGGTGATAATACCGACGAAGGCGGGCCCCATATAGGAAAGTACCGGCAGCAGCGCAGGCTTTAAGGCATGGCGCAGAATAATACGGCGCATCGGCAAGCCTTTTGCCCTGGCGGTGCGGATGAAGTTAGAGTGCAAAACCTCGATCATCGAACCGCGGGTAATACGCGCGATACTGGCGATATAGGCTAACGACAGAGCGACCATCGGCAAAATCATATATTGCAGCGCCCCGCCGTTCCATCCCCCGCCCGGCAACCAGTGCAGCGTAATGGCGAATATCATGACCAGCAGTGGCGCCACCACGAAACTCGGTATCACGACTCCGGTCATTGCTATCCCCATCACGGCAAAATCCCATTTCGTATTTTGCTTCAATGCTGCAATAACCCCGGCCGTCACGCCGAGCACCACCGCCAGAAAAAACGCGGCAAAGCCTAATTTGGCTGATACCGGGAAGCTGGAGGCCACCAGATCGTTGACTGAATAATCTTTATATTTAAAAGAAGGACCGAAATCACCGTGCGCCAGCTGCTTCAGGTAGTTGAAGTACTGGGTCATGATGGGGTCGTTTAAATGGTATTTTGCTTCAATATTCGCCATGACTTCCGGCGGCAGCGTGCGTTCACCGGTAAAAGGGCTTCCCGGCGCAAGACGCATCATGAAGAAAGAGATAGTAATAAGAATAAATAGCGTCGGAATCGCTTCCAGACAGCGACGTAAGATAAATTTTAACATTGCCCGTACCTTCTGGCGTGTGCCTTCAATAGTGCGATGAAATAAGACACCGTGAGGCAGGCAATGATGCCTGCCTCACGTATTGCCATTAGTGCTTCACAATGTACATATTTCTTGTGTAAGTATTATCCAGCGGATCTTTACCGGTATACCCACCTACCCACGGCTTAACCAAACGGGCGTTAACATAATAGAAGACCGGTACAATGACGGAGTCTTTATCCAGCTGCTGCTCGGATTGTGCATAGAGATCCGCGCGCTTTGCTTCATCGCTGGTTTTCAGCGCTTCGGCAATAATCTTGTCGAAAGCCGGGCTCTTATAATGCGAAGTGTTGTTTGAGCTGTCGCTCAGCATGGTATTCAGGAAGGAAGTGGGTTCGTTGTAGTCCGCGCACCAGCCGGCGCGTGCGACATCGAAGGTACCCTGATGGCGATTATCGAGGAAGGTTTTCCATTCCTGATTTTCCAGCTTCACGTTGACACCCAGATTTTTCTTCCAGATCGAAGCCACGGCGATAGCCAGTTTTTTGTGCAGATCGGAAGTGTTATAGAGAAGATTGAAAGTCAGCGGCTTGTCAGCAGAATAGCCGGCTTCGGTCAGCAGTTTTTTCGCTTCTTCATTACGTTTTTCCTGTGACCACTTGAACCACTCAGGTTCGATGAGCTTCATGCCATCGGTATACGGCGGCGTATAGCTATAGGCTGGCAGGTCGCCCTGGTTTTTCACTTTATTGACAATAATGTCGCGGTCCAGCGCCATCTTCAGCGCGGTACGCACGCGAACATCGGTAAACGGCGCTTTCTGGTTATTGATTTCGTAGTAATAAGTACACAGATACGGATCGACGTGAACTTCTTGCGGGATCTCTTTTTTCAGTTTCTGGAACAGTTCGATCGGCATATTGTTATAGGTCATATCGATTTCGCCGCTGCGGTAGCGGTTGACGTCGGTGACTTCAGAAGCGATCGGCAAAAAGGTAACCTGATTAATAACGGTTTTGCCGTTATCCCAGTAGTTAGCATTACGTTCCAGTACAATACGTTCGTTCACTACCCAGTCTTTTAATTTATACGCGCCGTTGCTGACGATATTGGCCGGCTGGGTCCATTTGTCACCAAATTTCTCAATAGCGGCTTTAGGAACTGGAGAAACGGATGGGTGCACGAGAAGTTTGTAGAAATAAGGTACCGGTTCGCTAAGGGTCACTTCGAAGGTATGATCGTCCAGCGCTTTGACGCCCAGATCGGTTGCTGGCTTTTTCCCGGCGATGATGTCGTCAACGTTGGCCAGGTGACCGTACTGTAAATAACTTGCATAAGGCGAGGCTGTTTTCGGATCCGCCAGACGCTGCCAGCTATAAACAAAATCTTGCGCGGTAACCGGCGAACCGTCGGACCACTTAGCATCTTTACGCAGATGGAAGGTCCAGACTTTAAAATCTTTGTTGTCCCATTTTTCCGCCACACCCGCCACCGGATGGCCATCAAGGTCGCTTACCAACAGCCCTTCAAACAAATCGCGGCTAATATTGGACTCCGGCACGCCTTCAATTTTGTGCGGATCGAGAGACTGAACTTCGGAGCCGTTGTTACGTACCAGCGTTTGTTTATCCGCCAGCTGTACCCCTGCCGGTACATCTGCCGCCACCGCGGCGTTGATTGTCATTAATGCAGAGAGTACGCCTGCGGCTACCAGGCTTTTTTTCGTGATGATGGTCATGTGTTTGTTACTCCACTCATTATAATTACTGGCTATTTAACCAGCCTGTTTTCTCTTTTCTGGATTCTGAACAGTGCAGGAGTTTATGCAGCTGCCAGCGAGTACTGCTTGCTATCACCGACTTATTTATTACGACCGCTCAAACGGCAGCCTTGACGTCGATTCTTACCCCCCTGTCCGGGGGCGATTTTAAGTCGCAATGAGCTATTTAATAAGAATTCTCATTTGCGCATGAATTCACTAAAGATCACGCCGGAAAGTACCAAAACGCTTTATTGTCCGCCAATGCAATTTGCAAATATGTTACCGGATTCTCTTTTGTCGCCAGATCATTGCGGTAGCCGAGTCAGCATCAGGCAGGGCAATGTTTAAAAAATTGTTATTTATCATGACGTTAAAATAAAATACTCGCATTGAATGCCAAATCTCAGTGAATCGATGAAATTTTGTACGAAAATTTAACATTCGCTTATTATTTAGCACATTCATCTGCTTCACGAGATAAATTACTAATATCATTTCGATTATCAGACGGCAAGCGCCAGAGAATGATGTGAAGAAAATAACAGTAGCGACTGTGGGTAAAACGGCAGGAAAGACGTAAATTACAGGGGTAATTAACTGAAAATAAATAACATTATCAGGCATTAAAAAAACGTATACCAGCCAGATAAATCACCATTTTTGATATGTTTTACTGATATTTAGCAAACGCGGGACAATGAGCCCCGCGCACAAAGCGATGCAGGTTAATTCACCAGCCCTGGAAACAGCGCCTTTATACCGGTCACGATAAACTCAATCCCGAGAGCCATCAGCAACAGTCCCATAATACGGGTAATTACGTTGATACCGGTTTGACCAAGTAAACGAACCAGCCAGGGGGCCATACGGAAAATGCCCCAGCAGCACAGCGCAAAAAGCGCGATAGCGACGGAAAAGCCAACAAAGTGGGCGACACTGTGATAGCGCGTTCCCCAGACAATAGTCGAACTGATGGCCCCGGGACCGGCCATCAGGGGCAGCGCCAGCGGCACCACGCCAATACTCTCGCGAATGGCCGTTTCTGATTTTTCTTGCTTGTTCTGTTTATCCTCGCCCAGCTTGCCGCTAATCATCGACATGGCAATGGTGACGACCAGAATCCCGCCGGCAATGCGGAAAGAATCAATGGAAATGCCGAAGACCTGCAGAATTGCATCGCCCAAAAACAGCGACGTGAGCAGGATAATGGCGACGGACAGGTTGGCGGTCAGGTTGGTTTTGTTGCGTACGGCCGCCGTCTGGTAGCTGGTCATACTAATGAACACCGGGATAATGCCAACCGGGTTTACCAGCGCAAATAACCCAATAAAAAATTTAAAGTAGGCTGAAAAATCGAACAACGACTGAATCACAGGGCGCTCCGCAGCATCATAAAAATGGCTGTTGACAGTTACCAGCATAAAATATCCGCGAGAAGATACGCTGTTTGATAGCATAATTCATCTCTATTCATCTGGAAGTA
This sequence comes from Klebsiella sp. CN_Kp066, assembly GCF_040065135.1. Taxonomy (NCBI): domain Bacteria; kingdom Pseudomonadati; phylum Pseudomonadota; class Gammaproteobacteria; order Enterobacterales; family Enterobacteriaceae; genus Klebsiella; species Klebsiella sp. CN_Kp066. The sequence continues at coordinate 9,710 of NZ_JBEAIU010000031.1, read as the reverse complement.
CATAATAAGGCTGGAATGTTATTTATTTGTTTATGCAATGCTATTTAGTCATTTAATTAGCATACCGTATCATTACACTTGAGCAAATTGGTCAAAAAATGACCTGCTGAAAGGTATCAGCTTTGCCGATTATTGATTTAGATCACATAATTTGTACTCAGAAGTGAGTAACCTTGTTTACACACAGAGAGGAGGCACAACAGCGGTACCTGAAAGAAAAAACAAAAGCTTTTTTAGTCAATCGGTGAAGTCAGAAGCACAAAATTCTTTACGTTAACATTTAAATGCAAGCAGTTAACACACTGTCTATACTGTCGAATCGAGCTACTGATTCACTAAAAAAGTTTAACATTATCAGGAGAGCATTATGGCTGTTACTAATGTCGCTGAACTTAACGCACTCGTAGAGCGCGTAAAAAAAGCCCAGCGTGAATATGCCAGTTTCACTCAAGAACAAGTAGACAAAATCTTCCGCGCCGCCGCTCTGGCCGCTGCAGATGCTCGAATCCCTCTCGCTAAGATGGCCGTTGCCGAATCCGGCATGGGCATCGTCGAAGATAAAGTGATCAAAAACCACTTTGCTTCCGAATACATCTATAACGCCTATAAAGATGAAAAGACCTGCGGCGTCCTGTCTGAAGATGACACCTTTGGTACTATTACAATCGCTGAACCGATTGGTATCATCTGCGGTATCGTCCCGACTACTAACCCGACTTCAACCGCTATCTTTAAATCTCTGATTAGCCTGAAGACTCGTAACGCCATCATCTTCTCGCCGCATCCGCGTGCTAAAGATGCAACCAATAAAGCAGCTGATATCGTACTGCAGGCGGCTATCGCTGCCGGCGCGCCGAAAGATCTGATTGGTTGGATTGACCAGCCTTCCGTAGAACTGTCCAATGCGCTGATGCATCACCCGGATATCAACCTGATCCTCGCTACCGGCGGTCCGGGCATGGTTAAAGCAGCGTACAGCTCTGGTAAACCGGCAATCGGCGTAGGCGCGGGTAACACTCCCGTTGTTATCGACGAAACGGCTGATATCAAACGCGCCGTCGCATCCGTACTGATGTCTAAAACCTTCGATAACGGCGTTATTTGTGCTTCCGAGCAGTCCGTAGTCGTTGTAGATTCCGTATACGACGCCGTTCGCGAACGTTTCTCCAGCCACGGCGGCTACCTGCTGCAGGGCCAGGAGCTGAAAGCGGTTCAGAATATCATTCTGAAAAATGGCGCGCTGAACGCCGCTATCGTTGGTCAACCTGCGTATAAAATCGCTGAGCTGGCAGGCTTCACCGTTCCTGTGTCCACCAAGATTCTGATTGGTGAAGTCACCGACGTTGATGAAAGCGAGCCGTTTGCCCACGAAAAACTGTCCCCGACGCTGGCGATGTATCGTGCGAAGAACTTCGAAGACGCGGTTGATAAAGCGGAAAAACTGGTTGCTATGGGCGGTATCGGCCACACTTCCTGCCTGTATACCGACCAGGATAACCAGCCAGAACGCGTTGCTTACTTCGGTCAGTTGATGAAAACCGCACGTATCCTGATCAACACCCCGGCTTCTCAGGGTGGTATCGGTGACCTGTATAACTTCAAACTCGCACCTTCCCTGACTCTGGGTTGTGGTTCATGGGGTGGTAACTCCATCTCGGAAAACGTTGGTCCTAAGCACCTGATCAACAAGAAAACCGTTGCTAAGCGAGCTGAAAACATGTTGTGGCACAAACTTCCGAAATCTATCTACTTCCGTCGTGGCTCACTGCCAATCGCGCTGGATGAAGTGATTACTGATGGTCACAAACGCGCGCTGATCGTCACCGACCGTTTCCTGTTTAACAACGGCTACGCAGACCAGATCACTTCCGTACTGAAAGCGGCCGGCGTTGAAACAGAAGTTTTCTTTGAAGTGGAAGCTGACCCGACTCTGACCATCGTCCGTAAAGGCGCTGAGCTGGCGAACTCTTTCAAACCGGACGTAATTATCGCCCTGGGCGGCGGTTCCCCGATGGACGCGGCGAAAATCATGTGGGTCATGTACGAACATCCGGAAACCCACTTCGAAGAGCTGGCGCTGCGCTTTATGGATATCCGTAAGCGTATCTACAAGTTCCCGAAAATGGGCGTTAAAGCCAAAATGGTGGCGATCACCACCACATCTGGCACCGGCTCTGAAGTCACGCCGTTCGCCGTTGTTACCGATGATGCAACCGGGCAGAAATACCCGCTGGCTGACTATGCCCTGACTCCGGATATGGCGATTGTTGATGCTAACCTGGTCATGGAAATGCCGAAATCCCTGTGTGCTTTCGGTGGTCTGGATGCGGTGACCCATGCGCTGGAAGCTTACGTTTCCGTACTGGCTTCCGAGTTCTCCGACGGCCAGGCGCTGCAGGCGCTGAAGCTGCTGAAAGAAAACCTGCCGGCGTCTTACCATGAAGGTTCTAAGAACCCGGTAGCGCGTGAGCGCGTACACAGTGCTGCAACAATCGCCGGTATTGCGTTTGCTAACGCCTTCCTGGGTGTATGTCACTCCATGGCGCACAAACTGGGTTCTCAGTTCCACATTCCTCACGGTCTGGCGAACGCCCTGTTGATCAGCAACGTTATCCGCTATAACGCCAACGACAACCCGACCAAACAGACGGCATTCAGCCAGTACGACCGTCCGCAGGCCCGTCGTCGCTATGCGGAAATCGCTGACCACCTGGGTCTGACTGCACCGGGTGACCGCACCGCAGCGAAAATCGAAAAACTGCTTGGCTGGCTGGAAGAAATTAAAGCTGAACTGGGTATTCCTAAGTCTATCCGCGAAGCTGGCGTGCAGGAAGCTGACTTCCTGGCCCACGTTGATAAGCTGTCTGAAGACGCATTCGATGACCAGTGCACCGGCGCCAACCCGCGCTATCCGCTGATTGCCGAGCTGAAACAGATTCTGCTGGATACCTACTACGGTCGCCATTACGTCGAAGGCGGCGTGGAAGAGAAGAAAGAAGCCGCGCCGGGTAAAGCTGAGAAAAAAGCGAAGAAATCCGCTTAATCTCACAGTAGTCAAGAACGTTAATACCAGCCCCATCTTATGATGGGGCTTTTTTTATCTCCCCCGTTCAGCGGCCCACATAAGGTCTCAGACGGCCGAAATGTATAATCAAGGGTTCAGGGTTGAGTAATAAAAAAAGGCGCTATATAAGCGCCTGAGAGGGTCTCACGGGAAGGTATTAGCAGGTGTGCTGCCTGTTCTGCACAAAGCTTAAAGAACCGACGCTCAACGCCTCCTTATAATGCTTGCGGCAGACGGACACATAGCGTTCATTACCGCCAATCACTACCTGTTCCCCCTCATTGTACGGCCGCCCCTCCTGGTCGAGGCGCAAAACCATGCTCGCTTTACGACCGCAGAAACAGATAGTTTTTAATTCAACCAGCTTATCTGACCACGCCAGCAAATATTGACTGCCGGTAAAAAGTTCACCGCGAAAATCAGTACGCAGTCCATAGCACAGCACGGGAATATCCAGCTGGTCTACGACTTCAGACAGCTCATGCACCTGTTCGCGCGTCAAAAACTGGCTCTCATCAACTAATACGCAGTGAATCGGCTGACGTCTATGTTCGTCGGCAATGTCGGTAAATAACGCTGTCTGCGTATTATACAACCGCGCCGGCGAGGAGAGGCCAATCCTTGAACTCACTTTCCCTGAACCAAAGCGATCGTCAATCTCTGCGGTATAAACCAGAGTACGCATCCCTCGCTCCTGGTAATTGTATGAAGACTGCAACAGAGCGGTAGACTTGCCTGCATTCATTGCTGAATAGTAGAAATAAAGTTGTGCCATCGGCCGCGTAACCCCAATCAATGTGTTTTTTCGCAGCAAAATTGTATCATATATTCACTCACTATCAGCCCTCACCGTGTGGGTATTGCCGGGAATGTTCGGTCAACGAATGCCTGATAGATTAAGCATCTTAATTGAAGGGGAATGCCTGCTATTCGTGCGCCAACAGCGGTCCGCTCTCACATCGCTATTGCGCTTTTGTGCTTACCAGGCATTTTTCTGATAGCTATAACCGCGCTGGACAAGTGTTTTATATTAAACATCATCGCCGCTGCTGCGCTAATACTGACAATGATATTTATCCATGCAAAGTATAATTTTTCTCATCGCGCAACAGAAAAAGCATACTATCTCAGGGTTTTAGCTTATGTTTTCCACCGCGCTATAAGCAGGAAAGATGTGAACCCGCACATAAAATTTAAGTTAAATGAATTAATTCCCGAGACAAATAACAAGTTATTTTGACTTCCTTACATTCTCCCCTATTGCACATCTGAATTTATCGCTCTATTATTAGACCAACAAACCACCCCACAATATAAGTTTGAGATTACTACAATGAGCGAAGCACTTAAAATTCTGAACAACATCCGTACTCTTCGTGCACAGGCAAGAGAATGCACCCTTGAAACGCTCGAAGAAATGCTGGAAAAATTAGAAGTTGTCGTTAACGAACGTCGTGAAGAAGAAAGCGCTGCGGCTGCGGAAATTGAAGAACGCACTCGTAAACTGCAGCAATATCGTGAAATGCTGATTGCTGACGGTATTGATCCTAATGAACTGCTGAGCACTATGGCTGCAGTTAAAGCGGGAACTAAAACCAAGCGCGCTGCACGTCCGGCTAAATACAGCTACGTTGACGAAAATGGCGAAACTAAAACCTGGACTGGTCAGGGTCGTACTCCGGCAGTGATCAAGAAAGCGATGGATGAGCAAGGTAAAACGCTGGACGATTTCCTGCTGTAATATGCCCGCGCATCCGTTTAAAAATCCCGCTTCGGCGGGATTTTTTTTATCCGCTAATCGGACCTGTGCCCTGCGGACATAAAAAAACCGGGAAACGAATCTCGCTCCCGGTCGTGCATTGTGTAGCGATCAATTACTTCGCGATGGCTTTTTCCAGCCAGGATTTAAATTCAGCGCCCAGCGACTTATGGCGCACGCCATATTCAACGAAGGCCTGCATATAGCCCAGCTTATTACCGCAGTCGTGGCTTTTGCCTTTCATATGATAGGCTTCAACGGTCTCTTTTTCGATCAGCATATCGATGGCATCGGTCAGCTGAATTTCGTCACCGGCTCCCGGAGGCGTTTTTGCCAGCAGCGGCCAGATATCGGCGCTCAGCACATAGCGACCTACAACTGCCAGGTTAGACGGCGCTACGTCCGCTTTCGGTTTCTCAACAACGCCGACCATCGGTACGCTCTCACCCGGCTGCAGGGACTGGCCCTTGCAATCGACAACGCCGTACGCGGTCACGTCAGCAACCGGCTCAACCATAATCTGGCTGGCTCCGGTCTCGTCAAAACGAGCGATCATTTCCGCCAGGTTATCGCGGGACAGATCGGATTCATATTCGTCAAGAATAACGTCCGGTAGAATAACCGCGACCGGCTCATTGCCGACAACCGGATGCGCACACAGCACAGCATGGCCCAGACCTTTAGCCAGCCCCTGACGCACCTGCATAATAGTCACGTGCGGCGGACAAATAGATTGCACTTCTTCCAGCAGCTGGCGTTTTACACGTTTTTCCAGCATGGCTTCCAGTTCAAAACTGGTATCGAAATGGTTTTCGATGGAGTTTTTAGAAGAGTGCGTCACCAGAACAATTTCTGTAATCCCGGCGGCGATACATTCGTTAACAACATATTGAATTAATGGCTTATCTACCAGCGGCAGCATTTCTTTCGGAATAGCCTTAGTAGCGGGCAACATCCTGGTGCCTAATCCCGCAACCGGGATGACAGCTTTTCTTACTTTTGAATTAAGCGCAGCCATTGAAATCTCCTGGACTGTTCGTTTTTTAAACTTCTCGTTAATAATATGGTATCGAGTATATCAGCCTGTTCAGTTGAACCTGTTCCGAAAAGGATTAGATATCTCCGAATTAGGAATTTTACGCATTAAACCCGGCGATAGTACCACCACAAAAGATCGCGTGGTAATCCCACTTGGGTAAAAATAAGCGCAATTGTTCACTCCGCAGACAACATAAGGCGTAAACGTCCCCCGGCCCCCCAAATTTGGCACTGCCATGATGCGCAGCGTTGACTAATTTGGTTGAGATAGGCATTACCCAGGGTACCTAACGGAACGCCATTGCTAATCTGAATTTGGTGTTCCCCCGTATTCAACGTGCCATTCAAACCCGCGGAAACCAAAATTAAATTTTTCAAGCCGCTATGGTAATACCCTACCAATAATGGAAATTGCCCCGGCAGGTTAGCCTGACGCAGTAATTGATTGACCTGTTTAAGCAGGCTCCCCATCTCCGGTAAACGCTGTCCCTGATGAGCGAGCTGCTCCTGCAGCAGGCCATTGAAAAGGGCGCGCAGTAATAAAGCAGCAAGAACCCCATTATCACCCGCTCGCGTGACGTCCAGACAATAAAACGCCAGATCGTTTTCTGATAGCGGCGCAATGTCGAGCACGAGACCGGGCTTATCGACGGAGACAAGCTGCCTATAGTGAATACGGCAGTTCGACATCTCCTGCTGGACCGGGGGCTGAAGCTCCTGTAGCAGCCTTGACGCCGCGGAGGGATCGCTGACCAGCGCGTCCCAATCCTCAAACAGGCGTTCCTCCTCTTCGACACGAGAATTAAACATGTTGGGGTAGAGGCAGGCGTACACGGTTTCTCGCAGGCGATCGAAATCTTTTACCGGTTTAAGAAGAATGTCCTGCACGCCAAGGCGCAGCGCTTTGGCGATATCCGCCATATTTTCCGTCGCTGAAATCATCAGAATCGGCAGCTGCTCGCCCTGATTGCGCACATGCTCCACCAGCTGCAGGCCGTTCATTCGCGGCATGGAAATATCGCATATCATCAAATCGGGTTTTGACTCGGCCATTTTTTGAAGTGCATCCACGCCATCTTCCGCCTGGACGATGGTCGCGCCCAGCGAAGCTAACCAGGTGTGCATAAGTGAGCGGAAAACGGGTTCGTCTTCAACTATCAGAATCTGTTTTCCCGCCAATGGCTGCGTCATGATCTCTCCCCTGACTGACGATAAGTTAATAGTGGCACGCGATTCACGCTACCGCCTGTCAGAATTTACTTAAGTATGCATCAAATGCGCTACACGGAGGTACGCACTAAAGGTAATAGTTCATCCATTCTCTTTTCCACTGCCAGATGTCCGGCAGCGATAGCTTCGCCGGCACGGTGGAAATCCAGCGTGGAGATTTGCGGGCAAAAGGGCTGAATCAGGATATCCGGCGGGTCGCCCGCCATACGGTTTCGCTTAAGACGATTTTCCAGAACCTGAATGGAAGTCGACATGATCTCCATTGCCGTCGGCGCTACCGTCGCCCGACGTGAGGTCATACGCGCCAGGCGGGAGCGCAGCCGTGAATGCCACGAAAAATCTTCTTCGGCCTCCGGACGCGGCACCTCCATGGATAATAAATCCTGCTGCATCAGATGCGCGTCGTGCTGCAAATCAACGGCAATAACGATATCCGCGCCCATTGCCCGAGCCAGGGATACCGGAACGGGATTAACCACCGCGCCATCCACTAGCCAGTAACCATTATGCATGACCGGCGACATCAGACCAGGCATACTGCACGAGGCACGAATCGCCAGATGCAGATCCCCTTCCGTAAACCACAGTTCACGTCCGGTACTTAAATTGGTGGTAACGGCCGCAAAACGACGCTCGCAGCGTTCAATCTCGGTGACCGGTAGCAGTTTACGATATTGGCTAAATACCCGTTCGCCCCGCAGCAAGCCCCCTCGCTGCCAGGAGAGATCCATTAATTTCAGGACGTCCCAGTTGCTAAAAGAGCATACCCATTTCTCCAGCGCCGGAAGGCGGTTGCAGGCGTAAGCTGCCCCCACCAGCGAGCCAATAGAGCACCCTGCGATGACATCAACATCAATGCCCGCACGCTGTAATGCATTAATCACACCGATATGCGACCACCCGCGGGCGGCTCCTGCCCCTAGCGCCAGACCGATCTTGAGCTTTCTCATTCTTACCGAAACATATCCTTCCACTCCGGGCATGGCATCATCGCCATACCTCAGTTAACATATTGCGCTTTGGCGGCGTAGCGCCGTCTTTCTTTATCCCATGGAGGCCGTTTTGTCGCCATTATGCCCCTGCGGCAGCGCTCTGGAGTATAGCGCATGTTGTCAGCGTTATCTGGCTGGCACGCAGCTTGCGCCAGATCCGTCACAGCTGATGCGTTCCCGCTATAGCGCATTTGTTATGCAGGACGCCGACTATCTGATTAAAACCTGGCACCCCTCCTGTCAGGCGCAACAGTTTCGCGCGGACCTGGAGAACGGGTTTAAGCAAACTCAATGGCTGGGTCTCACCGTCTTTGCTGCCGATGAAGGCAGAAGTCCCGATGAAGGCTACGTCAGCTTTATCGCGCGTTTCACTGACAATAACCGCTCCGGCGCCATTATTGAACGATCCAGATTCTTAAAAGAAAACGGACAGTGGTACTATATTGACGGAATGCGACCGCTGATCGGTCGTAACGACCCCTGCCCTTGCGGTTCAGGTAAAAAATTTAAAAAATGCTGCGGCCAGTAAGCCAGCAGCAGGAATAGCAAACACTACAGGATTTTCCCCGCGATGCATTCACTACAACGTAAAGTACTACGCACCATTTGCCCTGATCAGAAAGGCCTCATCGCGCGTATCACGAATATCTGCTATAAGCACGAGCTGAACATCGTGCAGAACAATGAGTTCGTTGACCACCGGACCGGCCGCTTCTTTATGCGTACCGAGCTCGAGGGTATTTTCAATGACTCCGTTCTCCTGGCTGACCTCGACAGCGCGCTGCCGGAAGGCTCGATTCGTGAGCTCAACCCAGCAGGCCGCCGCCGAGTCGTCATTCTGGTGACTAAAGAGGCGCACTGCCTCGGCGATCTGCTGATGAAAGCCAACTATGGCGGACTGGACGTAGAAATCGCCGCCGTCATCGGCAATCACGAAACCCTGCGCTCGCTGGTTGAACGCTTTGATATTCCCTTCCAGCTGGTGAGCCATGAGGGGCTAACCCGCGAAGAGCACGATAAGCAGATGGGTGATGCTATCGCCGCCCATGAACCGGATTACGTCGTGCTGGCGAAATACATGCGGGTGTTGACCCCCGAGTTTGTCTCCCGCTTCCCGAATAAGATTATCAATATTCACCACTCATTCCTGCCGGCGTTTATCGGCGCGCGTCCGTATCATCAGGCCTATGACCGCGGGGTGAAGATCATTGGCGCAACCGCCCACTACGTGAACGATAATCTGGATGAAGGCCCCATCATCATGCAGGACGTTATTCATGTCGATCACACCTACACCGCAGAAGATATGATGCGCGCTGGCCGCGACGTTGAGAAAAACGTTCTGAGCCGCGCATTGTACCAGGTGCTTGCACAGCGGGTGTTTGTTTACGGCAACCGAACGATTATTCTTTAATCGATAATGAAATTAACTGGTTAGCTTTACGGCTTTACGCGTAAAAATCAGGCAACCAGTTTATTTTTAGCAAACGAATACTTTACAGTGGCGCGTCATTTGATATGATGCGCCCCGCTTCCCGATAAGGAAGCAGGCCAGTATTAAGCATTACCCCGTGGTGGGGTTCCCGAGCGGCCAAAGGGAGCAGACTGTAAATCTGCCGTCATCGAC
>NZ_JBEAIU010000030.1:0-82565 GCF_040065135.1 Klebsiella sp. CN_Kp066 | reverse complement strand
GCTGCGAGAACGGTTCCGGCTGATAAGCTGGCTGCTGCACCGGAGCCTGCTCCGGCTGATACACGTGCTGCGGCTGCGCGATCGGTTCCGGCTGATAAGCTGGCTGCTGCATCGGAGACGGCTGCGGCTGGTACGCATGCTGCGGCGGTGTCACTGGTTCGGGCTGATAGACTGGCTGAGCGTCGTACCCTGGCAGCGGTTCAGACCATGCCTGCGGAGCAGCGGTATCCTGCGCGGCCACTGCTACCGGATCGGCAATGCTATGGCCGTTCAACAGCGGATCGTATGGGTCAAAATCGCCAGGGCGTGCCGCGCTGACTCCGGAGAACAGAACGTCATCGACATTGGCCGGACGCGCTGCGCTGGAACCAGAAAAGAGCACATCATCAGCGGCAACAGGCGCACCGCTGGCGCTATACTGAATCTCATCTTCCGCATCATCCATCCGCTTACCGGAGAACAGAGCGGCATCAGTTTTACGCCCCATCGGGTTAGCGAATTTTTCGGCCAGGCGCTGGCGGCGGGCTAAGGCGCTGCGTAGAATCCGCGCGCGTCGAGAACCTTGCGGCCTGGCGGGTTCATCATCGTCATATTCTTCTTCATCATCTTCATATTCCCCTTCATCAACCCAGGTGTCGTCACGACGGGTACGGTTGCTGGCAAACGTGAGAACAGAGAGAATCACACCGCCGATTTTTTCGGCAATGCTGACCCAGGACCAGCCGGTAAACAACGTCAATCCGGCCGCCCAGATGCAGAGCAGCGCGATTGTGCCGCCGCTGCTGTGCAGCAGAGGTTGCAGGGTGGTGCTCAGCAGACTGCCGATCACCCCGCCGGAGGCAAAGTACCAGATATCATCAGCGTTGATAGCCGCCAGCCCACAGGACGTGAGAATCAGCGCCAGCGCACCGATCAAACGCAGCGAGACGGCGAAATAATCGATGTACTCGTCGTTTTCCTGATGACGCCAGGCAAACCAGCAGCCGCCGATAATAATGACCGGAATGGTGTAAGCCATTACGCCAAAAATGAAAAATAGCGTATCGGCTAGCCATGCTCCGGGCGTACCGCCTATGTTATGAATAGGCTCGTGCCACGCCGTTTGCGACCAGCTAGGATCCGAGGGATTAAAGCTGAGTAAGGCCGCCATCAACCAGATGGCAAAAAGGGAGCAAAGAATGAGTAATGCCTCAAGGAGACGGCGCCCGCTACTCAGCTTTGTGAACTTGACTTCTTTGTCTTCGGTGTATTCCTGGCTCAAGAAAGGCTCTCCAGGTATCAGGCTGTTTCCTGCCTTCAGCTAAAACGGACAACAGTGCCGGGTCTCCCCGGCACTGTTGCTGTATGGATTAACAGGAGTGTAATCAAACTACGTCGATTTTGCACCTGTTCCGTGTTAGCGCGTCTTAATTACCAGACGATTACTTTGCTTGACTTCTTCCATTACCACATAGGTACGGGTGTCGTTTACGCCCGGCAGGCGCAGCAAGGTCTCGCCCAGTAGTTTACGATACGCAGACATATCCGGCACGCGGGTTTTCAACAGGTAATCGAAATCCCCGGAAACCAGATGACACTCTTGAATTTCTTCAAGTTTTTGCACAGCGGAGTTAAATTGCTCAAACACATCCGGCGCGCCACGATTCAGAGTAATCTCAACAAATACCAGAAGTGATGCATCCAGATAATGCGGGTTGAGCAGCGCTGTATAGCCCTGAATAAAACCCTGTCTTTCCAGTCGACGCACGCGCTCAAGGCAAGGCGTCGGAGAAAGTCCCACCCGTTTAGAAAGCTCGACGTTGGAAATACGCCCGTCTTTTTGCAATTCATTCAAAATATTACGATCAATGCGGTCGAGATCTTTGCCAGGGCGCTTCTTGCTATCTACCATTATTATTGTCTCTCTGTATTCCTTCCCTACTCCTGTTCCGACTCTGAGCCTTCACTGCCAGAGTCCATCCTGTCATTACCCTTACGACGATGGGTAACCCAGGGGTACGTGAGAAGCCCGTTGCCTGACGGCAGTCACCGACATCACGCATGGCGTCTGTCCACACCATGCGTAGATTTCGCTAACCCGGATAAAAATGGCATTTGCGTGCATTAAAATTCGCCACACGCTAAACACTGCTTTTCTTCTTCCATGAATGTTTTCGCAAAAGCACAGGGGATTGTCAAAGCAAAACATCGATTTTTAGTACAAGATGCCAGATATTCATTATCCTCCCCCGTTGATTCTCATGTTTTCCTCTTATAATTGTCCCCCTGACAGTAGAATTAGTTATATTCTTCGTTCGTTAAATCGCCAATTAATCGGCAGCTTCTATTACACATATCGTTAACAAAACTGCCACGCTCTTTTTTTACGTCCACAAATTCCCTACAATCCAGCGCATGTATGCTAATAAATTACGAGGATCTCATGGGCACGGCCAAACACAGTAAACTGCTTATTCTTGGTTCTGGACCTGCGGGATATACCGCTGCGGTCTACGCAGCGCGCGCAAATCTGCAGCCGGTACTGATTACCGGAATGGAAAAAGGCGGTCAACTGACCACCACCACTGAAGTGGAAAACTGGCCAGGCGATCCTAACGATCTGACCGGACCGCTGCTGATGGAGCGCATGCACGAACATGCCACCAAGTTTGAGACCGAAATTATTTTCGATCATATCAACAGCGTCGATCTACAAAACCGTCCGTTCCGCCTGACCGGCGACAGCGGTGAATACACCTGTGACGCCCTGATTATCGCCACCGGCGCATCAGCGCGTTATCTGGGGCTTCCATCAGAAGAGGCATTTAAAGGCCGCGGCGTTTCTGCCTGCGCCACCTGCGACGGTTTCTTCTATCGTAACCAGAAAGTCGCCGTCATCGGCGGCGGCAATACGGCTGTTGAAGAGGCGCTGTATCTGTCCAACATCGCTTCCGAAGTCCATCTGATCCACCGTCGTGACGGCTTCCGCGCGGAAAAAATCCTCATCAAACGCCTGATGGATAAAGTGGAAAGCGGCAACATCGTGCTGCATACCAACCGCACCCTCGAAGAAGTAACCGGCGATCAGATGGGCGTGAGCGGCCTGCGCTTGCGCGATACGCAGAATGCTGACAATGTTGAATCCCTGGACGTTGCCGGGCTGTTCGTTGCTATCGGGCATAGCCCGAACACGGCGATTTTTGCCGGTCAACTGGAGCTGGAAAACGGCTACATTAAAGTTCAGTCCGGCATCCACGGCAACGCCACCCAGACCAGCATTCCTGGCGTCTTCGCTGCGGGTGACGTGATGGACCATATCTATCGTCAGGCGATTACCTCTGCCGGAACAGGCTGTATGGCTGCGCTGGATGCAGAGCGTTATCTGGATGGTTTAGCCGACGCTTGCAAATAATCTTTACAAGTCAGTAACAAAGGTAAAGAAGGCGACGAAAAGTCGCCTTTATTTTTGCCCCGTTGTAACATTGCCGTGCCCAAAAAACTCATAACTACACCTGCTAAGCGCGCAATGAATAAAACCCGTCAACAAGATTTAACCCGTTGGTTAAAAGATCAAAGCATTATCTCCCGTCGCTGGTTGATGATTTCCCGTCTCCTGGGCGTCGTTAGCGGCCTGCTCATCGTTGCTCAGGCCTGGTTCCTGGCGCGGATCCTTCATCGCATGATTATGGAAAATATTCCCGCCACGGCGCTGCTGCTGCCTTTTGTGTTACTGGTGCTGGTCTTTGTGCTGCGCGCCTGGGTTGTCTGGTTGCGTGAAAGAGTGGGTTTTCAGGCGGGCCAGCATATCCGCGTTGAGATTCGCCGCCAGGTTCTGGATCGCTTACAGCAGGCGGGGCCTGCCTGGATACAGGGGAAACCCGCAGGCAGCTGGGCCACGCTGATCCTTGAGCAGATCGACGATATGCATGACTACTATGCTCGCTATTTACCGCAGATGACGCTGGCGGCCAGCATTCCCTTACTGATCGTCATCACTATTTTCCCCATCAACTGGGCCGCAGCGCTGATTCTGTTGGGCACAGCGCCGCTTATTCCTCTGTTTATGGCGCTGGTTGGCATGGGAGCGGCCGATGCCAACCGACGTAACTTTCTCGCTCTGGCGCGCTTAAGCGGCCATTTTCTCGACCGCCTGCGCGGTATGGAGACGCTGAGAATTTTTCATCGCGGTCAAGCAGAGACGGAAAACATACGCGAGGCTTCTCAGGATTTCCGTCAGCGAACAATGGAAGTGCTGCGTCTGGCGTTTCTCTCCTCCGGCGTGCTGGAATTTTTCACCTCGCTCTCGATTGCGCTGGTAGCCGTTTACTTTGGCTTTTCCTATCTGGGAGAGCTCAACTTTGGCCACTACGGCGCCGGTGTGACGTTGATGGCCGGTTTCCTCGCGCTGATTCTGGCCCCCGAGTTTTTCCAGCCGCTGCGCGATTTAGGCACCTTTTATCATGCGAAAGCGCAGGCTATTGGCGCCGCAGATAGCCTGAAGACCTTTATGGAAACGCCGCTGGCGCAGCCAGAACGTGGGGAAAAAGTATTAAGCGATAATGAAATGATTAGCATCGAAGCCCGCGACCTGCTGATCAAATCCCCTGAGGGTAAAGTGCTGGCCGGGCCGCTGAATTTTTCCCTACGCGCTGGCGAGCGCGTGGTGCTGGTTGGGCAAAGCGGCTCCGGTAAAAGCTCGCTATTGAATACGCTAACGGGTTTTCTTCCCTATGAGGGCTCGCTCAAGGTCAATGGCGTTGAGTTGAAGAGTCTGGATGCCGACCGCTGGCGCCGTCTCCTGAGCTGGGTAGGGCAAAATCCGCAACTGCCGGCGGCAACGCTGCGTGACAACGTCCTGCTGTCATGCCCTGATGCCACCGAAGCACAGCTACAGCTTGCGCTGGATAAAGCGTGGGTCAGCGAGTTCCTCTCCCTTCTGCCGCAGGGTATTAACACGCCTGTCGGCGATCAGGCCGGTCGCCTGTCGGTCGGGCAGGCTCAGCGTGTCGCCGTCGCGCGGGCGCTGTTGGTACCCTGCCGCCTGCTGCTGCTGGACGAACCCGCAGCCAGCCTGGATGCCCATAGTGAGCAGCGCGTGATGCAGGCGCTGACCAATGCATCAACGCAGCAAACCACGCTAATGGTTACCCACCAGCTGGAAGGCCTTGCGAACTGGGATGCAATCTGGGTGATGCAGGATGGTCAAATTGTTGAACAAGGCAGTTATTCGCAACTGGCGACCGCAGGCGGCCCTTTTGCAACCCTGCTTGCTCATCGTCAGGAGGAGATTTAAATGCGCGCATTATGGCCTTACCTGGCGCTGTACAAACGACACAAATGGCTGCTGCTGCTCGGTATCGTGCTGGCGATCGTTACGCTGCTGGCCAGCATTGGCTTATTAACGTTATCCGGCTGGTTCCTGTCGGCATCGGCCGTTGTTGGCGTAGCGGGCATCTACAGCTTTAACTATATGTTGCCAGCCGCGGGCGTACGCGGCGCGGCGATCATTCGCACCGCTGGCCGTTATTTTGAGCGTCTGGTCAGCCATGACGCAACCTTTCGCGTCCTGCAGCATCTGCGGGTATTTACCTTCAGCAAACTGCTACCGCTCTCCCCCGCCGGGCTGGCGCGTTTTCGTCAGGGTGAACTGCTTAACCGGGTGGTTGCAGATGTCGATACCCTGGATCATCTCTATCTGCGCGTCATATCGCCGCTGGTAGGCGCGCTGGTGGTAATTCTCGTCGTCACCGTGGGGCTGAGCGTACTGGACGTTACTCTGGCTCTGACCCTGGGCGGTATTATGCTACTTACCCTGCTGGTGATGCCGCCGCTGTTCTATCGCGCCGGTAAGCCCGCCGGTGAAAGCATGACTCATTTCCGCGGGCAGTATCGCCAGCAGTTGACCTCATGGCTGCAGGGGCAGGCGGAGCTGATGCTGTTCAACGCCAGCGATCGTTACCGGCAGCAAATGGTAAAAACCGAAGCGCATTGGCTGGATGCGCAGCGTCGCCAGGCGGAACTGACGGCCCTCTCCCAGGCGCTGATGCTGCTGATTGGCGGAGTGGCGGTTATTACTATGCTGTGGCTCGCCTCAGCAGGCGTTGGCGGCGATACTCAACCGGGCGCGCTGATCGCGTTGTTTGTCTTCTGCGCGCTGGCGGCGTTTGAAGCGCTGGCGCCGGTAACCGGCGCATTTCAGCATCTGGGGCAGGTGATCGCTTCCGCAAAGCGCATCACGCAAATTACCGAACAAGAGCCGGAAGTCGCCTTCACTCAGGGCGAAAGCCAAAAGCTGGATCGCGTTTCGTTGAGCTTAAATCAGGTTACCTTCAGCTATCCGCAGCAGCCCTCCCCTGCGCTGGAGAAAATATCATTGCAGATCGAGGCCGGTCAGCATATCGCCATCCTGGGACGAACAGGCTGCGGTAAATCGACGCTGTTACAGCTGCTGACCCGTGCCTGGGATCCTGCGGAGGGAGAGATATTACTCAATGATCAGCCGCTGACGCAGCTTAACGAAGCGACGTTGCGCCAGGCGATGAGCGTCGTGCCGCAGCGCGTACATCTGTTCAGCGCGACCCTGCGCGACAACCTGCTGCTGGCTTCTCCGGGGGCCAGCGATGCCCGGCTTGCAGAAACGCTTGAACGCGTCGGTTTAGCCAGGTTGCTGGAAGATAGCGGCCTGAATAGCTGGCTGGGAGAAGGTGGTCGTCAGCTTTCCGGCGGCGAGTTGCGCAGGCTGGCTATCGCTCGCGCCCTGCTTCACGATGCGCCGCTGATGCTGCTGGACGAACCTACTGAAGGCCTTGATGCGACGACCGAAAGCCAAATACTTGATTTACTTGCTGAAGTTATGCGTGAAAAAACCGTGCTGATGGTAACTCATCGTCTGCGCGGGCTGGCGCGGTTTAATCAGATAATAGTCATGGACAACGGAAAGATTATTGAGCAAGGTAGTCACGCAGAATTGCTGGCTGAACAGGGGCGTTACTACCAGTTTAAGCAGCGTCTGTAGGCTACTATTGAATCATTGCCTGATGCGTTGAGGTAAAAATGCGGCTGGTTCAGCTCTCTCATCATTCCATCGCCTTCCCCTCCCCGGAAGGCGCTTTGCGCGAACCTAATGGTCTGTTAGCGCTGGGCGGCGATCTTAGCCCGGCGCGGTTACTGATGGCCTATCAGCGCGGTATTTTTCCATGGTTTTCGCCCGGTGACCCAATTCTCTGGTGGTCCCCCGACCCGCGAGCGGTACTGTGGCCGGAGAAATTCCATCTCAGCCGCAGTATGAAGCGTTTTCATCAGCGCTCCCCGTATCGCGTAACGTTGAATCACGCCTTCGGTCAGGTTATTGAAGGCTGCGCCGATCATCGTGATGAGGGAACATGGATAACGCAGGGTATTGTTCAGGCATACCATCAGCTACATGAGCTGGGGCACGCTCATTCTGTTGAAGTGTGGCAGGAAGAGGAATTAGTGGGTGGCATGTACGGCGTTGCGCAGGGGGCGCTGTTTTGCGGAGAATCAATGTTCAGCCGAGCCGAGAATGCCTCCAAAACCGCACTACTGGTCTTTAGCCAGGCGTTTATGCACGATGGTGGAAAATTAATCGATTGCCAGGTGCTAAACAAGCATACGGCTTCGTTGGGCGCAGTGGAAATTCCTCGCCGCGATTATCTCGACTATCTCTCCGTACTGCGGACGTATCGTCTGCCGGAGCGGTTCTGGGTGCCAAGGGTGCTATTTGCAGGAGAAGCATAAATGTTTTCAGCACATTTTTTGTCGGGATGTTATAATTGCGCGGTAGAGTAGCTTCTGCCCGTTGCCCCGCCGCCGTTTGGGAATAATAAGAGTCAGATAACGCCCATCGTTCTGTCACTCCCCCTTTACGTTTGCGCCTGTCGCCCGGTTTATCCGCGTGAATTACGGGCAATGCGCCAAAACTACTTCGGCGATTTGACGTAAAACTTTACATACTTGCTGAACTTCGGCATTATCTTGCCGGTTCAAAACTACGGTAGTGATACCCCAGAGGACTAGATGGCCAAAGAAGACAATATTGAAATGCAGGGCACCGTACTTGATACGCTGCCTAACACTATGTTCCGCGTAGAACTGGAAAACGGTCACGTGGTAACTGCGCATATTTCCGGTAAAATGCGTAAAAACTACATCCGCATTCTGACGGGCGACAAAGTGACTGTTGAGCTGACCCCGTACGACCTGAGCAAAGGCCGCATTGTCTTCCGTAGTCGCTGATCGTTTTCGCGCTTAACGCGCCAGATGCTGAAGGCCGGGATAATTCCCGGTCTTTTCATTTCTTTTATTCTCACGCCGCTTCCCTCTTCGGCTTTGACGGCCCTGTCTCTGCGCCCGTAAAATAATAGCTGGATTGTCCTGGCGAGAAAGGATACCCAAATGAGCGCCCTGCAAATTATCTATCCCAACGATATGCTTCATCCGTCACAACCTGACGAGATGTTTTTAGCTGAGTACACTTATGCCTGCCAAAGCAGTATTACCTGCCTGTTACTTTCATCAGAGGCTGCGGCGCTGGGCGACTACCGCTTTTCATCCAGTTTTTCAGCCAATATGCCGGTACTGTGGCGCGGATGGATGCTGCACCCGGATGAGTACGAAAGTTTATCCCGAGCGGTGGAAAAGCGAGGCGCTCGCTTATTAACGTCATGCCAGCAATATCTTCAATGCCACCATTTGCCGGGCTGGTATGAAAGTTGTCGGGATCTCACGCCAGAAACCATCGTGACTAGCGAAGATGCTGACTTTGCTGCCCTCACTAAGGAATATGGTTGGCCTGCTTATTTTGTGAAGGACTATGTAAAGTCGCTCACAACCTCCCGCGGCTCAATCGCTCGCAATGCGCAAGAAATTGATGAAATCATCACATTGCTTAAACAGTTTCGCGGTGAAATTGAAGGAGGAGTTTGCCTGAGACGCGTGGAGAAATTTGATACATCCAGCGAAAGGCGATTCTTTGTTCTCGATGGCAAAGTTCATGCCGCAAACGGCGATATTCCTGCCAGGGTTAGCGAAATCGCCGCACGTATAAACAGCCCTTTTTACTCTATAGATGTTATCAATGATGAAGCTGGTGCTTTGAGGCTCGTCGAGATGGGTGACGGCCAGGTATCGGATATCAAAGAGTGGTCCGTTGAGCGTTTTGTGAAAATGCTGAGTGACTATGCGGTAAGTCAGGAAATTTAAGGATGGAATGCTGCCTTTATGGCAGTGAACTGGGTAAACCGCACCCCATCATATTGTTATTATTGAAATTAAACAATAAACCTCCTCTGCCATATTATTTTTAACCGGTTTTTTATTTCTTTAAAATCAATATGTTAAAAAAGCGAATAAGAGGATTCAGAAGAAAGGCATAAAAAAACCGGCCCTGAGGCCGGTTTTGACATTTCACGCAAGCGACTTAATGTGCCGCTTCCGGTTTGTGCTTTTGCGCACTCTGGAAGGCATAGGTCAGCGCGTTTTTCTCTTTGTCCAGCTCAACGATCACCTGACCGCCGTCAACCAGTGAGCCAAACAGCAGCTCGTTAGCCAGCGGTTTTTTCAGGTTGTCCTGAATCACCCTCGCCATCGGACGCGCGCCCATGGCCCGGTCGTAGCCTTTCTCGGCCAGCCAATCGCGGGCTTCCTGGCTTACTTCCAAAGAGACGCCTTTCTGATCCAGCTGGACCTGCAGCTCAACGATAAACTTATCCACCACCTGATGGATAACCGTCGTAGACAGGTGATCGAACCAGATAATGTTGTCGAGGCGGTTACGGAACTCCGGCGTAAAGATCTTTTTGATCTCATCCATCGCATCCGGACTGTTGTCCTGATGGATAAGGCCAATCGATTTACGCTCGGTTTCACGCACGCCGGCGTTGGTGGTCATCACCAGCACCACGTTGCGGAAATCCGCTTTGCGGCCGTTGTTATCGGTCAGCGTACCGTTATCCATTACCTGCAACAGCAGGTTAAAGACGTCCGGATGCGCTTTTTCAATTTCATCGAGCAGCAGTACCGCGTGCGGATGCTTAATAACCGCATCGGTCAGCAGCCCGCCCTGATCGAAACCGACGTAACCCGGAGGCGCACCAATTAAGCGGCTGACGGTATGACGTTCCATATATTCGGACATATCAAAACGCAGCAGCTCAATACCCAGCGACTTCGCCAGCTGTACAGTAACCTCAGTTTTACCCACCCCGGTAGGCCCGGCAAACAGGAAAGAGCCGACAGGTTTGTGCTCATGGCCAAGCCCGGCGCGCGCCATCTTGATCGCTTCGGTTAAGGCCTCAATCGCTTTATCCTGGCCAAAGACCAGCATTTTCAGGCGATCGCCAAGGTTTTTCAGCGTATCGCGGTCGCTGCGGGAAACGCTCTTCTCAGGAATACGCGCAATTCGCGCCACCACGGACTCAATATCCGCCACGTTAACCGTTTTCTTACGTTTGCTCACCGGCATCAAGCGCGCGCGCGCGCCGGCTTCGTCAATCACGTCAATCGCCTTATCCGGCAGATGACGATCGTTAATGTATTTCACCGCCAGTTCCACCGCCGCACGTACCGCTTTCGCGGTGTAACGCACGTCGTGGTGCGCTTCATACTTCGGCTTCAGACCGTTAATAATCTGCACCGTCTCTTCCACGGAAGGTTCGGTGATATCAATTTTCTGGAAACGACGCGCCAGCGCACGATCTTTCTCAAAGATGTTGCTGAACTCCTGGTAGGTCGTCGAACCGATAACCCGGATTTTACCGCTGGAAAGCAGCGGCTTAATCAGGTTAGCGGCATCGACCTGCCCGCCGGAAGCCGCGCCCGCACCAATGATAGTGTGGATCTCATCAATGAACAGAATACTGTTGGTATCCTGCTCCAGCTGCTTAAGCAGCGCTTTAAAGCGTTTTTCAAAATCGCCGCGGTATTTAGTGCCAGCCAGCAGCGAGCCAATATCCAGTGAATAGATAGTGCAGTCGGCCATCACTTCCGGTACGTCGCCCTGCACGATACGCCAGGCGAGACCTTCGGCAATTGCGGTCTTACCGACGCCGGATTCCCCCACCAGCAGCGGGTTGTTCTTGCGACGGCGGCACAGAACCTGAATAGCACGTTCCAGCTCTTTCTCGCGGCCGATCAGCGGATCGATACCGCCTACGCGGGCAAGCTGGTTGAGGTTGGTGGTGAAGTTTTCCATACGATCCTCCCCGCCTGCTTGCTCTTCACTGCTGCCTGGCTGGCTTCCGCTGTTATCGGAAGACTGGCTCGGCTCGTCTTTGCGCGTACCGTGAGAGATGAAGTTCACCACATCAAGTCGGCTGACTTCATGTTTACGCAGCAGGTATGCCGCCTGAGACTCCTGTTCGCTGAAAATCGCGACCAGAACGTTGGCGCCGGTCACTTCGCTGCGACCGGATGACTGGACGTGGAAAACAGCACGTTGCAGCACGCGCTGGAAGCTCAGCGTCGGCTGAGTGTCGCGCTCTTCTTCCGTTGCAGGCAGTACGGGTGTGGTCTGTTCGATGAAGGCTTCAAGTTCCTGACGCAGCGCGACCAGGTCCACTGAACACGCTTCAAGCGCTTCGCGGGCCGAAGGGTTGCTAAGCAGCGCCAGCAACAAGTGCTCGACGGTCATGAACTCATGACGGTGCTCGCGCGCTCTGGCGAAAGCCATGTTTAAACTGAGTTCCAGTTCTTGATTGAGCATAGGCACCTCCCCCAAGTTTATTGCCTGCATTCAGGCTTTTTCTAGCGTACACAACAACGGATGTTCGTTCTCCCTCGCGTATTGGTTCACCATCGATACTTTGGTTTCCGCGACTTCAGCGGTAAACACCCCGCAAATCGCTTTACCTTGATAGTGAACCGTCAGCATCAGTTGCGTTGCACGTTCAACATCATAAGAAAAGAATTTTTGTAACACGTCAATAACAAACTCCATTGGAGTGTAGTCATCATTGACTAATATCACTTTATACATAGATGGCGGTTTTAGCGCATCTTTAACTTCGTCCTCGATTAGCTGATCGAAGTCCAACCAGTCTCTCTTACTCATCGTCAGTGTTCATCATCGGTTGCTGTTGCCAACAGGCGGTGGCCTGTCGATGACCAGAGGCTATGCACATCACAAATCTACAATAGATCATAGATAATTATCATCTATTACTTCCATCCGCGATGTCTGTCACATTCCCCGGCAATAGCGTTAACTGCTTCAAATTTTGACGCATTTTTCACCGTCCCCGGTCGTCAATCGCTTGACGCATTTCCTGATTTCTCTAAATTGTAGTGGCGAGAGTTGGCGAGCAAATGAACAACTCGTCACTCCACTACCGGTTCATTCCATCTTACTTATAAGATTTACGAAGGATGTCGAAGTATGGAAATGGGTACTGTTAAGTGGTTCAACAATGCCAAAGGGTTCGGTTTTATCTGCCCTGAGGGCGGCGGCGAAGACATTTTCGCCCATTACTCGACCATCCAGATGGATGGTTACAGAACGCTAAAAGCCGGACAAGCGGTTCGGTTTGATGTTCACCAGGGGCCAAAAGGTAATCACGCCAGCGTGATCGTCCCTGTTGAAGCGGAAGAAACAGAAACAGCCGCATAACTCTTTTGCTTCATTGTGTACATCCTGCCAGTAAAATGCCAGTCCTTCTGACTGGCATTTTTTTATCGCTACTCCCGTGCCAGGGCGTCGACCGGGTCCAGACGAGCCGCATTGCGCGCCGGGAGCCAGCCAAACAACACTCCGGTCAGCGTCGAGCATAAAAATGCGGTCAGCAGCGCCAGCGGCGAAAAGCCGATTTCCCAGCCGGGCAAAAACAGCTGCAGCACGAAGGCAATCAGCAACGAAAGCGTCACGCCCAGCGCCCCGCCGACCAGGCAAACCAGCACCGCCTCAATCAAAAACTGCTGCAGTACGTCGCTGGCCCGCGCCCCGACAGCCATACGGATACCGATCTCTCGCGTGCGTTCGGTAACAGAGACCAGCATAATATTCATCACGCCAATCCCGCCGACCACCAGCGCAATCACCGCCACCAGGGTCAGAAACAGCTGTAGTGTATGTGTGGTCCGTTCCGCCGTTTTCAAGATGCTGTCCATATTCCAGGTGAAAACATCTTTCTTACCGTGGCGCAGTTCCAGGAGACGTAACAGCTGCTGCTCGGCAAGCGCGCTGTCGTAACCTTCATTGACCCGGACGGTGATGGAGTTCAGCCACGACTGCCCCATAACCCGGCCGGCCATCGTGGTATAGGGTAACCAGACGCGCAGAATTTTGCTGCTGCCAAACATCGACTGTTTTTCATCAGCGACGCCGATGACCGTCGCGGGCATGTTGCCGACAAGAATCACTTCGCCAACGACCCGCGCTTTGTGCGGAAATAGCTGTCGACGCGCGTTGCTATCGAGCACCACCACCTGCGCGCGGCTATTTAGCTGGAGTTCGTTGAAGGTGTTGCCTTCGCTAAAAGTCATACCGTAAACGTTAAAGTACTGCGCCCCCACGCCCTCAGCGCTAGCGGCAACGTCGATATTATCCGCCCGCAGACGCAGGCTTTTGGAGACCGCAGGGGTCGCCGAGCTGACCCAGGGCTGTTTCTGAATAGCAAGCAGATCGTCGTACTTCAGCGACTGCTGATAGCGGGGATCGTCATCGCCGAAATCCTTACCGGGATAAACATCAATGGTATTGGTGCCTATGGCGCGGATATCGGCCAGCACCATTTGCTTCGCGGCATCGCCCACCACCACAATCGACACCACCGATGCAATGCCGATAATTATCCCGAGCATCGTCAGCAGCGTGCGCATTTTATTCGCCGCCATGGCGCGCCAGGCCATGACCAGCGCCTCGCGAAAACCGCTACTGAACTGACGCCATGCCGACGGTTCGGCCGCCGTGCGCTGGCGCAGCGCGCCGCCTTGCGCGGAGCTCAACGCGGGCGGGTTACGCACGATCTCACCGTCGTGTATCTCAATGACCCGCTCAGCCTGAGCCGCCACCTGCGGGTCATGGGTGACGATAATGACCGTATGTCCCTGCGCTTTCAGCTGGTGAAGGATCCCCATGACCTCTTCGCCGGAGCGGCTGTCCAGCGCACCGGTAGGCTCATCCGCCAGAATCACTTCCCCGCCGTTCATCAGGGCGCGGGCGATACTCACCCGCTGCTGTTGGCCGCCGGAGAGCTGTGAAGGCTGATATTCTGCCCGGTCGCCAAGCCCCAGTCGTACAAGCAGCTTATGGGCGCGGGCCAGCCGCGCTTTGCGCTCCGCTCCGGCATAGACCGCCGGCACTTCCACGTTCTGCGCCGCGGTGAGATGCGATAGCAGATGATAGCGCTGAAAAATAAAACCGAAATGTTCCCGCCGCAGGCGCGCCAGCTCATCGCCGTTGAGACGTGCCACGTCGGTTCCGGCAACCCGATAGGTGCCGCTGGTGGGTTTATCCAGACAGCCGAGAATATTCATCAGCGTGGATTTCCCTGAGCCGGAGGCCCCGACAATAGCCACCATCTCGCCGGCGGCAATGCTCAACGTAATACCTTTCAGCACCTCAACGTTGCCATCGCCGGAGGGGTAGCTGCGGCGAATATCACGCAGTTCAAGTAACGCCGTCATTTCGCTGCTCCGGCCGCACCTTCGCCGATAATGACTTCATCCCCCTCTTCCAGCCCTTTCACCACCGCCACATCGGTGTCATTCCGCGCACCGATAACGATTTCACGCTCTTTAACTTCACCGGTACGTAGCAGACGCACGTGATAGCGGTTATCGCCGATGGCCTCACCCAGCGCGCTCAGCGGGATGGTAATAACATTTTTCACTTCTGAGAGCTGAATATGCACCTGGGCGGTCATCTCCAGGCGCAGGATGCCCTGCGGGTTCGGCACTTCAAAACGGGCGTAGTAGAAAATAGCGTCGTTAACCTTTTCAGGCGTCGGTAGAATATCCTTCAGCGTCCCTTCATAGCGCGTCAGGGGATCGCCCAACACCGTAAACCAGGCCTTTTGCCCCGGCTTGAGATGGATGACGTCCGCTTCCGAAACCTGCGCCTTCACCAGCATGGTGCTGAGATCGGCCAGGGTCAAAATATTCGGCGCTTGCTGGGCGGCAATCACCGTCTGCCCCTGCAGGGTGGTGATTTGCGTCACTTCCCCGGACATCGGAGCCAGAATTTTGGTGTAGTCGAGGTTGGTTTTAGCCGTATCCAGGGTGGCCTGATTGCGTTTGACCTGCGCTTCAATCGTGCCGATTTGCGCCTCTTTCACCGCCAGGTCGGTCGCGGCGGTGTCCAGGTCCTGCCGGGAGACCAGCTGACGCTGCGCCAGCTGCTGCTGGCGAGCTAAAGTCGCCGCAGAGAGTTTACGCTCCGCGCGCGCCTGGTTGAGCTGCGCCCGCAGCTCCATCAGCGTCGCTTCAACTTCCTTAATCTGGTTTTCCGCCTGCTCCGGGTCAATAACCCCCAGCAGCTGGTCTTTTTTCACTTTGTCGCCAATCTCGACGCGCAGCGTTTTGAGCTGTCCGCTCACCTGCGCCCCGACATCCACTTTTTTTAACGCATCCAGCTTACCAGTCGCCAGCACGCTCTGCTGCAGGTCCCCTTTACGCACCACCAGCGTCTGATATTGCGGCAGCGGCGCATTCAGTATTCGCCATCCCCAGACGGCGAGGGCCAGCACGACAATCGCCAGCAGCCACCAAATTTTCCTGCGCTTTCCATTTAATTTCATAACCATTCCTGATGTTTTAATCCGCAGAACCCGCGTCAATTCTATCTAAATGCGGTAACAGAATAACGTTCATTTTTAGCTGCGCTTAATTTTTGTTTAACTGAGGTTGAGTGACGTGCAGATGCAGACGCGCCGGAATCGCTCCCGGCACGAAGAGATAAACGTTGGTCGCCGCTAATCCGCCCGCCCGCGCGCCAGCCATAGCACGCGAGAAAACATTTTTTTCAACAGCGTCGGAATGGCGTCAACGCCGCGACGTCCGGCCTCCATCGCCACTTCAATCGCCAGGTCAGGCTTAGACGAGCGATGAATCGCTTTGGTGATCACCCGCCGCATATTCATAGGAATATTCATCGGCAGCTGCGCGACCCGATGATAAACATCATCGAATCCCTGACGATACATAAAATGTTCCATATCCATCGCCGGTAGCGCGGTGAGATGGTCTCGCTCCAGCATTTTATCGTCATTCAACAAACTGCGAACGGTGGCGGCGTATTTCTTCCCGGCTTCATCGCCATCCACCAGCACGTGCCACTCAATGCCCATTCGCCGGGCGAACTTAATCAGCGGTTTTAAACCCGACTGGGCAAACTCGATCACCTTCACCCCTTCCGCATCAAAGTGATGGCCGCACTGGCGGGCCAGTTCGTTGATAACCCAGGTTTCCGTCTCGCCTTCCACCAGCAGCCAGCAGCGGGCAAACAGCGATGAAGCGCGGTTAAAACGAATATGAAATGCGATGCGTCGACTGTCTTCTGCATTCATTCCACCAGGCCCCAGCCGCCAGGCCGACACTCGTGACGATTCACGCACCAGTCGGCACACATGCTCGACGGGCGTTAGCGACAGCAGCTCGCCGGAGTTCGTCGTCGTCACCCGCTGCAGCGGCAGCAAATTGAGCAAATGCCAGGCCACGGATAGCATAATGGGGTGCAGTCGGGTTTCCGGATCCTCAATTAACAGCAGCGGCCGCGCATCGCGATCGAGTCTGACGGTCCCTTTCGCCTGCAACAACGTGGAAAAGAGCCCCAATAAAATCACCCGATGGCTACGGCCGCCGGGTTTGTCGATCATACGGTTGATGATGTCCAGATAGCGCCAGCTGCGCTGTTCATCATGTGAATGGCGGCGCATCAGGCGGTGACGAGATTGCGCGCTGCTCTGCTCGGCAAAATAGTGCTCCAGCAGCTGCACCATGGCCGACAGCCCCTGCCTGATTTGCCCGTCGGTTAAATTTTGCGGATGGTGCACCAGCTCGCGGGAGAGAAAATCGAGCTGGCGGGCGGTAATTTCGATCTGCGGCGAATGCGGCACGGTACCGTTATGGATCCGCCGCATAAAACGGGCATCGCGCAGGCGCAGCACCGGCATCAGCCGCACCAGGTGACGGGCGAGCTCATCAATATCTTCAAGCTCCAGCGCTTCCCCTTCGCCGTTAATAAAGCTGCGCAGAGTCATCACGCTATCATCATCGGCAAGCTCCCCCTCCAGGCGGTAGAACACTCGCTGATAGCCATCGTCGCAGGGTACCCAGCATTTGCTGAGCGGCCGATAGCGGCGGACCCGATGGCGGCCCGGTTCATTTTCACGGAAGGTCAGAATAATATGCAAATGACGTTCGCGCCCCTGAACATCCCCGGGTGGAAACCAAAAATCTTCCCGAACAAAATGATAGAGATCGAACTCAGGCGACAGGAGCAGCGTCAGGGCATCCAGCAGGCTGGATTTACCCCATGCATTTTCGCCAATCAGCACGTTATTTTGCTCCAGCATCAACGATAACCGGTTGATGCCGCGAAAGCCTACTATTTCGACGCGCTCAAGATGCATATCCCCTCCGCTCGGTGGCTACTTTCTCCTTCAGTTATCAGCAGTATAGCGAGGTGGGGAGGAACATGACACACCCGCTACTCCGCGCTGCAGGATAAATCTTAAGCGTATGTATCCGCACGGTGACTATTCAGCTTGCAAATTACTTACCGGGTTGCCAGTTTTTTAATTTGTTCTGTTCTACACTTCAACTCGGTAGACATTACTGAAGGAATCACATCACCTTGCCCTAAATCAAGTTACCTCGATTTATATTGCTAGTGCGACAATGTTGAACGTCCATAAAATAGCGGCGCTTTATTTTTATCGTCGTTATTTATATCGATAAATAAAGACCGGCGCGGTTTTCCGCGCTCGTAACATTATTTTATTGAGGTGGTTATGTTTAGAAAATTAGCAGCAGAATGCTTTGGTACATTCTGGCTGGTGTTTGGTGGTTGCGGCAGCGCCGTTCTGGCGGCGGCCTTCCCGGAATTAGGTATTGGTTTTGCCGGCGTCGCGTTAGCCTTCGGCTTAACGGTATTAACCATGGCGTTTGCCGTCGGTCATATTTCCGGCGGCCACTTTAACCCGGCAGTCACTTTAGGCCTGTGGGCCGGCGGTCGTTTCCCGGCTAAAGAGGTGATTGGCTATATTATCGCCCAGGTTGTCGGTGGTATTATTGCCGCCGCTATTCTGTATATCGTCGCCAGCGGTAAAGCGGGCTTTGACGCCGCCGCCAGCGGGTTCGCGTCGAACGGTTACGGCGAACACTCACCGGGCGGTTTCTCCATGCTCTCCGCAATTGTGATTGAGATTGTCCTGACCTGCGGCTTCCTGTTGGTCATCCACGGCGCCACCGATAAAAACGCTCCGGCGGGCTTCGCCCCTATCGCCATTGGCCTGGCGCTGACCCTTATTCACCTGATCAGCATTCCGGTCACCAACACTTCTGTCAACCCGGCTCGTAGCACCGCGGTAGCGATTTTCCAGGGCGGCTGGGCGCTGCAGCAGCTGTGGCTATTCTGGGTGATGCCGATTATCGGCGGTATTCTCGGCGGCGTGCTCTACCGTACTCTGCTGGAAAAACGCAGTTAAGCACCCTCGCTTCTCTGAAGGCCCGGTTTCCCGGGCCTTTCTTTTTTTCGACTACTTTACTCAGTCCGGCGATTTGGGTAGTGTCAGGGACGCTATTTTCACTCTGCAAGGACCACGTCGTTCATGTTTTCGGGACTATTAATTATTCTGCTGCCGTTAATCGCAGGCTACCTTATTCCTCTCCATCGGCCGTCAGCCCTTAAACTTATCGCACGACTTCTGAGCTGGATCGTTTACGTTATTCTCTTTTTTATGGGAATTAGCCTGGCGTTCCTCGATAATCTGGCCAGCAACCTGTTGTCGATACTTCATTACGCAGCGGTCAGCGTCGTCATTATCCTGCTGTGTAATATTGCGGCTCTGATGTGGCTTGAGCAGAAAATGCCCTGGCAAAATCATCATCGCCAGGAAAAATTACCCTCGCGTCTGGCAATGGCGCTGGAATCCCTTCAGCTATGCGGCGTAGTCCTTATTGGTTTTCTTATTGGCCTGAGCGGCCTGCCTTTTTTACAACACGCCACCGAGGCCAGTGAATATACGCTGATTTTCCTGCTGTTCCTGATCGGTATTCAGCTGCGTAATAATGGCATGACCCTGCGGCAAATTGTTCTGAATCGCCGCGGAATGATGGTTGCGGTGGTGGTGATGGTGAGCTCACTGCTGGGCGGAATCATTAATGCCTTTATTCTCGACCTGCCGCTAAAAACCGGCCTGGCCATGGCCTCCGGCTTTGGCTGGTATTCGCTTTCCGGCATCCTGTTAACAGAATCCTATGGCCCGGTGATTGGTAGCGCCGCCTTCTTTAACGATCTGGCACGAGAGCTGCTGGCGATTATGCTGATCCCGGGGCTGGTACGCCGCAGCCGTTCAACGGCGCTAGGCCTGTGCGGCGCAACATCGATGGATTTTACGCTGCCGGTGCTGCAGCGCTCAGGCGGCGTGGAGATCGTGCCGGCAGCTATTGTTCATGGCTTCATTCTCAGCCTGCTGGTGCCCATCCTGATGGCCTTTTTCTCCGCTTAATACCTCTCAGGCGGTAGCCCTCTGCCGCCAATTTTGCGCTAAATCAATCTCCCTGTAAGTTGTATCAGAAATACCTTTTCTCCTCACGCGCTCGGGCATAACCTTAAACATGTATATCAAATATAACTTTAAAAGGTGTGACCATGTTTTGTGTGCAATGTGAACAAACCATCCGTACTCCGGCAGGAAACGGCTGCTCTTACGCGCAGGGTATGTGCGGGAAAACGGCCGAAACGTCCGATCTGCAGGATCTGCTGATTGCCTCTCTGCAGGGCCTCTCCGCCTGGGCGCTTAAAGCCCGTGAATATGGCATCATCGACCACGACGTCGATAGCTTTGCGCCGCGCGCTTTTTTCTCTACGCTGACTAACGTTAACTTCGACTCCCCGCGTATCGTTGGCTATGCGCGTCAGGCTATCGCCATGCGTGAAGCGCTTAAAGCCCAGTGCCTGAGCATTGATGCCCACGCGACGGTTAACAATCCGATGGCCGCTGTGCAACTGGCTAGCGACGATCTGGGCGACCTGCAGCGTCAGGCGGCGGAATTTACTCCGAACAAAGACAAAGCGGCCATCGGCGAGAACATTCTCGGCCTGCGCCTGCTGTGCCTGTACGGCCTGAAAGGCGCTGCGGCCTATATGGAGCACGCGCACGTTTTGGGCCAGTACGACAACGACCTCTACGCCCAGTACCATAAAATCATGGCATGGCTGGGTACCTGGCCTGCCGATATGAACGCTCTGCTGGAGTGCTCAATGGAAATCGGCCAGATGAACTTCAAAGTCATGAGCATTCTGGACGCCGGTGAGACCACCAAATACGGTCATCCGACCCCAACCCAGGTCAACGTTAAAGCGACCGAGGGCAAGTGCATCCTGATCTCCGGCCATGACCTGAAAGATCTCTATAACCTGCTGGAGCAGACCGAAGGCACCGGCGTTAACGTCTACACCCACGGGGAAATGCTGCCGGCGCACGGCTATCCGGAGCTGCGTAAATTCAAACACCTGATTGGGAACTACGGCAGCGGCTGGCAGAACCAGCAGGTGGAGTTCGCCCGTTTCCCGGGGCCGATCGTCATGACCTCTAACTGCATCATCGACCCAACCGTCGGCGCCTATGACGATCGTATCTGGACCCGCAGCATCGTTGGCTGGCCGGGCGTGAACCATCTGGAAGGCGAAGATTTCGCCCCGGTTATCGCCCAGGCGCAGCAGATGGCGGGCTTCCCGTACAGCGAGATCCCGCATCTCATCACCGTAGGTTTCGGCCGTCAGACCCTTCTGGGCGCTGCTGATACCCTTATCGATCTGGTGAGCCGGGAAAAACTGCGCCACATCTTCCTGGTTGGCGGCTGCGACGGCGCGCGGGGCGAGCGTAATTACTTCACCGATTTTGCCACCAGCGTACCGGACGACTGCCTGATCCTGACCCTGGCCTGCGGTAAATACCGCTTCAATAAACTCGATTTCGGCGATATTGAAGGCCTGCCGCGTCTGGTCGATGCCGGTCAGTGCAACGACGCTTACTCGGCGATTATCCTGGCGGTGACCCTGGCGGAAAAACTGGGCTGCGGCGTCAATGATCTGCCGCTATCGCTGGTGCTTTCCTGGTTCGAGCAGAAAGCGATTGTCATTCTGCTGACCCTGCTCTCACTGGGGGTGAAAAACATCGTAACCGGCCCGACCGCGCCAGGCTTCTTCACCCCAGATCTGCTGGCCGTGCTCAATGAGAAATTCGGTCTGCGCTCTGTGACCACCGTAGAAGAAGACATGAAGCAACTGCTGAGCGCGTAAGGAGCTATCCATGACCATGCCAACCTCACAATGCCCGTGGCGGATGCAGGTGCATCACATCCATCAGGAAACGCCGGATGTGTGGACCATTTCATTGCTCTGCCATGACTATTATCCGTACCGTGCCGGGCAGTACGCGCTGGTGAGCGTGCGTAATTCGGCAGAGACCCTGCGCGCTTACACTATTTCGTCCACGCCGGGCGTCAGCGAATATATTACGTTGACCGTTCGCCGTATCGACGATGGCGCGGGATCACAGTGGCTCACCCGCGACGTAAAGCGCGGCGACTATATCTGGCTGTCCGACGCGATGGGGGATTTCACCTGCGATGATAAAGCGGACGATAAGTTCCTGATGCTAGCCGCAGGCTGCGGCGTCACGCCGATCATGTCGATGCGCCGCTGGCTGGCAAAATATCGCCCGCAGGTTGATGTGCAGGTGATTTTTAACGTTCGTTCGCCGCAGGATGTGATTTTCGCTGAGGAGTGGCGTCAGTATCCGGTGACCCTGGTGGCGGAAAATAACGCTACCCACGGTTTCGTGGCAGGACGTTTAACGACTGAACTACTGCAAAGCGTGCCGGATCTGGCATCGCGCACCGTGATGACCTGCGGTCCGGCGCCGTATATGGATCTCGTCGAGCAGGAAGTGAAAGCGCTGGGCGCGACGCGCTTCTTTAAAGAGCAGTTCTTTACGCCAGTCGCCGTCGCGGCCACCAGCGGTCTGAAGTTCACCAAACTGCAGCCGGCGAAAACGTTTTATGCCCCGGTCGGCACTACGCTGCTCGAAGCGCTGGAAAGCAATAAGGTGCCGGTTACCGTCGCCTGCCGCGCGGGCGTTTGCGGCTGCTGCAAAACGAAAGTGGTTTCCGGTGAATATACCGTCAGCAGTACCATGACGTTAACCGATGCGGAAATCGCTGAAGGCTACGTGCTGGCCTGCTCCTGCCAGCCGCAGGGAGATTTGGTACTGGCTTAATGTTGTTGCTGGCCATGCTACGCGGTAATCGTCGGGTAGCATGGCTCTTACTGAACTGCCGGAACGGCAGTGAACCAATTCAAAAATGCCGATGCGATCGGTCATCCTTTCTAAGCTGCCTGTACGGCAGTGAACATGCTGCCAGCGGCGCCTGGGATGCCATGATGTTTCTAAGCTGCCTGTACGGCAGTGAACACTAGCCCGGCGCACCTGCCTCATTGTTTTATCATGCAATAATCAATAAAAGGCCCTTTTACCCTTTTTTAGGCAAGAATAAAAACATTAAAAAAATCAATATTTTAAAATAACGCCCCAGAAAAGGGTCTGAAAAACGAGCGGCGACACCCCGGCAAACAAGATGTGGCCAGGGTGAGGCAGAAAACACTGGTGCACTTACCGCCAGGCCGAGTTTCCGCCAATGGAATATCGGCCTGCCCCGAGGAAGGCAATCGCCAGCGCGCCAACAAAGAAATAGACCAGACTCTCAATCGCCCACGCGCCTACCGCATCCAGCGCGAAGGTTTTACCCGTCCCGACCATCAGCCAGGCCACAACCATCGTGAATGCCAGCACCAGCGCCGCAGGGCGCGTCAGGATCCCCACAATCAGCAGACATGGCGCAACCACTTCTCCAGCTAAAACCCCATAAGCGATAAAGCCCGGCAGACCTTTCGCCACCAGCATGCTGCTGATGCCCCCCACGCCATCGAATAGCTTGTGTAATCCGTGAAACAGCATCAGGCCGCCAACGGCAAGTCGTAACAAAAGTTTGCCAAAATCATCATGCGACAGCAGTTTATTAACACCATTTAACAGAGATTTAACCATTTGAAATGATTCCTGTTTACCACCGAAGGTGAACACAGCGTATGCGCAATGTCCGACGAATAAAAGCAGCTGAAAATGAGGAGCAAACGGCGGGCGTAATGGTCATTTTCATCTAAGCTTGTAAGCGTTATCACTTAAGGAGATGGAAAACCATGAAACAGACCGTGGCGGCATACATTGCCAAAACTCTAGAACAGGCTGGCGTTAAACGTATTTGGGGCGTGACTGGGGATTCTCTTAATGGCTTAAGCGACAGCCTGAACCGCATGGGGACCATCGACTGGATGCCCACGCGCCATGAAGAAGTTGCCGCCTTCGCCGCCGGAGCGGAAGCGCAGCTTACCGGCGAACTGGCGGTGTGCGCCGGTTCCTGCGGGCCGGGCAACCTGCATCTGATTAACGGTCTTTTCGACTGCCACCGCAACCATGTTCCGGTGCTGGCCATCGCCGCCCATATTCCTTCCAGCGAAATCGGCAGCGGTTACTTTCAGGAAACGCATCCGCAGGAGCTGTTTCGCGAATGCAGCCACTACTGCGAACTGGTCTCCTCGCCGGAGCAGATCCCGCAGGTGCTGGCCATCGCTATGCGCAAAGCGGTGATTAACCGCGGCGTCTCGGTAGTGGTGCTCCCCGGCGACGTTGCGCTAAAACCCGCGCCGGAAAGCGCCAGCAGCCACTGGTACCACGCCCCGCTGCCGCAGGTGACGCCGGCAGAAGAAGAACTGAAAAAACTGGCCCAGCTGCTGCGCTATTCGAGCAATATCGCGCTGATGTGCGGCAGCGGCTGCGCCGGAGCGCATAAAGAGCTGGTTGAGTTCGCCGCGAAGCTGAAAGCGCCTATCGTTCACGCGCTGCGCGGCAAAGAGCACGTTGAATACGATAACCCTTATGATGTTGGGATGACCGGGCTGATAGGCTTCTCCTCCGGTTTCCATACCATGATGAACGCTGACACCCTGGTGCTGCTCGGCACCCAGTTCCCCTATCGCGCCTTCTACCCGACGGACGCAAAAATTATTCAGATCGATATCAACCCCGGTAGTATCGGCGCGCACAGTAAAGTGGACATGGCGCTGATCGGCGATATCAAATCCACCCTCAGCGCGCTGCTGCCGCATCTGGAAGAGAAAACCGACCGCAAGTTCCTCGACAAAGCCCTGGAACACTATCGCGACGCGCGTAAGGGGCTCGATGACCTGGCGAAGCCAAGCGATAAAACCCTTCATCCGCAGTATCTGGCGCAGCGGATCAGCCACTTTGCCGACGACGACGCCATTTTTACCTGTGACGTCGGAACGCCAACCGTGTGGGCTGCGCGCTATTTACAGATGAACGGCAAGCGCCGCCTGATCGGATCGTTCAACCACGGTTCGATGGCTAACGCCATGCCGCAGGCCATCGGCGCGAAGGCCACCGCCCCCGACCGTCAGGTCGTGGCAATGTGCGGCGACGGCGGCTTTAGCATGCTGATGGGGGATTTTCTCTCGCTGGCGCAAATGAAGCTGCCGGTGAAGATCGTTATCTTCAATAACAGCGTCCTGGGCTTTGTCGCGATGGAGATGAAGGCCGGCGGCTATCTGACAGACGGCACCGAGCTGCATGCGACCAACTTTGCCCGCATCGCCGAGGCCTGCGGCATTAAGGGCATCCGTGTCGAAAAAGCGGCTGACGTAGACCAGGCGTTGCAAACCGCCTTCAGTACCGACGGCCCGGTCCTGGTAGATGTGGTGGTCGCCAGTGAAGAACTGGCGATGCCGCCGCAGATCAAACTGGAGCAGGCCAAAGGTTTCAGCCTTTACATGCTGCGCGCGATTATCAGCGGCCGAGGCGATGAGGTTATCGAACTGGCGAAAACTAACTGGCTAAGGTAAAAATATCCTTTTCAATTCATACGCAAAAACATTCGTGTCGCATCAAGGCGGCAAGCCCGAAAATCCCCGGAAGCAGAAATAACGATGTGACCGGGGTTTGAGGGTGCAGCCAACGCAGAGGCAGCGCGAAGGATGAAGTGTATAAGGATATGTCATGATAGATTTACGCAGTGATACCGTCACCCGCCCGGGCCGCGCCATGCGGGAAGCGATGATGGCCGCCCCGGTCGGGGATGACGTGTATGGCGATGACCCGACCGTTAACGAACTCCAGCGCTTTGCCGCCGACCTGGCGGGCAAAGAGGCCGCTATCTTCTTGCCGACCGGCACTCAGGCCAACCTGGTCGCGCTGCTCAGCCACTGCCAGCGCGGCGAAGAGTATATTGTCGGCCAGGGCGCGCATAATTATCTCTACGAAGCCGGCGGCGCGGCGGTGCTCGGCAGTATCCAGCCGCAGCCTATCGACGCCGCAGCTGACGGTTCCCTGCCGCTCGATAAAGTCGCAGCCAAAATCAAACCGGACGATATCCATTTCGCCCCTACCCGACTACTGTCGCTGGAAAACACCCACAACGGCAAAGTGCTGCCGCGTGAATATCTTAAAGATGCCTGGGAGTTTACGCGTCAGCGCGGCCTGGGGCTGCACGTGGACGGGGCGCGTATCTTTAACGCCGTCGTGGAATACGGCTGCGCGCTGCGTGAGATCACCCGCTACTGCGACTCTTTCACCATCTGCCTGTCTAAAGGTCTCGGCGCGCCGGTAGGCTCGCTGCTGGTGGGGAGCGAAGCGTATATTCGCCGCGCCATCCGCTGGCGGAAAATGGTCGGCGGCGGGATGCGTCAGGCCGGGATTCTGGCGGCTGCTGGCCTGTATGCCTTGCAGAACAACGTCGAGCGTTTAAAAGAGGATCATGATAACGCCGCATGGATGGCAGAACAGCTGCGCGCCGCCGGCGCGGAAGTGATGCGTCATGACACCAATATGCTGTTTGTTCGCGTCGGTGAAGCGCGCGCCGCCGCCCTGGGCGAGTATCTGCGCGAACGCGGAGTGCTGATCAACGCCTCGCCCATCGTGCGCCTGGTGACGCATATTGACGTGAACCGTCAGCAGCTTGCCGAGGTGGTTAGCCACTGGCAGACATTTTTAAATCGCTAAGGAGTCCGGCGTGTCGCAGCGAATTCTGGTGCTTGGCGCCAGCGGTTATATCGGCCAGCATCTGGTGACAAGGCTCAGCGAGCAGGGCTTCACCGTGCTGGCGGCGGCACGCCAGATCGACAGACTCAAGAAGCAGCATCTCCCCGGCGTCGAGTGCTATTCGCTCGATTTAAACCAGCCTGACGCGCTACCCGCCCTGCTGGCGCAGGTTGACACCGTTTATTATCTGGTACACGGGATGGGCGAAGGCGGCGACTTTATCCGCCACGAGCGGCAGGTCGCCCTTAACGTCCGCGACGCGCTGCGCAAGACGCCGGTGAACGAAGTCATTTTTCTCAGTTCGTTACAGGTTGCAGAAGAGGAGCAATCCGATCATCTGCGCGCCCGCCAGATCACCGGCGATCTGCTGCGCGAATCGGGCGTACCGGTAGCGGAAGTTCGCGCCGGCATTATCGTCGGCGCCGGTTCCGCCGCGTTCGAAGTGATGCGCGATATGGTTTACAACCTGCCGGTACTGACGCCGCCGCGCTGGGTACGCTCGCGCACCACGCCGATTGCGCTGGATAACTTACTCTATTATCTGCTGCAGCTGCTGAACCATCCTGCGGCAGAGCATCGCATTTTTGAAGCCGCCGGGCCGGAAATTTTGAGCTATCAGCAGCAGTTTATCCGCTTTATGGCGGTCAGCGGCAAACGTCGGCCGTTGATCCCTATTCCTTTTCCGACCCGTTGGATTTCGGTGTGGTTTCTCAACATCATTACTTCAGTGCCATCAACCACGGCCAGGGCGCTAATTCAGGGGCTAAAGCACGATCTGATCGCCGACGACCGCGCCCTGCGGGCGCTCATCCCGCAACCTCTCATCGCTTTTGATGAAGCGGTGCGCCGCACGCTAAAGGAAGAGGAGCAGCTGGTGAACTCCAGCGACTGGGGCTACGATGCGCAGGCCTTTGCCCGCTGGCGCCCAGAGTACGGTTACTACCCGAAACAGGCGGGCTGCACCGTTAACACTTCCGCCAGCCTTGCTGCGCTGTGGAAGGTGGTCAACCAAATTGGCGGCAAAGAGGGCTATTTCTTCGGCAACGCTCTGTGGAAAACTCGCGGAGCGATGGATCTGCTGGTCGGTCACCGGCTGGCAAAAGGTCGCCCGGAAAATGAATATCTGCAGACCGGCGATGCGGTGGACAGCTGGAAGGTGATTATCGTCGAGCCGGAAAAGCAGTTGACGCTGTTATTCGGCATGAAAGCGCCCGGCCTTGGCCGCCTGAGCTTTACCCTGTGCGATAAAGGCGACCATCGCGAACTGGACGTCCGCGCCTGGTGGCACCCGCATGGTATGCCGGGACTCTGCTACTGGTTGCTGATGATCCCGGCGCATCTGTTTATTTTTCGCGGTATGGCCCGACGCATCGCGCACCTGGCGGAGCAAATCACCATCAAATAGAGTATAGGTACAGAATTCTTTCATGATTCTCATTGCATCGTAGTCAGAATCACGGAAAAATGCGCACGAAATTCTTTTGTTAAACAGTGGATCGATATGAAGGTACTGGTTACCGGTGCGACCAGCGGATTAGGCCGCAACGCGGTGGAATATCTGCGTAACAGGGGCATTAGCGTCAGAGCGACCGGGCGCAACGAAGCGATGGGCAAGCTTCTGAGCAAAATGGGCGCAGAGTTCGTCCCTGCGGACTTAACCGAGCTGGTCTCTTCGCAGGCCAAAGTGATGCTCGCCGGTATCGATACCCTGTGGCACTGTTCCAGCTTTACTTCACCCTGGGGCACTCAGCAGGCTTTCGATTTAGCCAACGTCCGCGCAACCCGTCGCCTCGGCGAATGGGCGGTTGCCTGGGGCGTACGCAACTTCGTACATATCTCCTCACCGTCGCTCTATTTTGATTACCACCATCATCGCGATGTTCAGGAAGATTTTCGTCCGCAGCGTTTCGCCAACGAATTCGCCCGCAGCAAGGCGGCAAGCGAAGACGTGATCCATCTTCTGGCGCAAGCCAACCCGAATACCCGCTTCACGATCCTGCGTCCGCAAAGCCTGTTTGGCCCGCATGATAAAGTGTTTATTCCGCGTCTGGCGCAGATGATGCAGCACTATGGCAGCGTTCTGTTACCGCGCGGCGGCAGCGCGCTGGTGGACATGACCTATTATGAAAACGCGGTGCACGCGATGTGGCTCGCCAGCCAGCCACAGTGCGACCTTCTGCCCTCGGCCCGGGCGTACAACATCACTAACGGCGAACCGCAAACCTTGCACAGCATCGTGTTGAAACTCATCGATGAGCTGGGGATTAAGTGCCGCATCCGATCGGTTCCCTATCCTATGCTGGATATTATCGCCCGCAGCATGGAGCGCTTTGGCAATAAGTCAGCTAAAGAGCCCGCCTTTACCCACTACGGTGTCTCCAAGCTGAACTTCGATTTTACCCTTGATATCTCTCGCGCTCAGCAGGAGCTGGGCTATCAGCCGGTGGTGAACATGGATGAAGGGATTATCCGCACCGCCGCGTGGTTGAAGGACCACGGCAAGCTGCACTATTAACCGCGCCCGTACTTTTCCAGCAGCGCTTCAGCAATCGCCAGCGTTTGCGCATCGGCAACGCCGTCCCAGCGCGCGGGGCGGAAGTGCATCTGGAAAGCCATAATCACCCGCTTTTGCTGCGCTGGGGTCATTTCCGGCGTCACCTGATAGCCGTAGCGCGCCAGGACGTCCAGCAGCTCGGCAGTGTCTACCGGCTCGTATGACGGACGCCCCTGCAGATAAAACGCCACGCGCCGGGCATCCGGCCATGCGCCAACCCCCTGCTCCGCCAGCCTGTGCCACGGGAACAGCGGCCCCGGATCGTCTTTGCGCTGCGGGGCAATGTCGGCATGCGCGACTACGTTCTGCGGCAGGATCTGATAGCGAGCGATGATGTCCTTCGCCAACGGGATCAGGGCGTCAATCTGCGCCGGATTAAACGGCGTAAAGCTTTTCACCCCCGCCGTTTTTTGCCAGCCGCGATTCTCCAGCTCAATGCCAATCGAGGTATCGTTAATGCGCGTGCTGCCGCGCCAGAAGCTGACCCCCGCATGCCAGGCCAGATCCTCTTCCGGCACCAGCTGCCAGATCCGCGGTTTGCCTCCGTGCAGCGGCGGTTTCTCCGGGATCAGATAGTGAGAGCTCACCTGATTATCCGTCAGCGTCGCTAAGGAAACGTCGAAATCATCGGCGGTATAGTGGATCACCAGCACTTTGATGCGCGGATAAGCGGCCTGCGCCGGATGGCGCGTATCCAGCTGATAGCCATCGCGATCGATAATACCTTTTTCGCTGGCGCAGCCCGCCAGCAGCAGCGCCAGCAGTACGCCTGCCCGGCATCGTTTCATCGGCGGGTCTTCACCGCGGTGCCGCTGACGCTGACCATCAGCATACTGCTGTCTTTTCCCACGGTTTCGTAGTCAATATCAATCCCGACCACCGCATTGGCGCCCAGCGCCTTCGCCTGCTCGCTCAGCTCTTCAAACGCAATTTCGCGGGCCTTGCGCAGCTCTTTTTCATAGGCGCCGGAACGACCGCCGACGATATCGCGAATGCTGGCGAAAAAATCGCGGAATACGTTGGCGCCGAGAATCGCTTCCCCGGTGACGACGCCGCAGTATTCAATGATGGGCTGACCTTCAAGGGTCGGAGTAGTGGAAAATTGCATGATGAAACTCCTTCTTTAGCGTTCAATGCGTTAGCTCTAAGGGTCAAGCACAATCCCTATCTGATACACTATGCTTGAAAAGATATTCTAACGTAGTGAGCTCATAAGGAAATCATCATGCGCTACAAAGTTCTTGCACTCGTCCTCCCCTGCGCGCTGGCGCTCAGCGCCTGTACTACCGTCACGCCTGCCTACAAAGATAACGGCACCCGTAGCGGCCCCTGCATCGAAGGCGGCCCGGATGACGTGGCGCAGAAGTTTTATGACTACCAGCTGCAGAATCGCAATAGCGATTTAACCGCGCTGCGTCCGTACCTGAGCGACGGTCTGGCAAAACTGCTGAACGACGCGCGTCAGGATCCGTCGAACAACGCCCTGCTGCAGTCTAATCTGTTCTCCAGCAGCAGTACCCCGGCCGACAGCGCCGAGGTCGCCAGCGCCTCCACGATCCCCAACCGCGATGCGCGCAACATTCCGCTGCGCGTGGAGCTAAAACAGGGCACCCAAAGCTGGAAGGATGAAGTGCTGATGATTCAGGAAGGCCAGTGCTGGGCGGTAGATGACGTCCGCTACCTCGGCAATAACGGCCATGCGCCGGCAGGCACCCTGCGTCAAAGTCTGGAAAAACGCTAACCGGCCGCTGGCACCTGGCAAAGAATCCCCGGTCTCCTTCAAGGCGCAGACCGGGGGCCGGTAGAGGCGAGGCTCATGGCTGAGCCGGGTAACAAAGCCAACGCTTCTGCGGCCTGAAGTATGACGGGTATAACCCGGTAAAATGTCGGTAATTACTCTGGTATTGCCGACATTTACTCCCCCCGCCTCCACGAAGCCATATTTTGTGCTAACTTTAAATGTAAACGTGGTTTACATTTAACTTTTAACGCATAAATATTGCATAACTATTCTGCCAAAGGTACTATTTGCGGCCTCAATTGCTATTTGTATCAGACTGCCCAGATGAGCATTAAATTAAACGGCATTAATTGCTTCTACGGCGCGCACCAGGCGCTGTTCGACATCACGCTGGATTGCCCGCAGGGGGAAACGCTGGTGCTGCTCGGCCCAAGCGGTGCCGGAAAAAGCTCGCTGCTGCGCGTTCTTAACCTGCTGGAGATGCCGCGTTCCGGCACGCTGAACATCGCCGGGAACCATTTCGACTTTACCAAAGCGCCTTCTGACAAAGCTATCCGCGAGCTGCGCCAGAACGTCGGTATGGTGTTCCAACAGTACAATCTGTGGCCGCATCTGACCGTGCAGCAAAACCTGATTGAAGCGCCTTGCCGCGTGCTCGGTTTAAGCAAAGATCAGGCTTTAGCGCGCGCAGAAAAGCTGCTCGAACGTCTGCGCCTGAAACCCTATAGCGATCGCTACCCGCTGCATCTTTCCGGCGGCCAGCAGCAGCGTGTCGCCATTGCCCGCGCCCTGATGATGGAACCGCAGGTTCTGCTGTTTGATGAACCTACGGCGGCGCTCGATCCAGAAATCACCGCCCAGATCGTCAGTATTATCCGCGAACTGGCTGAAACCGGCATTACGCAGGTCATCGTCACCCACGAAGTGGAAGTGGCGCGTAAAACGGCAAGCCGCGTGGTGTATATGGAAAACGGCCATATCGTTGAACAAGGTGATGCCGGCTGCTTCGCGCATCCGCAGACCGACGCGTTTAAAAACTATCTTTCACATTGATGTTTTCGGGGAAATGACGATGAAAAAAGTACTGATTGCCGCTCTTCTTGCGGGCATGAGCCTCTCCGCTACCGCTGCCCAGACCATTCGTTTCGCCACCGAGGCCTCTTACCCTCCGTTTGAATCGATCGACGCTAATAACAAAATTGTCGGCTTTGACGTCGATCTGGCGAACGCGCTGTGTAAAGAGATTGATGCGACCTGCACCTTTACCAATCAGGCTTTCGACAGCCTGATTCCCAGCCTGAAGTTCCGCCGTTTCGACGCGGTAATGGCCGGGATGGATATCACCCCTGAGCGTGAAAAGCAGGTGCTGTTCACGACCCCGTACTATGAAAACTCTGCGCTGTTTGTCGGCCAGCAGGGTAAATTCGCCAGCATCGATCAGCTGAAAGGCAAAAAAGTCGGCGTGCAGAACGGCACCACTCACCAGAAATTCATCACCGACAAACATCCGGAAATCACTACCGTTCCTTACGACAGCTACCAGAATGCGAAGCTGGACCTGCAGAACGGCCGTATTGACGCCGTGTTTGGCGATACCGCAGTGGTGACAGAATGGCTGAAGAGCAATCCGAAGCTGGGAGCAGTCGGCGACAAAGTTACCGATAAAGACTACTTCGGCACCGGTCTCGGCATTGCGCTGCGCCAGGGCAATACCGAGCTGCAGCAGAAATTTAACGCTGCGCTGGAAAAAGTGAAGAGCGATGGGACTTACCAGTCTATCTATAACAAATGGTTCCAGAAGTAACGCTGAATGAACGAATTTTTTCCATTAGCAAGCGCCGCCGGGATGACCGTCGGCCTTGCCGTTTGCGCCCTGATCATCGGTCTGGTGCTGGCGATGCTGTTTGCCGTCCTCGAGTCGGTGAAGCTGCGTCCGGTCGCCTGGCTCGCAACCGGCATTGTCACCCTTTTGCGCGGACTACCGGAAATCCTGGTAGTTCTGTTTATCTATTTTGGTTCCTCTCAGCTGCTGCTGACCCTTTCTGACGGCTTTACTATTAATCTCGGCATTGTGCAGATCCCGGTACAGATGCAGATTGAAAATTTTGACGTCAGCCCGTTCCTGTGTGGGGCTATCGCGCTTTCTCTGCTGTATGCCGCTTACGCATCGCAAACGCTGCGCGGGGCGCTTAAAGCCGTTCCGCAGGGGCAATGGGAATCCGGTCAGGCGCTGGGATTATCAAAAGCCGCTATTTTCTTCCGCCTGGTGATGCCGCAGATGTGGCGCCACGCGCTGCCGGGCCTCGGCAACCAGTGGCTGGTGCTGCTGAAGGATACCGCACTGGTGAGCCTCATTAGCGTCAACGATCTGATGCTGCAAACCAAAAGTATCGCTACCCGAACCCAGGAGCCGTTTAACTGGTATATCATCGCGGCAGCAATCTATCTGGTCATCACCCTGTTGAGTCAGTACATTCTGAAACGTATTGATCAGCGAGCGACGCGCTTCGAACGGAGACCAGGCTGATGCTTGATTACTTACCCGAACTGCTAAAAGGGCTGCATACCAGCCTGACGCTGACCGCGGCCTCGATCGTCGTGGCGCTGATTTTGTCGCTAATCTTCACCATCATCCTGACGTTAAAAACCCCGGGGCTGGTGTGGGTCGTGCGCGGCTATATCACGCTGTTTACCGGCACGCCGCTGCTGGTGCAGATCTTCCTGATTTACTACGGCCCGGGCCAGTTTCCGTCGCTGCAGGAGTATCCGCTGCTCTGGCATCTGATTTCCGAGCCCTGGCTCTGCGCGCTGATTGCCCTTTCTCTTAACAGCGCCGCTTATACCACCCAGCTGTTCTATGGCGCAATCCGCGCCATTCCGGACGGCCAGTGGCAATCCTGCGGCGCGCTGGGGATGAGTAAGAAGGATACGCTGGCGATCCTGCTGCCGTACGCTTTTAAACGCGCCCTCTCCTCCTACTCCAATGAAGTGGTGCTGGTGTTTAAGAGCACGTCCCTGGCCTACACCATTACCCTGATGGAAGTAATGGGCCACAGCCAGCTGCTCTATGGACGCACCTATGATGTAATGGTGTTCGGCGCCGCAGGCATCGTTTATCTGGTGGTCAATGGCCTGCTGACGCTACTGATGCGTCTGGTGGAACATAAAGCGCTGGCCTTTGAGCGACGCAATTAAAAACGCATATCCAGCCAAATCAAGACGGGTAGTTCACTGAATTACCCGTCTTTTTTTATTCAAACCAAAATAAATATCCATATTTATTGAATATAAATTCATTTAGTGGCATTGTTACTGCCAGCCGCAGACACGGCACAACAACATAAGATTGACCGACGGGAGTTCCACGATGAAAAAGTTAGTTCTGGCCGCACTGCTTAGTTCTTTCGCCTTTGGCGCCGCTGCCGCAGAAAAAATCAGCTTTGGCGTTTCTGCAACTTACCCACCGTTTGAATCGATGGACGCCAATAACCAAATCGCCGGTTTCGACATCGACCTGGCCAACGCGCTGTG
The DNA here is from genome assembly GCF_040065135.1 of Klebsiella sp. CN_Kp066. Taxonomy (NCBI): domain Bacteria; kingdom Pseudomonadati; phylum Pseudomonadota; class Gammaproteobacteria; order Enterobacterales; family Enterobacteriaceae; genus Klebsiella; species Klebsiella sp. CN_Kp066. The sequence continues at coordinate 48,406 of NZ_JBEAIU010000030.1, read as the reverse complement.
CAAACAGATGCAGGCCGAGTGTACTTTTACCAACCATGCCTTCGACAGCCTGATCCCGGCGCTCAAATTCAAGAAATATGATGCGGTCATCTCCGGCATGGACATTACCCCGGAGCGCAGCAAGCAGGTGGCGTTTACCGACCCGTACTACGCTAACTCCGCGCTGGTAATCTCGAAGAAAGATGCTTTCCACTCTTTCGCCGATCTGAAAGGCAAGCGCATCGGGATGGAAAACGGCACCACGCACCAGAAATACCTCCAGGATAAACATCCGGAAGTGAAAACCGTGGCTTACGATAGCTACCAGAATGCGTTCATCGACCTGAAAAATGGCCGTATTGATGGGGTGTTTGGCGATACCGCCGTGGTCAACGAGTGGCTGAAAACCAACCCGCAGCTGGGCGCGGCAACGCCGAAGGTCACCGACGCGCAGTACTTCGGTACCGGCCTCGGCATTGCGGTACGCCCGGATAACAAAGCGCTGCTGGAAAAACTGAACGCCGCGCTGAAGGCGATTAAAGCCGACGGCACCTACGAGAAAATCAGCAAGCAGTGGTTCCCGGAGTAAGCATTTCCCGGAGGCGGCGCTTGATGCGCCTGTCCGGGCTACCGGCCCGCAGACAGCCGTGGCCCCGTAGCCCGGGCTAGCGCAGCGCAGCCCGGGAAGAAGCCGCGCCAAAGTCTCCATCCCGGCGCATTCCTCGGATTACAGCGTAAACGCCTTCTCCGGGCTACCGTTGAGCAGACAGCGCTAAACCTATATCCCGAGCAACCAATCCGCCACCTTAAACCGGCAGGGTAAACTGGAAACAGGCTCCTGCCGGCGCTTCAAGCAGGCGAATATCGCCGCCGTGCAGCTGCAGCATCCGCCGGACAATCATTAATCCCAACCCTCCTCTCGATGCGCTTTGCGCGCCAGGTTCCAGCACCGAAGGTCGTTCAAACAAGGTTGCCCGCAGCTCGCCGGCGATGCCAGGCCCGCTATCGGCCACCTCGACGATAATCTCTGGCCCTGCCCGCCGAGCCGCCAGGCGAATAACCCCCCCCTCCGGCGTATGACGAATGGCGTTATCGAGCAAATTGGTCAACACCCGTTCAATCATTGAGAGATCGGCGGTGACCGGCGGTAATCCGGCAGCCAGCTCCAGCTGCAAACCGATATTGCGCGTCGCGACGGGCAGATCGAATTTTTGCGCCACATCCTGCACCAGCTCGGCCAGCACGAACGTTTCCGGCTGCGGCTTAATCCCACCGTGCTCCAGGCGGGCCAGCTCAAACAGCTGCTGAGAAAGATGGCGCACTTTATTGCCCTGGCGCAGCGCGATATTCAAATACTGCTTGTTCTCTTCCATCGTCAGGCGATCGGCCTTCAGGCTTAACGTTTCCAGATATCCCAGCAAGGAGGTGAGCGGCGTGCGTAAATCATGGGAGATATTGGCAACGAACTCTCGCCGCTGACGGTCGCTATCGGCCAGACGATCCCACTGCCCGGCAATCTGGCGGGCCAGTTCAATAAAGCGGTTATGCAGTACGGCGACTTCGTTTCCCGGATTCGCCTCCGGGGTTTGCGCCGCCAGCGCCTTAATCGCATGGATGCTGTCCTGCTCATTCGTAGCCACCAGCGCGGTGAGCTGACGCACCGGGCGCGTGACCCACCGCCAGGCGAGCAGTCCCGCCAGCAGGCCGAGAGCGGCCACCAGCAGCAGAGTCCACAGCAGCAGGCTGGACAGTGTTTTCAGCCAGGCGCTTGCCGCCAGTTCATTAAAGGTTTCGCCCTGCAGAATGATATAGAGATAGCCGCGTAGCTGACCGTCCTGGCGCAGCGGCGCCACGCTAAATACTTTTTGTTTATCAAGGCTGCGCGGATCGTCGCCGTATACCGGCCACGCGCCGCCGGAAAGGAACGTTTGCACCGGCGCCAGATCGATGCGCTGGCGTTTGATATGACCAGGCGGCGCGGCGTCGGCCAGCAGCTCGCCGTCGGGCGAAAGCAGATACAGTTCCACGCTGGGGTTGAAGGTCATCAGCCGGTCGAAAAGCGGTTTCAGCATCCGGCGGTCAACCTGCCCCTGAGCGTCCAGCAGCGGCTCGCGAGCGGCGATTTGCTGCGCCAGCCCGGCGGAAAGACGCTGGACCATCACGTTGCCGTACTGCGCGCTGCTGTAGAGCTGGATCAGGCAAACGGCTAAGGCGCAAAGCAGCAGTAACGAGGTAAACACCAGCGCCAGGCGCTGGCTGAGGCTGAGACGGCGGATCATGGCTGCGCCTCTTTGCGCTCCACGGCAAATTTATAGCCTTTACCCCAGACGGTCAAAATGATGTCCGGCTCCGCCGGGTCACGCTCAATTTTGGTGCGCAGACGGTTGATATGGGTATTGACCGTATGCTCATAGCCGTCGTGCTGATAGCCCCACACCCGATCGAGCAGCTCAAGACGGGAAAAGACCTCCCCGGGGTGACGAGCAAAATAGTATAAAAGATCGAACTCGCGCGGGGTGAGATCCACCATCTCGCCGCGCAGCTTAACATCGCGGGATAGAGGATCGATGCTCAAGCCGTGGCTATTGATACGCCCGGCATCCATTAACAAATTTTGCCCCATCGCCTCCTGGCGACGAAACACCGCTTTGACCCGGGCGGTCAGTTCGAGAATCGAAAAGGGTTTGGCCAGATAATCATCCGCCCCCATTTCAAGGCCCTGCACCCGCTGGGTTTCGCTGGCGCGGGCGCTGATAATAATCACCGGCAAATAGCGGGTTTGCTGTCGAATACGCCGACAAATTTCCAGACCGTCAACGCCCGGCAGCATCAGGTCGAGGATCACCGCATCCCAGAGATCTTTTTCCAGCTGCCGCAGGGCCTGCGCCCCGTCCGCTACGTGAACAATCTGATATCCCTCATCGAGCAGATTCAGGCGCAGCAGCGCAGCGATATCTTCATCATCTTCAACCAACAGAATTTTTTTTGCCACCGGCAGCACTCCGCTATTCTTACGTTCTGATAAGCCAAGCTTACCCGATCTTTGCCGGCTGAAGAGTTCACATTTTGTTTATACTTCGCGAACCAGCAGGGTCAACACCTCATAGTGGGCGGTATGCGGGAACATATCGAATAGCTGGACGCGCGCGATGCGGTAGCCATTCAACCGGGCGATATCTTTCGCCATCGTGCGGGCGTTGCAGCTGGAGTAGATAATAAAATCCGGCGCCATACGGTTTAAATAGTCGCACAGTCCATCGCCGATACCCCGACGCGGCGGATTCACCAGCACCAGATCGGGAATATCGCCTTCGCCGGTCGCAAACTGCGTGGAATCGAGCGCCTGAAAATGCAGATTATTCAGCCCGAGCTCTGCCGCCGACTGCTTCGCGCAGGCGATCGCCTCCGGGGCAATTTCAATCCCGGTCAGGCGCATCTCAGGCGTTGCGCTGTGCAGACCAAAACCGCCCACCCCGCAGAAGAGATCCCACATATGGTTGACCGGCAGCTGGCGCACCCAGTCGCGAGCGGTGGCATACAGACGGCTGGCTACCACAGGGTTGGTCTGAAAGAAGCTTTGCGGGCGGATCCACAGCGGCACGCCGTTGAAATTTTCCGCCAGCGCCTGCTGGTCGGTGAGGAAAATTTCCCGCTCTCCTTCCATGATGGCCATATGCACCGGCTGAATATTGGCGGTAATCACCTGCAGCTGCGGCAGCAGCGCCTGAAGCTCCGGCAGCGCGGCGCGCAGCTGGGCAAGCTTGGTCTCCGAACGCAGGACAAAGCGCAGCATCATCCCGCCGTCGAGCCGGCTTTCGGTCAGCAGAATGTACTTCAGCTCTCCGCGCCTGCGGGCAACGTTATAGGGCGTGAGTCCGGCGCGGGCGATAAACGGCTTGAGCGCAGCGAAGACGGGGGCGAAGCCTGGCGGATAGAGCGGGCAATCGGTGAGGTCTTCCGGGGCGCCATCACGGTGCAGCATTCCGAGCAGCGGGCGCTCTACGCTACCGCTGACCACCATTTTCGCTTTGTTGCGAAACCCGCTTTCCGGGCCGCAAACCGGCGCGCACCAGTCAGCGACGGGCGCATCGGCGAGAAGCGTGCGCAAATCGGCCATTTTATCGGCGAGCTGTTGCGATACCGGCAGTTCCAGCCACTGGCAGGAGCGACAGCGGCCCGCGTCATAGAGTGCGCAGTGCATAACAAGACCTTCAAAAAAACAGGGGCGGGGATTGTATCACCGTTACTGTAAACGGAAAAAGCGTCGGCACGGGGCCGGAACAAACAGCATGGCCAGCACCAGTAGATCCGGCAGCTTTTGCAGCACCAGAGAACGAAATATTTCGCGCTTCGATTCACCGGCAATGCTAAACAGCTCAGGATAACCGTAGCCCAATGAAGCGGCCCACAGGTAGCCAATCACGATAATCTGCGTCAACAGGAACAGCCAACGCGCCCAGTTGCGCCCTTTTACCAGCGAAAACGCGCACCAGATTTCAATAAATACCAGCACCAGACTTGAGAAAAACACCAGGGTGAGCGCCCACGTCTGCACGCTGCGATGGACAAAATCCGCGATTCCCTGAACGCCAAGCTGGTTGAGGATCATCAGCAAATCCAGGCCGCGGATTAAAATAATGGCGAAGGCCGCCACCTGCACCAGCGCAGGAACGTTAAGACGAGCATGAGACGAACGCGTTTTAGTAAACAATCCCAACGTAAAGTCTTCCATGAAAACGGCGCCACAAATGCGGCGCCGATGTTAACTCTATTGCAGATTTTAGGTGGTTCAGCCGCTTCTTGCACGCTGGATATCGCGCACCCGCTGCTTTTCCGCGCGGGCCATCAAATACCAGGCGATAAAACCAACAATGCCGACCACGCCGAGGATTAACGTTGCCAGGGCATTAATCTCCGGGTTAACCCCCATGCGCACGCTGGAGAAGACCAGCATCGGCAGCGTCGTCGCCCCCGGCCCGGAAACAAAGCTGGCAATAACCAGGTCGTCGAGCGACAACGTAAAGGCCAGCAGCCAACCGGAGACCACCGCCGGCATAATCATCGGCAGCGTAATGACGAAAAAGACCTTCAGCGGCGCGGCGCCCAGATCCATCGCCGCCTCTTCAATAGAGTGGTCCAGCTCACGCAGGCGCGATGAAATGACCACCGCGACGTACGCGGTACAGAAGGTCACGTGCGCCAGCCAGATGGTCAGCATGCCGCGATCCGACGGCCAGCCAATTGAATGCCCCAGCGCGACAAACAGCAGCAGCAGCGACAGGCCGGTAATCACATCGGGCATCACCAGCGGCGCGGTGATCATAAAAGCAAAGCCGTTTGAACCGCGGAAGCGGCCAAAACGCACCATCACCACTGCGGCAATGGTACCGAGGATCGCCGCCGCCGTCGCGGCGCAGGCGGCAATGGTCAGGCTTAAGCCTATCGCGCTCATCATCGCATCGTCATAAAACAGCTCGCGATACCAGCGCGTCGACCACCCGGCCCATACCGTCACCAGCTTTGAGCTGTTGAACGAGTAAATTACCAGCATCAGCATCGGCGCATACAGAAAGGTAAAGCCAAGCAGCAAAATGACGATTCGCCACGGCGAACGGACTACCGGTAAATTATTCATCCGTGTTCCCCCACCTGTTTTTGCTGATGCTTGTGGAACCACATGATCGGTACGATCAGCAACAGCAGCATCACTATCGCTACCGCCGAGGCCACCGGCCAGTCGCGGTTGTTAAAGAACTCCTGCCACAGCACGCGGCCAATCATAATACTGTCCGGGCCGCCCAGCAGTTCCGGGATAACGAACTCCCCTACCGCCGGAATAAACACCAGCATCGACCCGGCAATAATGCCGCCTTTGGTGAGCGGGACGATCACCTGGAAGAAGGTCTTCAGCGGCCGGGCACCCAGATCCAGCGACGCCTCAACCAGCGAGTAATCGATGCGCGTGAGGGCGGTATAAATCGGTAGCACCATAAACGGCAGATAGGCGTAAACAATACCGATATAGACCGCCAGGTTGGTGTGCAGGATCTCCAGAGGCTGGTCGATAACCCCCAGCCACAGCAGGAAGTTGTTCAGCACGCCGTTGCTTTTCAGCAGCCCCATCCAGGCATAGACGCGGATCAGAAACGACGTCCATGACGGCAGAATGACCAGCAGCAGCAGGATATTCCGGGTCGATGGCTTACTGTGCGCCACCGCCCACGCCAGCGGATAACCCAGCAGCAGACAGCAGAACGTCGAGATCCCTGCCACCTGGAGCGACTGCAGATACGCCTCAAAATAGAGAGGATCGTCGGTAAGCTGCAGGAAATTACCGAGATTCAGCGTTAACGTTAGCTGGCCGTCGGCCCACTCCAGCAGATCGGTGTAGGGCGGGATCGCCCGCGCCATCTCCGCCAGGCTGATTTTAAAGACGATCAGAAATGGCAGCAGGAACAGCAGGATCAGCCATATGTAAGGCAGCGCAATCACCAGCTTGCGCCCGTGGGCCATCTGCAGCCGCGCCAGCCACAGCGCGAAACCGCCCGGTTTGTTTACGCCTGACGGGGGTTCTAATGTACTCATTGCCCTCTCCTCACACCGTCAGCACGACGCAGCTATCGGCGTCCCAGCATAAACGGACTTCATCGCCCCAGGTTGGCGCACCTTTGCGGTAACGGTGCTCGTTCTGCAGCTGAGCGCTGAGCATCTGCCCGCTTTTCAGGCGCACATGGTAGATAGACAGGTCACCGAGATAGGCAATATAGATAACCTCACCTACCGCGAAGTTATAGCCATCCGCCGGTGGGTCCTCGCAGAGCATAATTTTTTCCGGGCGCAGAGCCACCCACACCGGGACGTTATCGACGACGGAGGCATCGGGATCGACCTTCAGCGGATGCGTCAGGCCCGGGGAATCCAGCACCAGGCCATCTTCCTGGCGCTCTTTTACCAGCCCTTCAAAGACGTTAACCGAGCCGATAAACTCCGCGCTGTAGCGGGTAGTTGGGTGCTCGTAAATTTCCTCCGGCTCGCCGATCTGTACGAACTTGCCGCGGTTCATAATGGCGATACGCCCCGCCATGGTCATCGCCTCTTCCTGATCGTGGGTCACCATCACGCAGGTGACGCCGACGCGCTCAAGAATATCGACCACTTCAAGCTGCATCCTGTCGCGCAGCTTCTTATCCAGCGCGCCCATCGGCTCGTCAAGCAGCAGCAGTTTCGGTCTTTTCGCCAGGCTGCGGGCCAGCGCCACGCGTTGACGCTGACCGCCGGAGAGCTGATGCGGTTTACGCTTTGCGAACTCCTGCATATGCACCAGCGCCAGCATCTCCTGCACCCGACTGGTGATTTCAGCCTTAGGCAATTTGTCCTGCTTGAGGCCAAAGGCGATGTTCTGCTCCACCGTCATATGGGGAAAGAGCGCATAGGACTGAAACATCATGTTAATCGGCCGCTGATACGGCGGAACCCGCGCCAGATCGACGCCATCCAGGACAATCTGCCCGGCGGTAGGCTGTTCGAATCCCGCCAGCATGCGCAGCAGGGTTGACTTGCCGCAGCCGGATGCGCCCAGCAGGGCAAAAATTTCGCCTTTATAAATGGTGAGATTGACATCATCGACGGCGTGCTGGCCATCGAAGGACTTCGTTAAATTACGGATTTCGAGCAGCGGGGTCAGCGCTTTGGGGGTTTTCGCCTGCGGGCGAGGAATTACATCATTCACGGGGTGTTCTCCGGCAGAAATCAAATCATGGTGCAGGCGCACCATAACGGTGCGCCTGTTGCCGGCAGCGCGACGCTGATCCGGCCTACAACTCACGGAGAATTACTTACCGCTTTTCACCTTCGTCCATGCGCGAGTACGCACGCGATCGATTTTCGGATCCTGGACTTTCAGGGTGAACAGCTTGGCGAAAACGTCAGCCGGCGGGTAGATGGCCGGATTGCTGCGGATCGCTTCGCTGACCAGCGGCGTAGATGCTTTGTTGCCGTTAGCGTAATAGACATGATCGCTAATATGCGCGATAACGTCCGGACGCATCAGATAGTTCAGGAATTGATAAGCCTCTTCTTTGTTTTTCGCATCTGCCGGCATAGCGAAGACGTCAAAGAACGCCAGCGCGCCCTCTTTCGGGATAAAGTAGGAAACGTTGACCCCGTTCTTCGCTTCTTTCGCCCGGTTAGCCGCCTGCCATACGTCGCCCGCCCAGCCGATCGCGACGCAGATATCGCCGTTCGCCAGGTCGTTGATGTACTGCGAAGAGTGGAAGTAGCGAATATTCGGACGCAGCTTCAGCAGCAGGTCGGTTGCCGGGCCAGTGTAGTCATCGGCTTTGGTGCTATTAGGATCTTTGCCGAGGTAGTTCAGCACGGTGGCGAAAATCTCTTCCGGGGCATCAAGGAAGGAGACGCCGCAGCTTTTCAGTTTCTCCAGATTTTCCGGTTTCATCACCAGATCCCAGCTGTCCAGCGGCGCATCTTTGCCCAGCACGGCTTTCACTTTATCGATGTTATAGCCTATGCCGGTTGTCGCCCACAGGTAGGGAATCGCGTATTTATTGTCCGGGTCGTGCTTCGCGACCAGTTTCAGCACTTCCGGATCGAGATTTTTCCAGTTGGGGAGCTTGCTCTTATCCAGCGGCTGGAACACCCCTGCCGCCAGCTGGCGCTCGAGGAAGCTGGCCGACGGCACCACCAGGTCAAATCCGGTGCTGCCCGCCATAAGCTTACCCTCCAGCACTTCATTGGAGTCAAAAACGTCATACACCACTTTAATACCGGTCTCTTTTTCAAAATTCGCCACCGTATCCGGAGCAATATAATCAGACCAGTTATATACATGCAGGGTTTTTTGTTCGGCTGCGAGCGAACCGGCAGAGACGGCCATCAGCGCACCCGTAACCAGACCTGTTAACCATTTTTTACCAAAGGCGGTCATATCTCTTATTCCTTCTCAATGCCCGTTAACAAGCGGGCTGAATATACGCACTTGTTCGCATGCAATAATCATGCATATTTTTTCAATGCCTAAGAAAAGGAGAGAGGACCTCTCCCGGAATGGTTGCCCGCAACTGGAAGCAGCGTCAGAATAACTGTAGCCAGAATAAGAGGCTATAGCCCAGGAGAAAAAACGGCTTTTATCAATTTTTTATGCAATAAGGGTCTATGTGATAAGCCGAAAACGGCGGAATGGCGGTGAAAAATTCTTTACAGAAAGGTTAACAACAGAATAATCGCGGGTAATACGCAGCCACCATGGCAGTGACTGCGCTATTTTTCGCCAGCCTCAGTGAAGAAAATGGTACTGAATATTCTCAGCTATCGGCTCTTCTTCCTCAGACTTATACAGCACCTGGTTAGCACTGGCTTCAAGGATGACCATCGATATCTGTTCTTCGCTCTGGCGGAAAAACCATGCAAACTGATCGATCGTCACGCCGACGCCGACGGTCAACGCCTGGCAAACCACCAGTTTCGGCAGATTATCATCCTGAATATCGAGGAAAGCTTTCACCGTCAACGAGCTGGCGTTAATCGCAGAAAGATCGGCGGAAAGCGGCAGGAGCGCGGAGGGTTTCACCTCAGCCAGCGCGGAGAAAAGCACCACGTTATCAACCAGGTCAAGTTTGGCATCAAAAATGCCTTCGAAATTTTGCATATGCGGCAGGTGCAGTGCCTGGCAGGAATCACACTCAAAAAAGCTGATGCCCAATTCGTCGAGCCATTGACGTAACGTATCAAGACCCGGAACGACCAGTGAATCCATATGACCTGTGACCTCTTACTGTGAAAAATGCGACGCCATAGCTTACGCAAAAAAAGCGCCGTATTCCATGACGGTGTCGCGAAAGGCAGCTATCCCCCCATTTTCAGACAAAATCCGGGCGTCGCTTGTCGTTCAATCCAGGCGATCATCTTGCCGGCAATATCGACGCCGGTGGTGGTTTCAACCCCCTCCAGCCCCGGAGAAGCGTTCACTTCCATCACCAGCGGTCCGCGCGTGGCGCGCAGTATATCCACGCCCGCCACGTCCAGCCCGAGCGTTTGCGCCGCCTTAATGGCCATTTCACGCTCCTGCTCGCTGATAAGCGCCACCGAGGCTACGCCGCCGCGATGCAGGTTGGAGCGAAAATCGCCCTCCTTGGCCCGCCGCTCAATCGCCGCGACCACTTCATTACCCACCACGAGGCAGCGCACGTCCCGGCCTTTCGCCTCGGCGATATACTCCTGAACCAGAATATGCGCATTCAGGCCGCGAAAAGCGTCAATAACGCTCTCTGCCGCCTGGCGCGTTTCGGCCAGCACAACGCCGATCCCCTGCGTCCCCTCCACCAGCTTGACCACCAGCGGCGCGCCGCCAACCATGGCGATCAGATCGCTGGTGTCGTCCGGCGAGTGGGCAATACCGGTGAGCGGCAGGTCGATGCCCTGGCGCGCCAGCAGCTGGAGCGAACGCAGCTTGTCGCGGGCGCGCGTGATGGCTACCGATTCATTCAGCGGGTAGCTGCCGAGCAGCTCAAACTGACGCAGCGCCGCGGTGCCGTAGTAGGTGATCGCCGTGCCGATACGCGGGATCACGGCGTCAAAATGCGGGAGCTGGCGGCCTTTATAGTGAATTGACGAGGCCACCGGGCTGACGTTCATATAGCAGGAAAGCGGATCGAGGATTTCCACCTGATGACCGCGTTTTTGCGCGGCTTCGCGCAGGCGTCGACATGAATAAAGCGTTCCATCCCGGGATAATATGGCAATTTTCACCCTGCACCTCTGCGAAAAGACCCGCTCTGGCGGGCCTCTGAGTAGCAAACAACGTTTTAAATTAGCGCTGACCTGCGGAATTTCCTTGCGTCAGACCGGGTGCAGTTTACACGCAATCAGCGCGTAGCCCATCCCTGCTTATGCAGATATTCCAGAATAAATGGCCGGCTTTCTTTGACGATAGTCCGGCGGATATGGTCGCTCCAGGTATCGCGACGCGTGTTGCTGCCGCGAGAGAGATAATAGTGCGCCAACAGCTCGTCATATTCAGCAAGGACCGTCTCATCCAGCGGCTGATAGTGATTTTCATGAACCAGCATCGCCGACGGCATGCGCGGTTTCACTTCCGGATTATCGTCAGGCCAGCCAAGGCACAGGCCAAACAGCGGCATTACGTGCTGTGGGAGCTTCAGCAGCTGGGTCACCGCATCAATATTGTTACGCAGCCCGCCAATATAGACGCCTCCCAGGCCAAGAGATTCCGCCGCCACCAGCGCATTCTGCGCCATAATCGCGGTGTCAACGCAGCCCAGCAGGAGCTGTTCGGCGAGACCCAGCTGAGCGTCCGGGCAGATTTGCAGATTGCGGTTAAAATCAGGGCAGAATACCCAGAATTCCGCAGCCTGCGCCACGTGCTGCTGTCCGCCGCTCAGCGGCACCAGCTGTTGACGTATTTCCGGGTCGGTAACGCGAATAATTGAGGTACATTGTAAAAAACTGGAGCTGGAGGCTCCCTGCGCGCTGGCGATAATTGCGGCGCGCTGTTCTTCGCTGATCGGCGCGTCGGTAAAATGGCGAATAGAACGGTGGCTACGCAGCAGCTCAATGGTCGGCGTCATCTCGTTTTTCTCTGTCAGGCAATGATGAAGGGGAATTTTTCGTTTGCGTCAACTGCGGGGCAACAACTTTCGCCACACGCCAGATTAACGCCACGGCGGCCGGAAGCATCAGCAGGATCCCCGCGAAGATCATCAGCAGCGCCGCGGTCGGGCTGGAAAACGGCGCAGGCAGGCTGACGTACTGATTAAGCGAGAGCCAGGCCAGGGTCAACAGCACCATGCCGATAAACTCAACTACCAGAACGCTTTTGGGTAATGCTGCGGGCGATCGCATAACGCTCCTCCGGTCCAAAGCAATCACGCAACCGGGTAAAAAAGTCGCGTATCAGAGGGAGTATAGCGGTTTCATCAGCAGAATATTTAACAAACATAGCCTTAAGCCATCAAAGCAAAAGGCAGAACCTTCTTTTCCCCGTCGCCATAACGCGGCATGATACGCCCCATTCGCCATCCGGCTGAGGTTTAAGGAGAGAGAGTATGTTTACGGTAATTTTTGGTCGTCCAGGTTGCCCATATTGCGTTCGCGCCAAAGAACTGGCGGAAAAACTGAGCAACGAGCGCGATGATTTTAACTATCGCTACATTGATATCCACGCTGAAGGCATCAGCAAAGCCGATCTGGAGAAAACCGTGGGTAAACCGGTTGAAACCGTACCGCAGATTTTTGTCGATCAGAAGCACATTGGCGGCTGCACCGACTTTGAAGCCTGGGCGAAAGAGAATCTCGGTCTGTTTGCCTGAGACGACTCACTCCTCTGACGAGGGCTTGCGTCTGGTATCAAGCCAGGCGCAAATAAATAAAAAGCACAGCGCGCCCAGCGCGCACCAGAACACCGCGCTAAATAGCCACGCCAGTTCCTGCCAGAAAGATCGTTGAGTGACGAAGAATAACCGCATGACGACCAGACAAATAGGCGCAGCCAGCATAGCGCCGATAAGCGGACGCAGCACCCGCTGACCCGGGGAGAGGCAGCTTGCCGCCGCACCGGGTAGCAAAAAGAACAGCAGCCCGAGCTCAGGGTTACCGGTAGCCCGAAAGGCGCCTTTCATATGTAACAGCAGCGATAAGCAAACCACGATAAATAGAAAGAACCCACAGATAATACCGGCCCAAGCACGCTCAGATTTCACGACATCCTCCTGATTTTGCCTCTAACCAACTTCCACTTCGCCCAGTCAGATAAAGATTCTGGCAATCCATGCCAATAAAAGATCCCGTCAAGGTAATAACGATTGTTGCTAGCCGCAGCCCCCAGGAAAGATTAAACTATCGACTATATTTTGCTGGTTATAACGGGATGCCAGAATAGCGTTCGGGACAACGCGAACACTGGACCAACCTTAGACCAAATAACCATTTCCTTCAACAACTTACTAGTAAATGAGAAGTTGGCTTTCGTGAATATAAACGTCGCAGATTTGTTAAACGGGAATTACATCCTGTTATTGTTCGTTGTACTTGCACTGGGACTCTGCCTCGGGAAACTGCGTCTCGGGTCGGTACAACTTGGTAATTCCATTGGCGTTTTAGTGGTTTCCCTATTATTAGGGCAGCAGCATTTCAGTATTAACACTGACGCCCTCAATCTCGGCTTTATGCTGTTTATTTTTTGCGTCGGCGTAGAAGCGGGCCCCAACTTTTTTTCTATTTTTTTTCGCGATGGGAAAAATTACCTGATGCTCGCGCTGGTGATGGTCGGCAGCGCAATGCTGATCGCCATGGGGCTGGGTAAGCTCTTCGGCTGGGATATCGGCCTGACGGCCGGGATGCTCGCCGGCGCGATGACGTCCACTCCCGTGCTGGTCGGCGCCGGGGATACGCTTCGCCACTTCGGCATGCCCAGCGATCAGCTCGCCCTTTCGCTCGATCATCTGAGCCTCGGCTATGCGCTGACCTATCTGATTGGCCTGGTCAGCCTGATCGTCGGCGCCCGCTATATGCCGAAGCTGCAGCATCAGGATTTGCAGACCAGCGCCCAGCAAATCGCCCGCGAGCGCGGTCTCGATACCGACTCCCGGCGTAAGGTCTATTTGCCGGTGATCCGCGCCTACCGCGTCGGTCCGGAGCTGGTGGCGTGGGCTGATGGTAAAAATCTGCGCGAGCTGGGTATTTACCGCCAGACCGGCTGCTACATTGAGCGCATCCGCCGCAACGGCATTCTCGCGAACCCGGACGGCGATGCGGTGCTGCAGATGGGTGATGATATCGCCCTGGTGGGTTACCCGGATGCCCATGCCCGCCTCGACCCAAGCTTCCGTAACGGCAAAGAGGTCTTCGACCGCGATCTGCTCGATATGCGCATCGTCACCGAAGAGATCGTGGTCAAAAACCACAATGCCGTCGGCCGTCGCCTGGCGCAGCTGAAGCTGACCGACCACGGCTGCTTCTTAAACCGCGTCATTCGCAGCCAGATCGAAATGCCTATCGACGATAACGTGGTGCTCAACAAGGGCGATGTGCTGCAGGTCAGCGGCGACGCGCGTCGCGTTAAAACCGTCGCCGATCGTATCGGCTTCATCTCCATTCACAGCCAGGTGACCGACCTGCTCGCCTTCTGCGCCTTCTTTATCGTTGGCCTGATGATCGGCATGATCACCTTCCAGTTCAGTTCGTTCAGCTTCGGCATCGGTAACGCCGCCGGTCTGCTGTTTGCGGGCATTATGCTCGGCTTCCTGCGCGCCAACCATCCGACGTTCGGCTACATCCCTCAGGGCGCGCTGAATATGGTGAAAGAGTTCGGCCTGATGGTATTTATGGCCGGCGTGGGGCTCAGCGCGGGCGCCGGGATTAACAACGGCCTCGGCGCCGTCGGCGGTCAGATGCTGGCGGCGGGCCTGATCGTCAGCCTGGTACCGGTGGTTATCTGCTTCCTGTTCGGCGCGTACATCCTGCGCATGAACCGCGCGATGCTCTTCGGCGCCATGATGGGCGCCCGTACCTGCGCGCCGGCGATGGAAATTATCAGCGATACTGCCCGCAGCAATATCCCGGCGCTGGGATACGCGGGGACCTACGCCATCGCTAACGTATTGTTAACCCTGGCAGGTACGCTGATTGTCATCATCTGGCCGGGACTACAGTGAATTTTTTAAGAAAAAAAACGCGCATACGCAGAACTTTTTTTGCTGGCATCAGTCATAAGTAGTGCCACTGCTTTTCTTTGATGTCCCCATTTTGTGGAGCCCATCAACCCCGCCACTTAGGTTCAAGGTTGATGGGTTTTTTGTTTTCTGCGCCCCGCTCACTCTCCCGCCAGCCTTCCCACCATCAGTCGAATTGCTTCTCTGGATAGCGGCGCTCTGTCGGTCACGAAGTGCAGCGTCATACCCTCGATAAAGGCGTCAAGCCCGCGGGCCGTTGCTGGTTCAAACCACTGTTCCAGAGTCTGCTGGCTGCGCAGCATCCAGTTTTGCATGACTGCTTTTAAATTCGGCTGGCTGCTGCAAAAAGCATACAGCTGATACATCAGCTCCATATTGCGTGCGGTGGTCACCTGGGCGCTGAATATCAGCTCGGCAATCGCGTCACAGGCCTCTTCGCGGCTATGCACATCGGCAAAAAACAGCTGATACTGCGCCGACATCTGGCCGGTAAACAGGCTGAACGCTTCTTCGACCAGCGCCTCGATACCGCTGAAATAGTAGGTCAGCGAGCCCAAAGGTACGCCCGCACAGGTGGCGATTTTCCGATGCGTGACCGCGTGGATGCCGTGTATCGCGATCGTGTCCAGCGTCGCCTGCAAAATCCGCTCCCGACGCTGCGGGTCGTTTGGTCGACGGGCCATCAGTGTTCCTCTCTCATTTAAATAGGCGCTTAATCCCTTAGCGGATGCTGGGCGCATTCCTCAGGCTGAATCGAATCATAGAGGTCAATAAAAAAACATTCTTCAGCAAGCAGCCTGGATGTACAAATGTACACAACCTTGCTACTGTTGTCTGCATCTCTCCACTCTCGGGCATTTACGGATGACAGCGCAAACCTCCCGCAGAGCCCTTCAGCTAAGGCTGTGGGCGCTCTTCATGTTCTTTTTTATCCCTGGATTACTCATGGCCTCATGGGCGACCCGCACGCCGGCGATTCGCGATCTGCTCGCGCTCTCGACGGCGGAAATGGGGATTGTATTATTTGGACTATCAATAGGTTCGATGAGCGGTATCCTCTGCTCAGCGTGGCTGGTCAATCGATTCGGCACCCGAAAAGTGATTCGTACCACCATGTCCTGCGCGGTGGTCGGCATGCTGGTCCTCAGCGCCGCGCTATGGTTTACCTCGGCGGTGCTGTTTGCTGTTGGCTTAGCCATCTTCGGCGCCAGCTTTGGCTCAGCGGAAGTGGCGATTAACGTTGAAGGCGCCGCCGTTGAACGCGAAATGAATAAAACCGTGCTGCCGATGATGCATGGTTTCTACAGCTTCGGCACGCTCGTCGGCGCCGGAATAGGCATGGCGGTCACCGGCTTCGGCCTGCCCGCCGCGCCGCACATTCTGCTGGCGGCGCTGGTGGCTGTCGCCCCCATCGCTATCGCCATTCGCGCAATTCCGGAAGGTACCGGCAAGAATGCAGCGGAAGCGGCGCGCCATGAAGGCAAAGGCCTGCCGATATGGCGAGATGCTCAGTTGCTGCTGATTGGCGTCATCGTCCTGGCCATGGCCTTTGCCGAGGGTTCCGCCAACGACTGGCTGCCGCTTCTGATGGTGGACGGCCACGGCTTCAGTCCGGCTTCCGGGTCGCTGATTTACGCGGGCTTCACCCTCGGTATGACCCTCGGCCGTTTTACCGGCGGTTGGTTTATTGACCGCTACAGCCGGGTGACGGTGGTTCGCGCCAGCGCGGTCATGGGCGCGCTGGGCATTGGCCTGATTATTTTTGTCGATAACCCGTGGGTCGCCGGCCTCTCCGTACTATTATGGGGCCTCGGCGCATCGCTCGGCTTCCCGCTGACCATTTCCGCCGCCAGCGACACTGGCCCGGATGCGCCGAAGCGCGTCAGCGTGGTGGCGATTACCGGCTACCTCGCCTTCCTCGTCGGACCGCCGCTGCTGGGCTTCCTCGGCGAGCACTTCGGCCTGCGTAGCGCCATGATGGTAGTGCTGGCATTGGTGCTGGTCGCGGCCATCGTCGCCCGGGCGGTTGCGAAGCCACACTCTGAACCCGTGATGGAGAACAGTTAATGAGCATCAAATTGATTGCGGTAGACATGGATGGCACCTTTCTGAGCGATGCCAAAACCTATAACCGTCAGCGCTTCCTCGCCCAGTATCAGCGGATGCGCGAGCAGGGCATCCGCTTCGTCGTCGCCAGCGGCAACCAGTATTACCAGCTTATCTCCTTCTTCCCGGAGGTAGCGCACGAGATCGCCTTTGTCGCCGAAAACGGCGGCTGGGTGGTCAGCGCCGGAGAAGATGTATTTAACTGCCGGATACCGCAGGAACATTTCAATACCGTCATCGATCATCTCCAGACGCTGACCAACATTGAAATCATCGCCTGCGGTAAGCGCAGCGCTTATACCCTCAACCAGTATAATGATGAGCTGAAAGCGGTCGCGGCAAAGTACTATCATCGCCTCGAACTGGTCGACGACTTTAATCATATTGCTGATGATGCGATTCTGAAATTTGGCCTCAACGTCCCGGACCAGCTGATCCCTGAGATACAGCCGAAGCTGCACGCCGCGCTTGGCGATATGGTAACCGCAGTCGCTACCGGCTACGGCAGCATTGACCTGATTATTCCTGGGGTACACAAGGCTAACGGCCTGCGCATCCTGCAGGAGCGCTGGGGGATCGAGAATCATGAAGTGGTCGCCTTTGGCGATAGCGGCAACGATATTGAAATGCTGCAGCATGCCGGATTCGGTTACGCGATGGCCAACGCCGCCGCGCCGGTGAAGGCCGTTGCTGGCTATCGTGCGCCGCACAATAACGAAGAAGGCGTACTCTATATCATTGATAAAGTGCTTAATCGCGAAGCGCCGTTCGTCTGAGACAGCGCCTGCTGCGGCGCGTAACGTCGCAGCAGGTCATTGGAGAGTTACTGCGGTTCGAGGGAGCTGCCTACGCGTTTGTCCTTCAGGAAGTAGACCGTCATCGCCAGCCAGAGCACCCCGCTAAGCAAATTCAGCAAACTGAAGAGTCCGCTGCCGCCAGACTCATAGGCGTGCTTGCTCACTTCAATACCCACGGTAAAGATCAGCATTTGCAGCATCCCCATCGCCGCCGATACCGTCCCCTTGCTCATTTCGCTGGCAAACAGCGTCAGGCGCACCAGCCCGGCGTTAGCAAGCCCAATGCCGAAGGCGTAAACGCTCAGCCCGGCGGTCATCCACAAATAAGCGTGCGTCGAGGCGACCGTAGCGACGGCGGAGATCAGCAGGCCAAGCATAATTGGCCAGCCGCCGAGGATAATCAACGAACGCACCGTTTTGCGGGAAGTCTGGCGCGCCAGCACCAGGTTACCGGCGATCAACGCGCCAAAGATTGGCACCTGCAGCAAGCCATATTCGTAGCTGGTCGCCTGCTCGCCGCTAATAATAATCACCGGCGACTGGGCTATCCACGCCAGCAGCGGCAGGCTGACAAAACCGGTGGCCAGCGCGCCGGCGACAAAGCGCAGGTTTTTCAGCACTTCACGATAATCACGCCCCAGCTCTTTGACCGATAGTTTCTCGCCCATGCGGGTGGCGGTTTCCGGCATCGCCCGCAGTAGCCCGAAGAAGGCGATAGCAGCCAGTACGGCAAACAGGACAAACATCATCTCCCACGGCAGGATATGTACCCAGGCCGCGCCCACCAGCGGCCCAAGCAGCGGCGCAATCAGCGCGACGTTGGCCATTAAGGCGGTAATCTTGATGCATACCGCCTCTTCAAAAGACTCCTGTATCGCCGCATAGCCAACCGCGCCAATAAAGCACAGGCTGATACCCTGCAAAAAGCGCAGCAGCGTGAACTGCTCAATAGTTTGCGCCAGCAGCGTCGCCAGGCAGGTCACGATAAACCACACCACCCCGGTCAGCATGACCGGACGGCGGCCGATGCGGTCCGAAAGCGGGCCCAGCAGCCACTGTAAAAACATACCGCCGGCGAGATAGGCGGTCATGGAGGTCGGAACCCATTCATTGCCAACGCCAAACTCTTCCACGACCGAGAGCATGCCCGGCTGGATCATATCATTGCCGATATAGGTGGCGAATTCGTATAACACCAGGCACAGCGGAAAGAGCAGCGCCTGACGTCCGAGGCGTTTGCCTGAAAGTGAAGAATTGTGCATGAAATCTCTTATTTAAATAAAACCGCGCAAAGTTTAATGAAAGTCGTGCCGGGGAGATAGCGAATTGTGAGCGATGACGAAAAATATCGCCATTCTGCAACCTCTTCGCCACCAGCGAATAAAAAATCCCGCTGTATGTATTTCGTTTATGTTTCAATTAGATTACACACTATATACTCCTTTATTCAGTCTGTTAACGAAGATACATGCAAGATTTCACTCATAACAAACTGATAATTAAGAAAATACTGCTTTACCTTAGCGCCACCGTTTCTTAGGGTGGGCGGCTTGTTGATAACGGATTAAAGAGCCCGGACGTATGCTGGAAAATATTAACTACTCGCTGTTTGCATTACTCAATGCCACTCCCTCGTCCCCGTGGTGGGCGATAGAGATCGCGACGTTTATCGCCAAAGACCTGATTATTATTGTGCCATTATTAGTATTAGCCTTATGGCTTTGGGGTCCAAACCAGCGTCAGCTAGTATTTAAGGTGATGATGGCATTAGCCATTAGTCTTACGCTGTCATGGATATTCGGCGCGCTTTTTCCGCACGAACGGCCGTTCGCCGCCGGTATGGGTTATAACTTCCTGCACCACTCGCCCAACAACTCCTTCCCGAGCAATCACGGCACCATCTGCTTTACCTTTGCGCTGGCCTTTATGTTCTGGCACCGCCTGTGGTCGGGAGTACTGCTTTTCGCCGTTGCCTGCGCAATTGCCTGGTCCAGGGTCTATCTCGGCGTTCACTGGCCGATGGATATGCTGGGCGGACTTCTCACCGCGATGAGCGCCTGTCTAAGCGCCCAGCTTTTGTGGCAAAGCGGCGGAAAGACCCTTTATCAGCATCTGCAGCGGCTGTACCGCCTGTTCTTTTCGCTACCGATTCGCAAAGGCTGGGTGCGCGAATAACCTGTTTCTCAGCCGCCGGTAAATTGCGGCAGAGCCCAACGCCTGCGCGTGACTAACCCTCTTTCGGCAGGTAAAATCGCCGCTGACGCCCTGTCGATGCAGGGCGCTTTAGCCTAGAGGGAATATGGAAACTCGTCGTGACGAACGCATCAGCCAGCTTATTCAGGCACTCAAGCGCAGTGATAAACTGCATCTAAAAGAAGCGGCCACCCTGCTTGGGGTGTCAGAGATGACTATTCGTCGCGACCTCAACGGCCACAGCGGCCCGGTCGTTTTGCTGGGCGGCTATATCGTTCTGGAGCCGCGCAGCGCGACGCACTATCTGCTAAGCGACCAGAAAACGCGCCTTGTTGATGAAAAACGCCGCGCCGCCCGCCATGCGGCAAAGCTGCTTGAGGCCCATCAGATGGCCTTTTTCGACTGCGGGACCACCACGCCGTGGATTATCGATGCCATCGACAACGCCCTGCCGTTTACCGGGGTCTGCTATTCGCTCAACACCTTCCTTTCCTTGCAGGAAAAGCCACAGTGCCGCGCGATTTTGTGCGGCGGTGAGTTCCACGCCAGCAACGCCATTTTTAAACCGCTGAGCCTGCAGGATACGCTAAGCCATCTTTGCCCTGATATCGCGTTTTATTCCGCCGCGGGCGTCGATTGCGAGCAGGGAGCGACCTGCTTTAACCTCGAGGAGCTGCCGGTTAAACACTGGGCGATGAAAAGCGCGCGCTACCACGTGCTGGTCGTCGATCACAGTAAATTTGGCAAAGTTCGGCCGGCGCGGATGGGCGATTTATCGCAGTTTGACGTGATTGCCAGCGACGTGTGTCCGGATGACGAGCTGCTTACGCTGGCGAAAGAAAAACAGATTTCACTCCTTTACTAAAACCGCGCCCCGCAGGGCGCGGCCTGCATTTTACGAGAACCAGCCGCCGAACCAGCCGTGCAGTTTCATCAGCACGAAATCGATCATCCGGCTAAAGAACCCGCCTTCATTGACCGCTTCCATAACAATCAGCGGCCGCTGTTCAATGGTTTTATCATTCAGTTTAAAGTCGATGGTGCCGACAACCTGACCTTTAGTCAGCGGTGCGGTCAGTTGCGTATCATTCAAAGTGTAGCTGGCCTTCAGGTTTTTCAACTGGCCTTTCGGCAGCGTGATGGAACCGGCATCGCCCGCGCCAAGCTTCGCTTCACTGCTATCGCCAAACCAGACGCGCTGGGTAATGAAGGTGGCATCAGGTTTAATCGGCGTCACGGTTTCATAAAAGCGGAAGCCCCAGGTCAGCAATTTTTCAGATTCGTTAAATCGGATACGGTCAGTTTTGGTGCCGAGTACGACGGCAATCAGGCGCATGTCGTTTTGCGTCGCGGAAGAGACCAGATTGTAGCCCGCACCGGCGGTGGTTCCGGTTTTCACGCCGTCAGCGTTAAGGTTCGTGCTCCACAGCAGGCGGTTACGGTTCGGCTGACGGATTTTGTTGAAAGTGAACTCTTTCTCTTTGTGGATCGCATACTCTTCCGGCACATCATGGATCATCGCTTTGGTCAGCAGCGCCATATCGCGGGCAGTACTGAACTGACCCGGCGCATCAAGCCCGTGCACGGTCTTAAAGGTGGTATTGGTGAGGCCCATCTTCTGCGCATAGCCGTTCATCAGGCTGACAAACGCATCCTGGCTGCCCGCCACGTAGTCGGCAATCGCGATGCTGGCGTCGTTGCCGGACTGAATGATAACGCCCTTGTTAAGATCTTCCACCGACACCTGCATTCCAGGCTTGAGGAACATCACCGAGGAGCCGCGCAGCGCCGGGTTACCGGTGGCCCACGCATCGCGCCCGATGGTCACCATATCCGTAGACTTAATCTTACCCGCCTTTAGCGCCTGGCCGACAACGTAGCTGGTCATGATCTTGGTCAGGCTTGCCGGATCGAGTTTTTCATCGGCATTGCCTTCGCTGAGTACTTTGCCGCTGGCATAGTCCATCAGGATCCAGGCGCGCGCGTCAATGGATGGCGCATCGGGGAGTTGTTCCGCAGCCTGCACCGCAGGCGCGACGAGAAATAAAAGCGCGCAGCCTGCCGCGAGGCCGCGAAGGGAAAAAGCATCATGCGTCATAAGAGCCACCCAAGTATCCTTTCCAAACAAAAATATGCCGCCACACTCGTTCCGCGCCGCAGCAGCCGGTGAGTAAAGCGTACAAATGACCTTAAAGAAACAGCGAGTTGGTAAAGTTTTTAAAGTTTACGCAATAACCTCGCGCGGCGCTGCAAACAGCGCAATTTTTTTGATCGCGGTTGCCTAAATATTAACTTTATTCCAACATGAATGCTCACTACGCCGCAATGGCGGCGAAATAAAAAGCAGGAGCGGATATGATTACGCTGTGGGGCAGAAATAACTCAACCAATGTGAAGAAAGTGCGCTGGGTGCTGGAAGAACTCGACCTCCCGTATCAGCAAATTCTGGCAGGCCTGGAGTTCGGTCTGAATCACGATCCGGCCTATCTGGCCATGAACCCCAACGGTCTGGTACCGCTATTGAAAGATGCAACGACCGATGTCGTGCTCTGGGAATCAAACACCATTATCCGCTATCTGGCCGCGCAGTATGGTCAGAATCGCCTGTGGGTGGAGTCGCCAGCCGAGCGCGCCCAGGGAGAAAAATGGATGGACTGGGCCAACGGTTCGCTCTCGCCTGCCCATCGACCCGTTTTAATGGGCCTGGTCAGGACGCCGGTTGAAAAACGCGATCCTGCCGCCATTGAAGCCGGTATTGCCGCCTGCGAGACGCTGTTCGCTATTCTGGACGACGAGCTGTCGCGCCATCAGTGGCTGTCGGGCGATGCCTTCGGCCTCGGCGATATCGCCGTCGCGCCGTTCGTCTACAACCTGCTGGAAACGGTAAAAACCTGGCAGCCGCGCCCGCATCTGCAGCGCTGGTACCAGCAGATCGGCGAACGTCAGGCCTGGCGCAACGTGGTGATGATCCCGGTCACCTGATTTTAACCCGCCGGACTCACCTTCAGCAGCTCACCGTTGGATTCGTCGGTTAACACATACAAATAACCATCGGGTCCAACGCGTACGTCGCGAATGCGTCTACCGCGATCGGTCAGAATGCGCTCCTGCTCCGTGACTTTATTGCCATCAACCTTGAGCACAATGAGCGATTCATCCTTCAGCGCGCCGATAAACAGCCTGTGTTGCCACTGCGGAAAAACCTGCGCGTTGTAAAACGCCATACCGCTCACCGCCGGCGACTTCTCCCAGACAAATAGCGGCGCTTCGGTGCCTTCCGCCTTTTTGCCTTTAGCTTCCGGGATCGGCAGACCGCTGTAGTTAATGCCGTGCGTCGCCAGCGGCCAGCCGTAGTTTTTACCTTTTTGCACGATGTTGATCTCATCCCCGCCGCGCGGCCCGTGCTCATGTAACCACAGCGTATCGCTCCACGGGTTTATCGCCAATCCCTGAGGATTACGAATTCCGTAAGACCAGATTTCAGGCCTGACGCCAGACTGGCCGACAAAAGGATTATCGGCCGGGACCTCGCCATCAGCCGTTAGCCGCACCACTTTTCCCTGCAGCTTATCGAGATCCTGAGCGGTTGAACGCTGGTTATTCTCTCCGAGACCGATAAACAGATGACCGCGACCGTCGAACGCCAGCCGTCCGCCAAAATGATTGCCGGTAGAGAGCTTCGGCTGCTGGCGGAACACCACCTGGAAGTTTTCCAGACGCTGGAGATCCTCGCTCAATCGGCCATAGCCCACCGCGGTCCCGGCTTTATCCTCATCCCCGCCCTCGGCATAGCTCAGCCAGACCCGGCGCGACTGGGCAAAGTCCGGTGCCAGCGCCACGTCCAGCAAACCGCCCTGCCCGTTAGCCCAGACCTGCGGTACGCCCGGGATCGCCGACGAGAGGCCTTTGTCGCGCTGCCAGAGCTTGAGTTCGCCGCCGCGCAGGGTAATCAAAATACCGCGATCGTCCGGCAGGAAGGCCAGCGCCCACGGGTGTTCGAGCTGGTTCTGCAACACCTCCACGCGCTCCCGGGCGGCAAGGACGGCAGTGGGTAACAACAGCGCGGTAAGCGCTATCAGGGTGACGGTCTGGTGCATGGCATACTCCTTTTGTCAGCAATGCTGATAAGGGTAGCCAGCGTGGGGAAGCGGGAAGGGATTTTTACATAACATTAATCAGGGGGAGCAGGCTCCCCCTGTCTCAGGCGTGGGTAATGGGGGCAAAATCATTCAATTTATGAATGTTTAGCCGCAATACCGCCAGGCAGCTTTCCAGTTTATCTACGTTGACCGCAATGTAGGACGGGCAATCATGATGTCCGCTTAGCAGGCATACCGCCGCGGAAGCGACGGCTTCGCCCGCAAGGCGCAGGGCTTCCTTTTCCTCCGGCGCAACGGCGTGCTGTAGGCGCGGCGCGTATTCACGCATTTCATGGCACAGTTCAAACAAGTTATCACGTAGATGGTCGTTTTCGCTGACTGACATATAGCCTTTTGCTTTACGCAACTGTAAATAAGCATCAAGATCAATGGAGGCATTAATCAGCTTATTCATCAGGTTACGATACAGTCTGTCAACGTTCATCTCAGTTCCTCCTCTATCGTCCTTCACCATAATTATAATATGGTTATTTTTTGTACAAAACGCTGTGTGAGATCAATAATTCTCAGGTCATTAACATTATTTACAATGTTACAACTAAGATTATAATCCTCGCCTGCTCAACCAGCGCCCTTCAAGCAAAAATGTTATACGCTCTCAATCAAGATCAATTCTTTTTCATGTGATGAAAAATTATTTTTTTGCCGCAATGATCACAAATTAGCGCCATTCACATTGCCTGAAAATGTCGCCGGGTGTCATATCACCTCACAAATATGTAATACGTATAACAAAACAGGTCGCAGCAGGTTGCTCTATCTTGCTTGTAACCTTTGACGCTACCGCTTGAAGGAACAGAAATGATTAATCCCGGCAGAAGAAACTATATCTTGTTGAGTCTTTTCGACTTCCTCTACCTCTTCGCCTGGTCCTCGACCATGGCATTCTTTGTTATCTGGACGACCCAGCATCTCGGGATTAGCGCCACGAAAACCGGCCTGCTCTACTCGGTTAACGCCTTTATTGCCCTGCTGATGCAGCCCTTCTTTGGCTTTATTTCCGATAAATTCGGCCTGAAAAAACGACTCATCTGGTTTCTCGTCGCCATGCTGCTACCGGTGGGTCCGTTCTTTATTTATTTATATGCACCGCTGCTGGTGCACAGCTTCTGGCTGGGCGCGCTACTCGGCGGGGTATACCTGGGGATTATTTTTAACTCCGGCTGCGGGGTGATCGATTCGTATATCGATAAAATTTCGCGGCGCTACCAGTTCGAATATGGCCGCGTAAGGATGTGGGGATCGTTAGGCTGGGCCGCCGCGGCGTGGATCGTCGGTAAGTATATCGACAGCAATCCGAACCTTGCTTTCTGGCTGGCCAGCATCGCCATTGTGATTGCGGCGATCTGTTTTATGCTGACCAAAATCGAACTGAGCGAAGCGGAGATGCAGAAAACCAGCGCGCTGAAAGTTTCCCATGCCCTTGAGCTGGCGAAGAACGGGCAGTTCTGGATGCTGCTGGTCTTCACCCTTTTCGTCACGCAAATATACGATACCTACGATCAGCAGTTTGCCCAGTACTTTTCCCTGCAGTTCCCGACGCCCGAGGAGGGGAATCGCTGGTACGGCATTCTGGCCTCCATTCAGGTGTGCGGGGAGACGCTGTTTTTATGCCTGATGCCGTGGTTTGTAAACCGCACCGGCGCGAAGTGGGCGCTGATCATCGCCGGACTGATCATGTCGGTCCGTATCGTAGGCTCCGCGATCCCGCTGGGTCCGGTGTGGATCGGCGCAGTCAAAATGATGCATGCGCTGGAAAAACCGCTGATCCTGGTGTCGGTATTTAAATTCATTGCCGCCAACTTCGACAACAAGCTGTCATCGACGGTTTACCTGCTGGTGCTGTTTGTCGCCTCCATCGCCACCGCCGTTTACTCGCCGCTGGCGGGGTATTTGTATGACACTATCGGCTTCGCGCAGACGTATTATATTCTGGGCGGTGTTGCCGGGGTATTTACGTTAATTTCGGTATTTACGCTTCGCGATAATAGAGAACCGACCGCGCCGGGGTCTGCGCCAGGCGCTGGCGTTGCGCAAAGCCATTAATCATCAATTCGCCCGGAAGCGGCTTTCGGGCGAATCAACGAAAACTCCACTGCACGCTCACCACAAATATCGCCGGGATAATAATCCCGGTTTCTACGCCGAAATAAGGGGTAAAATTGTACTGCAGGCCATGATAAATATAGGGAGAGAAACCGACGCCGGTCAGTTTCTTCGCCGTTCGATAGGTACCTGAATCGCCGCAATCGCTAAAAGCTTTAAAGAAGAACTCCCCGGTGTAGGCATAGACGCCCTTAAACGTCCAGCCATTTGTCCCCGCATACCAGTCTCTCCTTGCCCCCAGAGAGAGGCAGCGATCGTCAAAACTATTTTTCATGGTCCCGACTAACAGGCTGTACTTCGAATCTGCCGACAGCTTGCGCTCAACGGAAAAAAATTGATTATTGAATTTTTCGTTATATTGGCCGTGATTGCCGGTCATATGATAGACAAATGAACCGGTATTCACTGAATATAACGCCAGCTCGTCGGCATAAACTGGCGCTGTGCCAATCATTACCAGCGCGCACGCTGAACCACCCAACTTTTTAAACATCGGAAACCTGATAAAAAATGAAAATCCAAAGCAGTGACTATTTTACTGTCTCTGGCTTAAACCTGATTTAAACCACCCTGCGCTGGCTCCGGCGGCAAAAGATGAATAACGGCGTTATTTTTCTCAACAATACGGATAATCAACGCCGTAAAAAGAGATGCTGCTGTCTGCGGGCTAACAAGAAAAGGAGTATAAACTTTCCGCCGATCTCTGTAGAATCCCTGCCCTGACCATCCCAATAATTGAACACTTTTTAAGCTATGAGCAATGTCACCCCTCAGCCGAAGATCGGCTTTGTCTCTCTGGGCTGCCCGAAAAATCTCGTGGACTCAGAACGTATCCTGACTGAACTGCGTACCGAAGGGTATGATGTGGTTCCCTCCTACGATAACGCTGATATGGTTATCGTTAACACCTGCGGCTTTATCGATAGCGCCGTGCAGGAGTCGCTGGAAGCGATTGGCGAAGCGTTGAAAGAAAACGGCAAAGTGATCGTCACCGGCTGCCTGGGCGCAAAAGAAGATCAGATCCGCGAAGTGCATCCGAAGGTGCTGGAAATTACCGGCCCGCACAGCTATGAACAGGTGCTGGAGCACGTCCACCACTACGCGCCGAAGCCAAAACATAATCCGTTCCTGAGCCTGGTGCCGGAACAGGGCGTGAAGCTGACGCCGCGTCATTACGCTTACTTAAAAATTTCTGAAGGCTGCAACCATCGCTGCACCTTCTGCATCATCCCGTCCATGCGCGGCGATCTCGTCAGCCGTCCGATTGGTGAAGTGCTGGCGGAAGCCAAACGCCTGGCCGACGCGGGGGTAAAAGAGCTGCTGGTGATTTCTCAGGACACCTCCGCCTACGGCGTCGATGTTAAACATCGCAGCGGCTTCCACAACGGTATGCCGGTTAAAACCAGCATGGTTAGCCTGTGCGAAGAACTGGCTAAGCTTGGCATCTGGGTGCGCCTGCACTACGTCTATCCCTATCCGCACGTTGATGATGTGATCCCGCTGATGGCGGAAGGCAAAATTCTGCCCTACCTCGATATCCCGCTGCAGCACGCCAGCCCGCGCATTCTCAAGATGATGAAGCGTCCCGGCTCCGCCGACCGTCAGCTGGCGCGTATCAAGCAGTGGCGCGAAGTCTGCCCGGAACTCACCCTGCGCTCGACCTTTATCGTCGGCTTCCCGGGCGAGACGGAAGAAGATTTCCAGATGCTGCTGGACTTCCTGAAGGAAGCCCGCCTCGACCGAGTCGGCTGCTTCAAGTACAGCCCGGTGGAAGGCGCGACCGCCAACGAACTGGCGGATCAGGTACCGGAAGACGTTAAAGAAGAGCGCTGGAACCGCTTTATGCAGCTTCAGCAGCAGATCTCCGCCGAGCGTCTGCAGGAGAAAGTTGGCCGCGAAATTATGGTGCTGATCGACGAAGTCGATGAAGAAGGAGCCATTGGCCGCAGCATGGCCGATGCGCCAGAAATCGACGGCGCGGTGTACCTCAACGGCGAAAGTAAAGTCAAACCGGGCGACGTTGTGCGGGTGAAAGTCGAACACGCCGACGAATACGATCTGTGGGGCAGCCGGGTTTAATTCCGCCCGCTGAACCTGTCCCGGATAGCGGCGCTCATGCGCCCTATCCGGGCGACAAAACCGCACAGGATTAACGTGCGGTGTGCTTTCCCGGACACCTGTCCGGGCTGCACAATCCTCGAACGCCTAACCTTTTATCTTCGGATCCAGCGCATCGCGCAGGCCGTCACCCAGCAGGTTAAACGCCAGCACCGTCAGAAAAATCGCGATTGCCGGGAACAGCGCCACGTGCGGCGCCATCACCATATCCGCCCGCGCCTCGTTCAGCATCGCCCCCCACTCCGGCGTCGGCGGCTGCGCGCCAAGCCCCAGAAATGACAGGCTGGCGGCAGAGATAATCGACACCCCGATACGCATCGTAAAGTAGACAACAATCGATGATACCGTTCCGGGCAAAATGTGGTTAAACAGAATGTTAGCGTCGCTGGCGCCAATGCTGCGCGCCGACTCTATAAAAGTCTGCTGCTTAAGCACCAGCGTATTGCCGCGCACCAGACGCGCAAATGCCGGGATCGAAAAGATCGCCACCGCGATGATGACGTTCGACATTCCGCTGCCCATCACCGCCACGACGGCAATCGCCAGAAGAATGCCAGGGAAAGCAAACAGCACATCGCAGATGCGCATAATGATGCGATCCCACCAGCCTTCGTAATACCCGGCCAGTAGCCCAAGTACGGTGCCGATAGCCGCGCCGATCAATACCGCCAGTACCCCGGCGGCCAGCGAAATCTGCGCGCCGACCAGCACCCGGCTAAAAATATCGCGCCCCAGCGAATCAACGCCGAACCAGTGCATCATCGACGGGCCATCATTGAGCCGATCGTAGTCAAAATAGTTTTCCGCATCGAACGGCGCGATCCACGGCGCCACGATCGCCACCGCAATCAGCAGCAGCACAAATATCCCCGCGCCCATCGCCACCGGCTGGCCGCGAAACCGCCGCCAGAACTCGTGCCACGGGGTACGTATCTGCCCGGGTTTAACCCCCGGCATCGCGTTGATAACCGCTTGTCTTCTCCAGTTGAGCAATCGCACCTTACTTATACCTGATAGCCGGATTAATGGCGGCATACAGTACGTCCACCACTAAATTAATAAGAATAAACTCCAGCGAAAACAGGAGCACTTCCGCCTGAATCACCGGGTAATCGCGCATCTCCACCGAGTCCACCAGCAGACGTCCGAGACCAGGCCAGTTAAAGACCTTTTCCACCACGATTGAACCGCCGAGCAAAAAGCCGAACTGTAGTCCCATCATAGTGACGACCGGGATCATCGCGTTGCGCAGGCCGTGCTTGAGCACCACCAGCGTTTCGCTGACGCCTTTCGCCCGCGCGGTGCGCATATAGTCTTCATGCAGAACATCGACGAACGAGGCGCGGGTAAAACGCGCCATCACCGCCGCCACCGCCGCGCCCAGGGTGAGCGAAGGCAGAATATAGTGCCGCCAGCTGTCGGCGCCCACCGTTGGCAGCCAGCCCAGTTCAACGGAAAAGATCTGCATCAAAAGCATACCGAGCGCAAAGGCCGGGAACGAGATGCCGGTGACCGCCAGCGCCATGCCTATACGATCCGGCCAGCGATTGCGCCACACGGCCGCCACGATCCCTGCCGCCATCCCGAAGATGACCGCCCAGCCCATACTGGCAATCGTCAGCCAGAAAGTGGGCATAAAACGGCTGGCGATTTCGCTGCTCACTGGGCGGCGGGAAGCCATCGAGGTGCCGAAGTCGCCCTGCAAAATGTTGCTGATATAGTGCCAGAACTGCACGTGCAGCGGGCGATCGAGCCCAAGCTGCTGGCGCACCATTCCCACCACCTGGGCATCGGCTTCCGGTCCGGCAATCAGCCGAGCCGGATCCCCGGGCAGCATATGCACGAACAGAAACACCAGCACCGCTACAATCAGCAGCGTGGGGATCAGCCCCAGCAGGCGTTTAATCACATAATTGAGCATGCTTCTCCTTGCGCAAATTCCCCGCAGCCTGCGCCCGGGGACCCACAACTCTCTACTTAAGATCCGCCTGTTCAAAGCTAAATCCGGTATCCGGCTGGATGTAGAAACCGGTCAGATTTTTACTGTGCGCCGAGACCAGCTTTTCTACGACCAGCGGCACCCACGGCGACTCTTTCCAGATAGTATCCTGCGCGTCTTTATACAGCCGCGTTTTTTCCTGCGCATCGGTGGTTTTCAGCGCGTCATTGAGATCTTTATCGACCTGCGGATTGCTGTAGAAAGCCGTATTAAACAGGGTCGGCGGCCAGTTTTGCGACGCAAACAGCGGCGACAGCGCCCAGTCAGCTTCCCCGGTCGACGCCGTCCAGCCGGTGTAGAACATGCGTACGCCGCTCTCTTTCTGTCCCTTACCTTCAACTTCCGCCGCGCGCTGGCCCGCATCCATCGCCGTCAGCTGCGCCTTAATGCCCACCTGCGCCAGCTGCTGCTGGGTAAACTGCAGTACTTTCTGCGCCGTGCTGTGGTTGTGCGATGACCATAGCGTTGTGGTAAAGCCATTCGGATAACCCGCCTCTTTCAGCAGCTCACGAGCTTTAGCCGGATCGTACGGCCAGGCGCTGTAGCTTTCAGCATAGGCGATAGACGGCGGCACCACGCCGGTCGCCGGTGTGGCGTAGCCGGCAAAAGCGACTTTTACCAGCGCCTGACGGTTGATAGCGTAGTTAATCGCTTCGCGCACTTTGGGATTATCGAACGGCTTCTGCGTCACGTTCATGCTGATATAGCGCTGCATAATTGACGGGCTGGCTACCAGCTCTAGCTTGCTGTTTTTCTCCAGCAGCGGCGCTTGCTCGTAGGGGATCGGGAACGCAAACTGCGCTTCGCCGGTCTGCAGCATCGCCGCGCGGGTATTATTATCCACGACCGGGCGCCAGGTGATGGAGTCCAGCTTCGGCAGCCCTGGCTGCCAGTAACCGGCGAATTTTTTCACTTTCACAAAATCGGTCTGGTTCCAGGTATCGAGCTGATAAGGCCCGGTGCCAACCGGATGGAAGCCAATCTCTTTACCATATTTCTTCAGCGCCGCCGGAGAAATCATCGCCGTCGCCGGATGGGCCAGAATATTAATGAACGCCGAGAAAGGCTGTTTGAGGGTAATTTTCACCGTGGTCGGGTCTACCGCTTCGGTGCTGGCGATATTTTTATACAGGTTATAACGCTTGAGATGGTTTTCCGGGTTGCTGGCGCGATCGAGGTTCGCCTTAACCGCTTCGGCATTAAACTCGGTACCGTCCTGGAACTTCACCCCCGGATGTAGCTTAATGGTATACACCAGGCCGTCCGGGGAAACGGTATAGCTTTCCGCCAGCACGTTCTGTAGCTTCATCTCTTTATCGAGGCCGAACAGCCCTTGATAGAAGGACTTGGCGACGGCCTGCGACAGCGTGTCGTTAGCATCATACGGGTCGAGGGTCGTAAAATTAGAACCGACCGCCACCACCACATCTTTTGCGGCCAGAGCCGGAGCGGCTGTCAGCGCCGAGGCGACGCCCAGCGCCAACAGCCATTTGCCTGATACGCGTTGAGTCATGTTGTTCTCCTGAAATGCTGCATTATTGGTGTCGTTGTTAGCGCGCCAGCACGTCGGCGGCGGACTCTCTGGCGACAAAGTGCCCCGGCCCCACCTGCTGTAACGGTGTACTGATCCCCTCTTCGCCCCGCTTGAAGATGTTACCCGGCAGCTCGTCGGAGAGCAGCACGCGCTGCGGACGGTGATGCGCAGGGTCAGCCACCGGAACGGCGGCCATCAGTTTACGGGTATAGGGGTGCTGCGGGTTTTCAAACACGGCGCGGCGCGGGCCAATCTCGACAATACGCCCGCGATACATCACCGCCACGCGGTGGCTGATGCGCTCAACCACCGCCATGTCATGGGAGATAAACAGAAATGCGATGCCCATCTCACGCTGTAGATCGAGCATCAGATTGATAATTTGCGCGCGAATCGACACGTCCAGCGCCGATACCGATTCATCGGCAATCACCACTTTCGGATTGAGCGCCAGCGCGCGGGCAATACAGATGCGCTGCCGCTGGCCGCCGGAAAACTCGTGCGGGTAGCGCCACGCATGTTCCGGCTCCAGCCCGACGCGTTCCAGTAGCCAGCTGACCCGTTCACGGGCGGCATCGCCCTCCAGCAGTCGATGCACCCGCAGCGGCTCCATAATCGAATAGCCCACCGTTTGCCGTGGGTCGAGGGAAGCGTACGGGTCCTGAAAAATAAACTGAATATCGCGGCGCAGCGCCTGAAGCTTACTGCCCGTTAGCATATCAATTCGCTGGCCGTTGAAGATAATGCTGCCGCCCTGGGTCTCTACCAGCCGCAGCAGCGCCCGGCCGGTCGTCGATTTACCGCACCCGGACTCGCCCACCAGGCTCAGGGTTTCGCCGGGCCATAAATCAAAGCTAACCTTTTCGACCGCATGCACCTCACGGGTTACGCGGTTGAGAATTCCGCTACGCAGCGGGAAGCGCGCCACCAGATCGCGAACTTTAAGGATCGGTTCTCCGGCCACAACGGTGTTCTGCCCCTCCGACGACGGGCTCTGGTTTAACAGCGGGAAGCGACGCGGCAGCGAAGTGCCGCGCATCGCGCCCAGCCGCGGCACCGCGGCCAGCAGCGCCTGGGTATACGGGTGCTTTGGCGCGCGAAAAATCTCTTCCACGCTGCCGGTTTCCACCGCTTCGCCGCGATACATCACCAGCACGCGGTCGGCGATATCGGCGACCACCCCCATA
The DNA here is from genome assembly GCF_040065135.1 of Klebsiella sp. CN_Kp066. Lineage (NCBI taxonomy): Bacteria > Pseudomonadati > Pseudomonadota > Gammaproteobacteria > Enterobacterales > Enterobacteriaceae > Klebsiella > Klebsiella sp. CN_Kp066. Next base: position 15,522 of record NZ_JBEAIU010000030.1, on the reverse strand, counting down.
TCGTGGGTAATAAAGATAACGCCCATCGCCATCTCTTTTTGCAGGACGGCAATCAGCTGTAAGATCTGCGCCTGGATAGTGACGTCCAGCGCGGTCGTCGGTTCATCGGCAATCAGCACCGCCGGACGACAGGAGAGCGCCATGGCGATCATCACCCGCTGACGCATCCCGCCGGAAAGCTGGTGCGGATAGCGTGAGAGCATGGCTTCCGCTTCCGGAATGCGCACCTGATCGAGCATTTTTTTCGCTTCGCGCAGGGCCTCATCATGCTTCAGGCCCTGATGTAAGCGGATAGATTCGGCAATCTGCTCGCCGATGGTGAAGACCGGATTGAGCGAGGTCATCGGCTCCTGGAAGATCATCGCCATATCCGCGCCGCGCACGCCGCGCATTTCAGCGTCAGACTGTTCGCTCAGCTCAATCACCTGCCGACTGCGACGGCGCAGAAGTAGCGCATCGCTGCGCACTTCGCTGACCGCCCGATCGAGCAGGCGCATCAGGGCCAGCGAAGTCACCGATTTTCCCGAGCCCGACTCGCCGACAATCGCCAGCGTTTCGCCGCGCCGCAGGGTAAACGACAGGTCGCGGACGGCGGAAAAAGCCTGCTGTTGCTGATTAAACACGACGTTCAGGCCGCGCACCTGCAGAACATCATCGGCATCGATTTCTTGACTATGCGGCAACGCCCTTTCCTCTTATTCGCGATAAATACCAATCGTGGGCGTATCGCCCGCATAACACCAGGCACGGTACATGCCTTCGCTGTTAAACGGCAGCGCCACGTTGCCTTCTCTGTCGATGGCGATCAGGCCGCCGCTACCGCCCAGCGCCGGAAGCTTCTCCATCACTACCCTTTCGCAGGCCTCCTGCAGGCTGAGCTGGCTATACTCCATCAGCGCCGAAATATCGTAGGCCGCCAGGGTCCGCATAAACACTTCCCCGGTACCGGTACAGGACACGGCGACGCTGGCGTTATTGGCGTAGCAGCCCGCTCCCGGCAGCGGGCTGTCGCCGACGCGTCCCGGTAGCTTATTGGTCATCCCGCCGGTTGAGGTCGCCGCCGCGAGGTTGCCCGTCAGATCCATGGCTACCGCGCCGACGGTCCCCATTTTGTGCCGCTCATCCAGCGGCGCGGCGTGGTGATCGAGCACGATATCGTCGCCTTCCTGCGCCTGACGCAGCTGCAGTAAACGCTCAGGGGTAGAAAACAGGCTGTTATCGACGCGCGCCATACCGCGGGAAGCGGCAAACGCTTCCGCCCCTTCGCCAATCAGCAGCACGTGCGGACTTTGCTCCAGCACCAGCCGCGCCGCCAGCACCGGATTGCGTAAATGCTTAACGCCGGCCACGGCTCCCGCCTGTAGGCTGTAACCATCCATGACGCAGGCATCGAGTTCATGGCGGCTATCGCGGGTAAACACGGAGCCAATACCGGCATTAAATAACGGGCACTCTTCCAGCAGCCGAACCGCTTCGGTTACCGTATCCAGCGCGCTGGCCCCGGCCGCCAGCATTTTTTGTCCACTATCGACAATCGCCGACAGCGCTGCCACGTACTCCCGCTCGCGCTCCGGCGTCATCTGCGCGCGGCTAATCGCCCCGGCTCCGCCGTGAATTGCTATAACCGCCTTCCCCATCGCGCCATTCCTTAACGATAAAGTGTATAAATATCATTATCGTGCTGACTGTCCTATACAATTTTTGAATATAGAAAGAGCGGAGGGTGATGTAAAGCTTGTACCCAGGTGGGTTATAGCCCGTCTCTCGTTTCTGCCATATACCCGTCATACTTCAAGTTGCATGTGCGTTGGCTTCGTTACTCGGCTCATCCATGAGCCTCGCCCTGACGGGCCGCCGTTACACGGCGTTCAAATCTGTTCCGTACAGATTTGTCGCTCACCCCAGTCACTTACTGAAGTAAGCTCCCGGGGATGTAATGAGGGACATCCTTGTCCCTCACCAGAGGCAGCCTTCAGCTGTTCAAATTCGTTCCCGACGAATTTGTCCCTACGTCGCCGCCTGCCTGCAACGCGAATTATTTAAGGTATAATAGGCGTTTTCGATGTTTGCCCGCAGGAGAAAGCCATGGATTTTACCGCCGGACTGATGCCGCTCGACACAGCCCTGACCCAGATGCTCAATCGTATTACGCCGCTGAATGCGACGGAAACCGTACCGCTGTTGCAGGCCTTTTCGCGCGTGACCGCCCATGATCTCGTTTCACCGCTCAACGTGCCTGGTTTTGATAACTCGGCAATGGACGGCTATGCGGTACGCCTGGCGGATCTCACCGACGGCGTAGCGCTGCCGGTCACCGGCAAGGCCTTCGCCGGTCAACCTTTCAACGGTGACTGGCCGGCGGGCACCTGTATCCGCATTATGACCGGCGCACCGGTGCCGGAAGGCTGCGACGCGGTGGTGATGCAGGAGCAGACGGAACAAACCGATGGGGGCATCCGCTTCCTCGCGCCGGTGAAAAGCGGACAGAATATCCGTCGTCTCGGCGAAGATATCGCCCACGGTGCGGTCGTTTTCCCTGCTGGCACCCGCCTGACCGTTGCCGAGCTGCCGGTTCTGGCCTCGCTGGGGATTGCCGACGTCGAGGTGATACGCAAAGTGCGCGTGGCGGTTTTCTCTACCGGCGATGAACTCCAGCTGCCGGGCCAGCCCCTCGCCGACGGGCAAATTTACGATACTAATCGCCTGGCGGTACACCTGATGCTGCAGGAGCTGGGCTGCGAGGTCATTAACCTCGGCATTATTCCCGACGATCCGGCTAAGCTGCGGGAAGTCTTTATCGAGGCCGATCGACAGGCAGACGTGGTGATTAGCTCCGGCGGCGTCTCCGTCGGCGAAGCAGACTACACCAAAGCGATTCTCGAAGAACTGGGTGAAATCGGCTTCTGGAAGCTGGCGATTAAACCGGGTAAACCTTTCGCTTTCGGCAAGCTCAACCACAGCTGGTTTTGCGGTCTGCCGGGCAACCCGGTTTCCGCAACGCTAACCTTTTACCAGCTGGTCCAGCCGCTGCTGGCGAAGCTCTCCGGCAACGGTGGGCAGGCTCAGCCGATGCGTCTGCGCGTGCGCGCCGCAACCCATCTGAAAAAATCGCCCGGAAGACTCGATTTTCAACGCGGCGTGCTGCAGCGCGGTCCGGACGGCGAGCTGGTGGTTAGCAGCACCGGTCACCAGGGCTCGCATATCTTCAGCTCATTCAGCCTCGGCAACTGTTTTATCGTGCTGGAGCGCGAGCGCGGCAACGTGGAAGCGGGCGAATGGGTGGACGTTGAGCCCTTTAATCATCTGTTCGGAGGGCTGTAATGAGCGTGGAGCTGAGCGATGCGGAGATGCTGCGCTATAACCGGCAGATTATTCTGCGCGATTTCGATTTTGACGGTCAGGAGCAGCTGAAAGCCTCCCGCGTGCTGGTTGTCGGCCTCGGCGGGCTGGGCTGCGCCGCCGCGCAGTATCTGGCGGCGGCAGGCGTCGGCCTGCTTACCCTGCTCGATTTCGACACCGTTTCGCTCTCCAACCTTCAGCGCCAGACTCTGCACAGTGACGCCACCATCGGCCAGCCGAAGGTCGACTCCGCCCGCGCCGCGCTGGCGCGGATTAATCCCCACGTTCAGCTCACGGCGCTCAACGCGCGGCTGGAAGACGAGGCGCTGGCGGCGCAAATCGCCGCCCACGATCTGGTGCTCGACTGTACCGACAACGTCGCGATCCGTAACCAGCTCAACGCCGGATGTTTTCGTCATAAAACACCGCTGGTCTCCGGCGCGGCAATTCGCATGGAAGGGCAAATCAGCGTTTTTACCTGGCAGGAAGATGAACCCTGCTACCGCTGCCTGAGCCGTCTGTTTGGCGAAAACGCCCTCACCTGCGTAGAAGCCGGGGTGATGGCGCCGCTGGTCGGCACCATTGGTTCACTACAGGCGATGGAAGCGATAAAGCTGCTGACCCGCTACGGCAGCCCGGCGACGGGAAAAATCGTCATGTACGACGCCATGCGCTGCCAGTTCCGCGAAATGAAATTGATGCGTAACCCTCAGTGTGAGGTGTGTGGCACGCCTTAGCCCTTTTCCGGCGACTGCCGTCGCCGGATGATTTGTGACCCGCAGCGGCTTTTTAGCCTCCATTTTCCTCCCTCCTTCTGCTTGTTGATTTATATCAATATAACTTTCATTCGAAAGTAATTTAATCTTCATATGCAAACAAGAGGGTGAATCATGATCTTCAACATTCAGCGTTACTCAACCCATGACGGCCCGGGGATCCGCACTGTCGTATTCCTCAAAGGCTGTTCGCTGGGCTGCCGCTGGTGCCAGAACCCGGAAAGCCGCGCCCGCACGGCGGATTTGCTGTATGACGCCCGCCTTTGCCTGGACGGCTGCGACCTCTGCCAGCAGGCTGCGCCGGAAGTGATTACCCGTAAGCTGGACGGTCTGATTATCCATCGCGAAAAGCTCACCGATGCGCATATCGGCAAATTGCGCGACTGCTGCCCGACGACGGCGTTAACGGTGTGCGGCGAAGAGAAAAGCGTCGAAGAGATTATGGCCACGGTGCTGCGCGACAAACCGTTTTACGACCGCAGCGGCGGCGGCATCACGCTTTCCGGCGGCGAGCCGTTTATGAATCCCGAGCTGGCCCGACAGCTGTTTGAGGCCAGCCACCGCGCGGGGATCCACACCGCGGTCGAAACCTGCCTGCACGTGCCGTGGAAATACGTCGAACCCGCTTTGCCGTTTATCGATCTGTTTCTCGCCGATCTCAAGCACGTCAACGAAGCGATTTTCCAGCAGTGGACGGACGGCAGCGCCCGTCGGGTACTGGATAATCTGCAGCGCGTCGCGCAGGCCGGAAAGAAAATCATCATTCGCGTACCGCTGATCCAGGGCTTTAACGCCAACGAAAGCGATATCGCCGCCATTACCGATTTTGCCGCTGACCGTTTAAAGGTTGGCGAGATCCACTTTCTGCCTTACCACACGTTAGGCATGAATAAATACCAATTACTCAGTCAGCCCTATACCGCTCCGGATAAACCGCTTGCTGCACCCGAGCTGCTCGCCTTCGCGCAGCACTATGCTCAGAGCAAAGGTTTAACGGCGACTCTACGAGGATAACCTTATGACAACGTTGAAACTGGATACTCTGAGCCCGCGCATACAGGCGCATAAAATGGCGCTGGTGCATATCGTCAAGCCGCCGGTCTGTACCGAACGCGCCCTGCACTATACCCAAGCCTATCAGCAGCATCTGGATAAGCCGATCCCGGTACGCCGCGCGCTGGCGCTGGCCCACCACCTGGCGGAACGCACAATCTGGATCAAGCACGATGAACTGATCGTCGGCAACCAGGCCAGCGAAGTTCGCGCGGCGCCAATCTTCCCGGAATACACCGTTAGCTGGATCGAAAAAGAGATCGACGACCTCGCCGATCGCCCCGGCGCCGGTTTTGCCGTTAGCGAAGAAAACAAACGCGTGCTGCACGAAGTGTGTCCGTGGTGGCGCGGTCAAACGGTACAGGACCGCTGCTACGGCATGTTCACCGATGAGCAAAAAGCGCTGCTGGCCACCGGCATTATCAAAGCGGAAGGCAATATGACCTCCGGCGATGCTCACCTTGCAGTCAACTATCCGCTGCTGCTGGAAAAAGGCCTCGACGGCATGCGCGCGAAAGTCGCCGAGCGCCGTTCGCGCATTAACCTGACCGTACTGGAAGATCTGCACGGCGAGCAGTTCCTGAAAGCCATTGATATCGTGCTGGAAGCGGTGAGCGAACACTGTAAGCGCTATGCCGGGCTGGCGCGCAGCATGGCCGCGACGGAGAGCCGTGAATCCCGCCGCGACGAGCTGCTGGCGATTGCCGAAAACTGCGACATCATCGCCCATGAGCCGCCGAAAACTTTCTGGCAGGCGCTGCAGCTGTGCTATTTCATCCAGCTGATTCTGCAGATCGAGTCCAACGGTCACTCGGTCTCTTTCGGCCGTATGGACCAGTATCTCTACCCTTACTACCGCCGCGACGTTGAGCTGGCACACTCTCTGGATCGCGAACACGCCATTGAGCTACTGCACTGCTGCTGGCTTAAACTGCTGGAGGTGAACAAAATTCGCTCCGGCTCGCACTCTAAGGCTTCCGCCGGGAGCCCGTTGTATCAGAACGTCACCATCGGCGGCCAGAATCTGGTGGACGGTAAAGCGCAGGATGCGGTGAACCCGCTCTCCTACGCCATCCTGGAATCCTGCGGTCGGCTGCGTTCGACTCAGCCTAACCTCAGCGTGCGCTATCACGCGGGCATGAGCAACGACTTCCTCGACGCCTGCGTGCAGGTGATCCGCTGCGGCTTCGGCATGCCGGCGTTCAACAACGATGAAATCGTCATCCCGGAATTTATCAAGCTGGGGATCGAGCCGCAGGATGCCTACGACTATGCCGCTATCGGCTGCATTGAAACCGCCGTCGGCGGTAAATGGGGCTATCGCTGCACCGGGATGAGCTTTATCAACTTCGCCCGCGTCATGCTGGCAACCCTGGAAGGCGGCCGCGACGCCACCAGCGGCCAGGTTTTCCTGCCGCAGGAACATGCGCTGTCAAAAGGCAACTTCGACAACTTTGAACAGGTCCTGGCCGACTGGGATACGCAGATCCGCTACTACACGCGCAAATCTATCGAGATTGAGTACGTGGTCGATACCATGCTGGAAGAGAACGTGCACGATATCCTCTGCTCGGCGCTGGTCGATGACTGCATTGAGCGTGCGAAGAGCATCAAGCAGGGCGGCGCGAAATATGACTGGGTATCCGGTCTGCAGGTCGGTATCGCTAACCTCGGCAACAGCCTGGCGGCGGTGAAGAAACTGGTGTTCGACCAGGGCGTCATTGGTCAACAAGAGCTGGCCAAAGCGCTGGCTGAAGACTTCGAAGGCCTGACCCACGAGCAGCTGCGCCAGCGCTTAATCAACGGCGCGCCGAAATACGGTAACGATGAAGATAGCGTCGATATTCTGCTGGCTCGCGCCTACCAGACCTATATTGATGAGCTGAAGCTGTATCATAACCCGCGCTATGGCCGCGGCCCGATCGGCGGTAACTACTACGCCGGCACCTCGTCCATCTCCGCCAACGTGCCGTTTGGCGCTCAAACGATGGCGACGCCGGATGGCCGTAAAGCGCACTCGCCGCTGGCGGAAGGGGCAAGTCCGGCTTCCGGTACCGACCACCTGGGGCCGACCGCGGTGATCAGCTCGGTAGGTAAACTGCCAACCGGCTCAATTCTTGGCGGCGTACTGCTTAACCAGAAGCTGAACCCGGCTACGCTGGAGAATGAGTCGGATAAGCAGAAACTGATGGTGCTGCTGCGCACCTTCTTCGAGGTGCACAAAGGCTGGCATATTCAGTACAACATCGTGTCGCGCGAAACGCTGCTGGAAGCGAAGAAACATCCTGACCAGTATCGTGATTTAGTGGTCCGCGTGGCCGGATACTCGGCGTTCTTTACCGCCCTGTCGCCGGATGCTCAGGACGATATTATCGCCCGTACCGAGCATACGCTGTAAGCCACATCCCCCGGCTTGCGCTGCGCTTAGCCGGGCTACAGGTTCGAAGCCGTTTGCGGGCCGGTAGTCCGGGTAAGGCGTTTACGCCGCAATCCGGGGTTTTATGTTGCACAAGGGTGAACACAAACTTTCATTCGAAATAAATTTGTGCTCCCCATCACATTGTAATTAGAATGTTACTGGTCGAAGTTAAGCCAGGAGCATGTGTTATGACCGTTAAAGTTATCGTCACCGATATGGACGGAACTTTTCTCAATGACGCCAAGCAGTACGATCGCTCGCGTTTTCTTGCGCAGTTCGCGCAACTCCAGCAGCAGGGTATTGAGTTTGTGGTCGCCAGCGGCAACCAGTACTATCAGCTGATCTCTTTTTTCCCGGAAATCCGCGACCAAATCTCCTTTGTTGCCGAGAACGGCGCGCTGGTTTTCGAACACGGTCAACAGCTGTTCCACGGTGAACTTACCCGCCATGAATCCCAGGTGGTGATTGGCGAACTGCTCAAAGACCCGCAGCTCAACTTTGTCGCCTGCGGCCTCGAGAGCGCTTACGTCAGCGATCGCGCGCCCGACGCCTTTGTCGCGCTGATGTCAAAGCACTACCATCGTCTGCAGCGTATTGGCAGCTACCATGACATCGACGATAAGCTGTTTAAGTTTTCCCTTAACCTGCCGGATAGCGAAATTCCGCAGCTTATCGACAAACTGCACGTCTCGCTGGACGGCATTATGAAGCCGGTCACCAGCGGTTTTGGCTTCGTCGATTTGATCATCCCCGGCCTGCATAAAGCCAACGGTATCAGCCGCTTGCTTAAGCGCTGGAACATTTCGCCGCAGGCGTGCGTAGCCATCGGCGACAGCGCGAACGACACGGAAATGCTGAAGCTGGTGAGATACTCTTTCGCGATGGCCAATGCCGCCGAAAGCATTAAGGCGGTATCGCGTTATGCTACCGATGACAACAACCACGACGGCGCGCTGAAGGTGATTCAGGCCGTCCTCGACCACGCCACCCCGTTCGACAAGTAACGCCTCTCCGGGGCTTACCGCCCCGATTTTCCATTTTGTGCATCTCCGCATAATTTTAAACTTGCATTAACTTAATTTTAACTTAAATTATCGTATGTAAGATTTAATACTTTCGAATGAAAGATGAGAGGTCATTATGGCTATTACCTGTACCTGTGAAACTTTACCTGCCGACCCAAAAGCGGCCATCCGCCAGATCAAGCAAGAGCTGCGGGCGCAAATTGGCGACGTGCAGGCGGTGTTCGATCGTCTGACGGCGCGAATCGCTGCGCGTGTGGAAGAGATTGATGCCCTTAAAACCAGCGGACAGGACGTCTGGCCGACGATCCCGTTCGCCGATATTGCCCGGGATCGGGTCACGCAAGCCCAGCGCGAGCTCATCAAGCGTCGCGGCTGCGTGGTGATCAAGGGCCATTTTCCCCGCGAACAGGCGCTGGGATGGGATAACTCGATGCTCGCGTATCTGGACCGCAACCATTTCGATGAGGTCTACAAAGGCCCCGGCGATACTTTTTTCGGTTCACTGGAAGCGTCGCGCCCGGAAATCTATCCGATTTACTGGTCCCAGGCGCAGATGCAGGCGCGCCAGAGCGATGAAATGGCCGCCGCGCAGTCATTTCTTAACCGCTTGTGGACGTTTAACCACGACGGCAAGCAGTGGTTTAACCCGGATATCAGCGTTATTTACCCGGACCGTATTCGCCGCCGCCCGCCGGGAACCACCTCGAAAGGTCTGGGCGCGCATACCGATTCCGGCGCCCTGGAACGTTGGCTGCTACCGGCCTATCAGAAAGTGTTTGCCGACGTGTTTAACGGCAATGTTGATGCTTACGACCCGTGGGACGCGGCGCACCGTACTGACGTCGAAGAGTACACGGTCGACAATACCACCAAATGCTCGGTATTCCGTACCTTCCAGGGCTGGACCGCGCTCTCCGATATGATCCCCGATCAGGGCCTGCTGCACGTCGTGCCGATCCCGGAAGCTATGGCTTACGTACTGCTGCGTCCGCTGCTCGACGATGTGCCGGAGGATGAACTGTGCGGCGTCGCGCCGGGCAAGGTATTGCCGATTTCGGAAAAATGGCACCCGCTGCTGATCAAAGCCTTAAGTTCTATTCCGGCGCTCAATGCGGGCGATTCGGTATGGTGGCACTGCGACGTCATCCACTCAGTCGCGCCGGTGGAAAATCAGCAAGGCTGGGGCAACGTCATGTATATTCCCGCCGCGCCGATGTGTGAGAAAAACCTCGCCTACGCGCAGAAGGTTAAAGCCGCGCTGGCGCGCGGCGCTTCGCCGGGAGATTTCCCGCGTGAAGATTATGAAACCGACTGGGAAGGCCGCTTCACGCTGGAGGATTTAAATGTCCACGGCAAGCGGGCGCTGGGGATGGCGGATTAATCGTCGTATAACCCCTTAGGCTCAACGGCGGTGCGGCGGTTACCGGCACGTATCCGCCGCACCGAATCACGTACCGCCAGCGTACCATGCAATAATAGTGAGCCGTGCGGCGCATCGGGACGAATCAGCCTCTGCTGCAACAAATGTACTGCTTCAACGCCTAATTCATCGCGCGGGACGTGGACAGCGGTTAACGGCACATCCTGAATCGCCGCCAGGTTAAAGCCGTCGATACTCATGATAGAAATATCCTGCGGCACGCGTAATCCGCGCTTCTGCAGAGCAGCGATCGTCCCTGCCGCCATAAAATCACCGCCTACCAGAAACGCCGTTGGCAGCGGGCCATCACCGCGCTGATCCAGCCACTCGCCCACTTTTGTCTCAGTATCCCGGGCGCTGAAATTGGCGACGTCGATTAAATCCATGCTATCGACGAAGCGCAGATTCCGCGCACGCCACGCCTGCTTAATCCCCAGTAAACGCAGTTCCATGGTATAGCGGCGCAGGCACATCACGTTCATGATCGCCTGGTGCCCCATCTCAAACAGATAGCGGGCGGCGAATTGACCGATCAGTCGATGATCCGGCGCGACGGAAGGGAGGCGCATTCCGGCGTCGTGGCAGTTAATCATCACGCAGGGTTTGGCCAGGTCCGCCGCCAGATCGTGAATATGCGGATCGTCGATTCCCAGTAAGATGGCGGCCTGGGTCGATGTTTCATGCATACGCTGCAAAAACAAATTGGCATCGCTGTCATTCTCCTCCAGCGCGCAGTAGCGCAGATGCACCTCATGGGGCACCAGCGCCGAATTGATGCTCTGAATAACGCGATAGTAGTAAATATCTGTACGCTCATCGAACGCCCGCTGAGGGGCAAAGACCACCAGATTATTGAGCAGCATTCTCCCGGCGGCGATACCGTCCATGACGCCCAGCTCGCGAGCGCACTCCAGAACCCTCTGGCGGGCTCTGGCGCTGGTATTCGCTTTCCCTGCCAGCACTCGCGATACCGTACTGACAGAGAGCCCCGTGCGGCCCGCTATTTCGCTCACTTTTAGCTTTTTATCCATTTTGTGATCGCGCTCTAATTTGCTGATGAAAAAATTTTCATATTCAGAATATGAATATTTTTAAGGGAATTGCCCGCTTCTTACTGCGATCGCGATCGGCTCATGAAAAAATTTGCAGAATTGCCGCTAGGGTTCACCTCTTTTCTCCCTTAGCCTGAATTGGTCCACCACAAATCAAATAAGTCAACCAATCGTGGCGGAACAACAGCATTATCGAACAACGAAACAGAAAATTTTAGCGACCACTCAGGAATCAGGCTGGTCAATTTTCCCTACTACATGTCTCGTGGAGAGTTCTATGAGCCAAGGTCTCAATAATGATATGGCGGTGAGTAAATCAGGCCGCATAGTAAAAAATCTGCGCTGGTGGATACTGGTGCTGTTTTTGCTGGGCGTGACCGTGAACTACATTACGCGCAACTCGCTGGGGATTATCGCCCCGGAATTAAAAACCTCATTGGGGATTACCACCGAACAGTATTCATGGATAGTCGGCGCATTTCAGCTGGCCTATACCATTTTCCAGCCGCTCTGCGGCTGGCTCATCGACGTAATCGGCCTCAAGCTCGGCTTTATGATTTGCGCCACGCTGTGGGCCGTCGCCTGCATTGCCCATGCCGGTGCGGGAAGCTGGCTGCACCTGGCGATCCTGCGCTTTTTTATGGGCGGCGCTGAGGCTGCGGCGACGCCAGCCAACGCCAAAACGCTGGGTGAGTGGTTTCCAAAATCCGAGCGGCCGATAGCGGCTGGCTGGGCTGGCGTCGGTTTCTCGGTCGGCGCCATGTTGGCGCCGCCGATTATCTACTTTGCGCACGCCTCGTTCGGCTGGCAGGGCGCATTCATGTTCACCGGCGCGCTGGCGCTCTTGTGGGTCGTGCTGTGGTGGGCGTTTTATCATAATCCGGAGAAGCACCCTAACCTCGGGAAAGCTGAGCTGGCTCTGATCCAGCAGGATAATGAAGCACCACCGGTCAAACTGCCCTTCTTTACCGCGCTGAAAACCGTATCAAAAAACAAGCGCTTCTACGGTATCGCCATTCCGGCCTTTATGGCGGAACCCGCCTGGGCGGTGCTGAGCTTCTGGGTACCGCTCTATCTGGCAAAAGAGCACGGAATGGATTTAAAGCAAATCGCTATGTTCGCCTGGCTACCGTTTCTGGCGGCCGACCTCGGCAGCGTCGCCAGCGGCTATCTGACCAAACTGTATACCCGCTGGTTCGGCTGTTCACGGGTGAACTCGGTGGTCGCCAGCTCCGTGACCGGCGCCTTCCTGATGATTTCGCTCGCCACCGTGGCGATCACCCGCGATCCCTATATCACCATCGTACTGATTTCAATAGGCGGCTTCGGTCACCAGATTATCTCCTGCATGCTCAGCGCGCTGGTGGTGGAGTCGTTCGATAAAGGACAGATGGCGACCGTGAACGGCATGCGCGGATCCGCCGCGTGGATCGCCAGCTTTCTGTTCTCACTGTTAATTGGGGTCACCGCCGACAAAATCGGCTTCAACCCGCTGTTTATCGCCATGGGGTTCTTTGACCTGATTGGCGCGGTATTCCTGGTGGCATTTATTGCTGAACGTCGCGCAAAACGCGCCTGAGAGTGGATGTAAAAAATGAAGACTTTGAAAAACTGGACTTTACGCCAACGGCTGGAGCACCACGTTGAGCTGACCGTCGACGGCCAACACACCCTGTGTCTGTACGTTCTGGAAGAGAATATGTTCCGCGTGCTGCTGAAACGGCACGGTCAGCTGGCGGTGGATCGCACCTGGAGTATCGCTCCCGGACAGGATGTGCCGTGGGAAGGCCGTCCGCGCGAAGAGCTAAGCGGCTTTAGCCTCCCCGCCTGGCAGCTCACGGAACAGGAAGGCACCCTCTGTATCGCCACCGAACAGCTGCGCGTTATCGTCCACCAGCCGCTGTGGCTGGAATGGAGCTATCGCGATGAAGCCGGCGAGTGGCAGCCGCTGGCGAACGACCGCCCGACCAGCGCCTATCTGGCGAATGCGCACGGCGACGGCGTTGCTCACTACCTGAGCCGACGTAAAGATGAGCGCTTCTACGGTCTGGGTGAGAAGGCGGGCGATCTGCAGCGTACCGGCAAACGCTATGAGATGCGTAACCTCGACGCGATGGGGTATAACGCGGTGAGCACCGACCCGCTGTATAAACATATTCCATTTACCATCGCGCAGCGTAGCGATGTCAGCTACGGCCTGTTTTACGATAACCTGAGCAGCTGCTGGCTGGATCTCGGTAACGAAATCGATAATTACCATACCGCCTATCGCCGCTGGCAGGCGGAAGCTGGCGACATCGATTACTATCTGTTCACCGGCAAGCGCGTACTGGATATCACTAAAGCCTTCGTTCGCCTGACCGGTAAAACGCTGTTTGGGCCAAAATGGAGCCTCGGCTATAGCGGTTCGACGATGCATTACACCGACGCGCCGGATGCGCAAAACCAGCTGATGAACTTTATCCGTCTGTGCGATGAACACGCCATTCCGTGCGATTCGTTTCAGCTCTCATCCGGCTATACCTCGATTAATGGCAAACGCTATGTCTTTAACTGGAACTACGATAAAGTGCCGCAGCCGCAGGTGATGAGCCAGGCCTTCCACGATGCCGGGCTGAAGCTCGCCGCCAATATTAAGCCCTGCCTGCTGCAGGACCATCCGCGCTATAACGAAGTGGCGGAACGCGGGCTATTTATTCGTGATTCACAGGCCGATGCCCCCGAGCGCTCCAGCTTCTGGGACGACGAAGGGTCGCACCTCGACTTTACCAACCCGCAGACCGTCGCCTGGTGGCAGGAAGGCGTGACAACCCAGCTGCTGGAGATGGGTATCGACGCCACGTGGAACGATAATAACGAGTATGAAGTGTGGGACGGCGAAGCCCGCTGTTATGGGTTTGGCCAGGAGATTGCCATTAAACATATTCGCCCGGTCATGCCGCTGCTGATGATGCGCGCGTCGCTGGAGGCTCAGCAGCGCTTTGCACCGCACAAACGTCCGTATCTTATCTCTCGTTCCGGCTGCGCCGGGATGCAGCGCTATGTTCAGACCTGGAGCGGTGATAACCGTACTAACTGGGACACGCTGCGCTACAACACCCGGATGGGGCTGGGAATGAGCCTCTCCGGACTGTTCAACGTCGGCCACGATGTTGGCGGCTTCTCTGGCGATAAACCGGACCCGGAACTGTTCGTTCGCTGGGTGCAAAACGGCGTTATGCATCCGCGCTTTACCATTCACTCATGGAATGACGACCAGACGGTTAATGAAGCGTGGATGTATCCGGAAATCACGCCGGCCATCCGTGCGGCCATTGAGCTGCGCTATCGTCTGCTGCCGTACCTCTATACCCTGCTCTGGCAGGCTCACGCCGACGATGAACCGATGCTGCGCCCGACCTTCCTCGATCACGAGCACGATCCGCAGACGTTTGCCGAATGCGACGACTTCCTGTTGGGTCGCGATCTGCTGGTCGCCAGCGTCGTCGAGCCCGGTGAGCGTCAGCGCCGCGTCTGGCTGCCGGCTAATCAGGACGGCTGGTACGACTTTGATAGCCACCAGTGGTTCGCCGGCGGGCAGTGGATCGTCCTTGATGCGCCGCTGGAAAAGCTGCCGCTGCTGGTTCGTGCCGGAGCAGGCCTGCCGCTCAGCGAACGCATCCGTCACGTCGATGCGCAAAAAGACGATCGTCGTGAGCTGAAACTGTTCCCGCTGAAAGGCGTGGGAACCCGCCGCGGCCTGCTGTTTGAGGATGATGGCGAAAGCTGGGGTTACCAGAATGGCCATGCGCTGTGGGTAGAGTGGGAAATGGTTTGCGATAGCGCCAGCATCAATCTGAAGGTCAACGCGCGCGGCGATTATCGACCGGCGTGGAAAGCGTTGAAGGTGTCGTTACCGGCAGGGGAAACCCGCAGGCTGCTGGTGAATGGTGAAGAAAAGAGCGAGTGGCGGGTGTAGTGCGGATAAGGCGCAGCAGCGCCTCCGGGGCATTCAACCACTCTGTTCTCTGCAAGGGGCATTCTGCGCGCTGCTCCCGGGGGCGGCGCTCAAAGCGCCTTGCCCGGGCTACAGGTTCATCGCCGATTGCAGTGCGGTAGCCCGGACAGATGCGCAGCATCGACTCCGGGAATTCAGCTGCTCTGTTCTCTGCAAGGGGTATTCTGCGCGCTGCTCCCGGGGGCGGCGCTTAACGCGCCTTGCCCGGGCTACAGGTTCATCGCCGTCTGCAGTGTGGTAGCCCGGACAGATGCGCAGCATCGCCTCCGGGAATTCAGCCGCTCTGTTCTCTACAAGGGGTATTCTGCACGCTGCTCCCGGGGGCGGCGCTTAACGCGCCTTGCCCGGGCTACAGGTTCATCGCCGTCTGCAGTGTGGTAGCCCGGACAGATGCGCAGCATCGCCTCCGGGAATTCAGCCGCTCTGTTCTCTACAAGGGGT
>NZ_JBEAIU010000029.1:0-87981 GCF_040065135.1 Klebsiella sp. CN_Kp066 | reverse complement strand
CAGTTGGTTAGAGCACCACCTTGACATGGTGGGGGTCGTTGGTTCGAGTCCAATTAAACGCACCATAATGCGTCCGTAGCTCAGTTGGTTAGAGCACCACCTTGACATGGTGGGGGTCGGTGGTTCGAGTCCACTCGGACGCACCATTTCACAGCCTCGTGATCTGGTGCCTTATTTCTCTCCCGCATTGAATTATCCTAAAATGACCTTCAGCATTGGCAAAACGCTATTTTCTGATTTTTCCCGGTTGTGTTCTTAATATCTTTCACGATTCCGACAACTTATTTTTGGCGCTTATGTAAAGAGACGTAAAGCCCCGCGTCGCCCGAGTCCCCCCGTATTAACGCAGCGGTCATAAATATATCCTGCAGCAATATAAATGTTTTCGTTAGTTCCTAGCCTGTTATGCTCGCAGCCACTTTAAACAAGCGGAACGGTAGCCACGGCATAATTCAGATTATTTCAAAAAATATCACCGCAAACCGGTTTGACTGTTCAAAAATACCGACTAAATTTAATTGCTGAACGACAACGGATACGTAATTAAATCGTATCTACCTGACATAAACTCACAGAGGTATGAAAATATGGCAGAACATCGTGGTGGTTCCGGTAATTTCGCTGAAGACCGTGATAAAGCATCTGAAGCTGGACGTAAAGGCGGTCAGCACAGCGGTGGTAATTTTAAAAACGATCCGCAACGTGCATCTGAGGCCGGTAAAAAAGGCGGTCAAAATAGTCATGGTGGCGGACGCAAATCTGACAACTCCTGATTATTAATCGATTCATTCTCTTGTAATTAATAAGAGTATCCTGCGGGTCTGCGGACTCGCAGTTATTCTCTAGCATTAAGGATATTCCCAATGAATATGAAGAGCATAGAAGACGTTTTTATTCATCTGTTATCGGATACTTATAGCGCGGAAAAACAATTAACCCGCGGCCTGGCTAAACTAGCCCGGGCGGCGTCAAGCGAGCAGCTTAGCGCCGCATTCAAAGCGCATCTCGAGGAGACCCAGGGGCAAATTGAACGTATCGATCAAATTGTCGAACAAGAAGCCAATATCAAAATTAAGCGCATGAAATGCGTGGCGATGGAGGGGCTTATAGAAGAAGCTAACGAGGTTATTGAGAGTACTGAGAAAAATGAAGTGCGCGATGCCGCGTTAATTGCCGCTGCGCAAAAAGTTGAACATTATGAAATTGCCAGCTACGGCACTCTCGCCACTTTAGCCCAACAGCTGGGTTATAAAAAAGCGGTTAAGCTTTTAACAGAAACGTTAGAAGAAGAGAAGTCAACCGATCTGAAATTAACTGACCTGGCGGTCGGCAATATTAATAAAGAAGCACAAAATAAATAGCCAGAAAATAACCTGATATTAAGGAGTTCATTATGAATCACGTTGAACACTATCACGACTGGCTACGCGATGCGCATGCAATGGAAAAACAAGCAGAATCCATGCTGGAGTCGATGGCTGGCCGTATCGATAACTACCCCGATTTGCGCAGCAGAATTGAACAGCACGTCACCGAAACCAAGCGCCAAATTACGGTTCTGGAAGAGATTCTGGATCGTAATGATATATCGCGGTCGGTGCTGAAAGATTCAATGAGTAAAATGGCTGCGTTAGGTCAATCTATTGGCGGCATGTTCCCTTCCGATGAAATCGTTAAGGGTTCAATTAGCGGCTATGTTTTCGAACAGTTTGAAATCGCGTGTTATACCTCTCTGCTTGCCGCTGCGAAAAGAGCCGGTGACACCGCGTCTATTCCCGCCATCGAATCCATTCTGGCGGAAGAGCGGGCCATGGCCGACTGGCTGCTGAAACATATCCCGCAAACAACGGAAGAGTTCCTTCTGCGCTCTGACGCAAAAGGCGTTGAAGCTAAAAAATAAGCAATAAGGATAAGAGCCTATGTTCCGACACGTTAAGCAACTTCAGTATACCGTCAGGGTCGCGGAACCTAATCCGGGGCTGGCTAATCTCCTTCTGGAGCAATTCGGCGGCCCTCAGGGCGAACTCGCCGCCGCATGCCGATATTTCACACAGGGCCTGAGCGATGACGATCCGGGTCGCAAGGATATGCTGATGGACATTGCTACCGAAGAGCTGAGCCACCTTGAAATTATCGGCTCGCTGGTAGGTATGCTCAATAAAGGGGCGAAAGGCGCCCTGGCGGAAGGTACGGAAAACGAAGCCGATCTGTACCGCTCGCTTACCGCTAACGGCAACGACAGCCATATTACCTCTTTGTTATATGGCGGAGGCACGCCGCTGACCAATTCCGCCGGCGTGCCCTGGACCGCAGCATACATTGACACCATTGGTGAACCCACCGCGGATTTACGCTCCAACGTGGCCGCCGAGGCGCGCGCTAAAATCATCTATGAGCGCCTGATAAACGTCACCGATGACCCCGGCGTGAAGGATGCGCTGGCCTTTCTGATGACCCGAGAAGCCGCCCATCAGCTCTCTTTTGAGAAGGCGCTTCAATCCATCAGAAACAACTATCCGCCGGGCAAACTACCGCCAATCACTGACTACGCCAGCACCTACTACAATATGTCAGAGGGCGATGACATTCGCGGCAGCTGGAATAGCGATCTGCACTTCGAGTATATTGCGAATCCGCAGCCTGCAGTAGATGGCGGAGATGGCGGTGCCAGCGTTAAGCTAACGGCCGAACAAAAGGCCCTGGTGAAAACCATGGCGAAACGCACCCAATCCGACCCGGAAGGCGATCCTCTCACCGGCGCAGAACTTGGCGCGGGTAAGAAAAAGCCGTAATCAGCAACGATCGGTTGTTAATCACTTCCCCCTGCCTGGTTCGGGGGGTTGTTATGTGATGGGGTTCAGAACATGTTTGAACTCGATGCGTTTAATCTGGCAAGGCTACAGTTCGCATTTACCGTCTCTTTTCATATCCTGTTTCCGGCGATTACCATCGGACTGGCCAGCTATCTGGTGGTGCTGGAGGGGATGTGGCTGCGGACAAAAGATGACGTCTGGCGCTCGTTATATAATTTCTGGCTGAAGATTTTTGCCGTTAATTTCGGCATGGGCGTGGTATCAGGCCTGGTGATGGCCTATCAGTTCGGTACCAACTGGAGCGGTTTCTCTCAGTTTGCCGGGAGTATTACCGGTCCCCTGCTGCTGTATGAAGTCCTCACCGCGTTTTTCCTCGAAGCGGGCTTCCTGGGCGTCATGCTTTTTGGCTGGAACAAAGTCCCCCCAGGACTGCATTTTTTCACCACCTGCATGGTGGCGCTCGGCACGCTAATGTCCACCTTCTGGATCCTCGCCTCCAATAGCTGGATGCAGACGCCGCAGGGCTTTACCATTGAAAACGGTCACGTCATTCCCCAGGACTGGCTGGCGATTATTTTCAACCCATCTTTCCCGTATCGCCTGTTACACATGGCGATCGCCGCTTTTCTCAGCAGTGCGATGTTCGTGGGCGCCTCTGCCGCCTGGCACCTTCTGCGCGGGAACAATACCCCTGCCATACGTAAAATGTTCTCCATGGCGATGTGGATGGCCCTGCTGGTTGCGCCAATTCAGGCCTTCGTTGGCGATATGCACGGCCTCAATACCCTTGAGCATCAGCCGGCAAAAATCGCCGCCATAGAAGGCCACTGGGAGAATAAACCCGGCGAGGCCACCCCGCTGCTGTTGTTTGGCATACCGGATATGGAGGAAGAGCGTACCAAATACGGGCTGGAAATTCCGGCGCTTGGCAGCCTGATCCTGACCCATAGCCTGGATAAGCAGGTCCCGGCGCTGAAAGATTTTCCGAAAGAGAATCGGCCAAACTCCCTCATCGTTTTCTGGTCGTTCCGTATCATGGTGGGTATGGGCGTGCTGATGATTGCCCTCGGCGTCTGGAGCCTGTGGCTTCGCTATCAGCAGCGTCTTTTCCACTCTCGCGCCTTCCAGTGGAGCGCCCTGGCGATGGGGCCGGCAGGACTGCTGGCGCTGTTGGCCGGCTGGATCACGACCGAAGCGGGACGTCAGCCCTGGGTCATTTATGGTTTTTTACGCACCCAGGATGCGGTTTCGCTGCACAGCACGGCGCAAATGGTCGTCAGCCTGCTGGTCTTTATCGTGGTGTACTGTTCGGTCTTTGGCGTCGGTTATTACTACATTGTCCGGCTTATTAAGAAAGGGCCGCAGCCCGTCAGCGAATTGACATCGTCAACGTCCGGCACGCCGGCTCGCCCCCTTTCTGCCGCAGAAGCCGTGCCTGAAGAGGAGACTCGCTAATGGGCATCGATATCCCCGTTATCTGGTTTGTCATCATTGTATTCGCCACATTGATGTATATCGTTATGGACGGCTTCGATCTTGGCATCGGAATTTTATTCGGCTTTGTACCGAATGCTCAAGAACGCGACGTGATGATGAATAGCGTCGCCCCGGTGTGGGATGGCAATGAGACATGGCTGGTGCTGGGAGGCGCGGGGCTATTTGGCGCCTTTCCCCTGGCCTACGCCGTTATCACCGATGCGCTGGCTATCCCGCTCACCGCCATGCTCATTGGCCTGATCTTCCGCGGCGTCGCCTTTGAGTTCCGCTTCAAGGCCACCCCCTCGCATCAAAAGTTCTGGGACTACTCTTTTGTCAGCGGCTCCCTGCTGGCGACCTTTAGCCAGGGGATGGTGGTAGGCGCGGTCATCAACGGTTTTGAGGTCGCCGACCGCAGGTTTGCCGGCTCGGCGCTCGACTGGCTGACGCCCTTTAGCCTGTTCTGCGGCTTAGGGCTGGTCGTCGCGTATATGCTGCTTGGTACGACCTGGCTGATTATGAAAAGCGAAGGCGCCCTACAACAGCGCATGCGTGAGCTGACTCGCCACACGCTTCTGGCGCTGATGGCGGTCATCGCCGTTGTGAGCGTCTGGACGCCGCTGGGCTGGCCCTCCGTGGCTGAGCGCTGGTTTACCCTGCCTAATTTCTACTGGTTTGTACCCGTTCCTGTACTGGTCATTGCCTTAAGCCTGTGGATCTGGCGGTTAAGCGCCCATCCTGGTAGCCATGCCCGCCCTTTCCTGCTTACGCTTGGGCTCATTTTTCTTGGCTTTAGTGGTCTGGGTATCAGTCTCTGGCCCAACATCATCCCTCCGCATATTACGCTGTGGGAAGCCTCCGCGCCGCCCGCCAGCCAGCTCTTTATGCTGGTAGGGACCCTGCTTATCATTCCGGTGATTTTGGTTTACACCGCATGGAGCTACTACGTATTCCGCGGCAAAGTTTCCGGCACTGAAGGCTATCACTGAGGTGCGCTATGGCGGACTGGCATACGCGAGCCATCATTTATCAGATTGATTCAGCCCTGTTTTACGATCTCAACGGCGATGGCTGCGGCGATATCGCCGGAATGACGGCGAAGCTGCGCTATATTCGCCGAATGGGCGCGACGGTGATCTGGATAACGCCCTTCTACCTGACGCCTTTTCTGGATGAGGGTTACGATGTCAGCGATCATCTGCAGGTCGATCCGCGCTTTGGACAACTGGCGGATATCATTGCCTTTATCGAGCAGGCCCGTGAACTGGGGATGCAGGTCATTATTGAATTGCTGATTCAACATACCTCTGACGCGCACCCCTGGTTTCAACAAGCGCGCCGCAGTCGACGCTCGCCGTTTCGCGACTATTACCTGTGGTCAGACAACGATGATGATGATACGCCGCCGATGTTCCCCGGCGTCGAAGAGAGCATCTGGTCCTGGGATGCTGAGGCCGGGCAATATTATCGGCATATGTTTTATCGTCATGAACCGGATCTCAACCTGGCCTCGCCAGCGGTCATCAAAGAGGTCGAAAATATCGTCATTTTTTGGCTAAAGCTGGGGGTGTCCGGCTTTCGCCTCGATGCGGCCTCACATCTGACTAAGCAGGCCGGACGCGGCGAGGAGAAACGCGGGCTGTGGCTTCTCGAACATCTACGCCGCCTGATTGAACGGCACAACCCGCAGGCCATACTGCTCGGCGAAGTCGACGTTGAGGTGGCGGAGTATCGCGACTATTTTGGCGATAATAATCGACTTAATATGGTGCTTAACTTCTGGTTGAACAAAAATTTTTACGTCAGTCTCGCGAGTAAGAACGCCCGTCCGCTGATCGACGCCATCACGAAAACCATCGTGCCGCCCGACGCCTGCTGCTTCGCCAACTGGCTACGTAATCACGATGAACTGGATCTTGAAGGGGTAGGCCGCAAGAAAAAGCAAACCGTGATGGATGCCTTCGCCCCGGATAAGGAGATGAACGTTTACCAGCGCGGTATCCGCCGTCGGCTGGCCCCCATGCTGAACGGCGATCGGCGGCGGCTGGCGCTCTGTCATGCCGTACTCTTTTCGCTCCCCGGCGTACCGATAATGCGCTACGGGGATGAAATTGGGATGGGTGACAATCTGGCCCTGGAAGAGCGCTACGCGGTGCGCACGCCGATGCAATGGGCCGGCTCAGCGGGCGGCGGTTTCTCCGCAGCCGATCCTGCTACTTTTGTCGCTCCATTGATCGATAAGGGGCCGTTTCGCTATCAGAAGGTCAACGTCGCTGATTCGCTGCTGCACCGCCATTCCCTTCTGCATCGCATTATAGATATCGCCAATACGCGGTGCGAGTTTCCGGAAATCGCCGTTGCGCCTTTTCGCATTATCGGCATCGATCGGCAGGCGATTCTGGGGATTTGCTACGATGCCGACCAACGCCGCGTCATCACCTTTCTTAATTTCAGCGACAAGCGCG
The DNA here is from genome assembly GCF_040065135.1 of Klebsiella sp. CN_Kp066. NCBI lineage: Bacteria > Pseudomonadati > Pseudomonadota > Gammaproteobacteria > Enterobacterales > Enterobacteriaceae > Klebsiella > Klebsiella sp. CN_Kp066. The sequence goes on along the minus strand of NZ_JBEAIU010000029.1, from coordinate 81,227 downwards.
TGCGCTTCACCGCGAAAGAGATTGCCGAGGGCGTCTGGACGCCCTGCCTGGCCGACAAAACCTATGCTGACGACCTTGTAGCGGGTAAACGCGTTGAGCTGGAGATTGGCGCCTATGGCTACCGATGGTTCTGGACCAACAGTAGCGCGCTGCGTTAGCGTTTTTTACGCGAGATAAACCATTTTGCCAACAACCATCCCGCCGCTGCCGCGCCGCCGAGTAGCGCTTTTCCCGGCACGCCGGAGGTGATGGCGGCGGCGCGATACTTCGCCTCTGAGGAAAAACGCCCGTGGGTTTTATGCAGTCCGCTGACCGGCTGTTGTAGATAATCCTGCCGGTCAGCGACATTCCTGTGCCGGGTCATTTGCCCTTCCCATGCTTTATTAACCATCAGTCGATCGAGGAAGCCGGGGAAGAGAAATTGCCCAACGATAGACTGGATTGTGCTGCTCCCCACCCAGAGTTCACGCACGGGCCTGCGTGCAACGTTGAAGATAGCCTCTGCGGCCACCTCCGGCTGATAGACGGGGGGCACCGGGCGCATCGCCCAGGCAAACTTATTGCGCGCCCACTCAAACTGCGGCGTATTCAGGCCAGGCATCTGTACCATTGAGATACTCACGCCGCTCTTTTCATGCATCAGTTCCGTGCGAACCGCATCGGTAAAGCCCCGAATCGCGGCCTTCGCCCCGCAGTAGGCGGACTGTAGCGGAATGGAGCGATAGGCCAGCGCGGAACCGACCTGGATAATGATGCCGCGATCGCGGGGCGTCATTAGCTCCAGCGCGGCGCGGGTGCCGTTGACGTAACCAAGATAGGTGACTTCGGTGACCCGCGAAAATTCATCGTGGGTCATCGTCCTGAAAGGCGCCAGCACCGCGCACATGGCGTTATTGACCCACACCTCGATAGCCCCTAATTGCTTTTCGATCTCGCAGGCGGCAGTGTTAATCGCATCCGCATCAGCGACATCGGCCTGAACGACATGCACCCGAACGCCAAACTGCCGCAGCGCCTGCTGCGTCGCTTCAAGGCTTTGACGATCGCGGGCGATAATCCCCACGTCATAGCCTGCCCGCGCAAAGCGAACAGCCGTTGCTTTGCCGACGCCCGCAGTACCGCCGGTGATCGTCATGACCGCCATAGAACCTCCGCCATGAAAGTGTTATTCGCCCTGCCAGCCGGGCAGTTTCTCCATCAGCATCGCCAGCGAGTAGCGTACGGATTTCTCAACGACATCCTGGCAGCCGCCGGAAAACAGCACCTTCTGCGCGTCGATTGCGCCGCGAAAATTCCATGCGAACCAGACGGTTCCCGCAGGCGTCCCGTCCTCGCCGCCGTCCGGCCCAGCGTATCCGCTTATCGCGATGCTGATATCCGCTCCGGAACACTCCAGCGCGCCCGCCGACATCTCTTCCACGGCCTGTCGACTGACGGCGCTATACTTTTCCAGCGTCGAAGCCTTAACGCCGAGAAGTTTTTGCTTCGCACGGTCGCTAAAGGTGATTAAACCAATATCGTAAAACGCAGCCGTATCCTCCTCCGCGCACAGCGCTGCCGCCAGGCTTCCCCCGGTACACGACTCAGCGGTGGTTAAGCGTAAACGACGGTCGGTCAATGCGATGGCGACTTGTTTGGTCAGCTCACCGGTGGTTTTCGCCTGGTTATAAGGATTATTCGCCATAAAGATACCTTCTTAACTTTCAGCAGGAATAATAGAAATATGTCCGTTCCTTTCCAGTATGGCATATTTGATTTTACTTAATTCCGTAATACCCTGATTCTGCCGTGCGGCCACAAGAATATCATCGCAGGAGACATCCACTTTTTTGAGTTTATCAATTAACGGAACGCCGTTTTCGACTAAAATTACCGGGCAGCCATCAAGCGCTGACTCGGCGCCAGCCATATATTTTTTCATTAATCCAAAGAGCATATCCACCACCACCAGCGTGATAATCGTCAGCATGGCGCCGGTAACCGAAAAGTCGTTCCCCAGCAGCGCCTGTTGTGTCGCTTCGCTGATGATAAGTAATAAAATCAGATCAAAGCTGGTCATTTGTAATAGCGCCCGGCGTCCGGCGATTTTAAAAACCACCAGCAAAATTAAATAAATGGCCAGCGCCCGCAACACCATCTCCATCACGTTCTCCTAAGGATAAATAAATTGCCAGAAGCGAATTTCAGGTTCGCTATTAAGCTGTAAAGCGTGGTTCAGCTTGCCGGGAGCGGTGGGCGTAACGTAGAGCCATATGGAAAAATTTTCCATACTTTTCAAATTATTATAAACCAAAAAGAGTCGATCGTCCTTACTGTACATGCTATCTGGCTGGGGCCAGATAGTATTGGTTTCGAGCGATGAAGTAAAATCACCGCCAAGGCTAAAAACATATTTATTGGCGACGCGCGAATGGGCAGTAATTTTTAGTCGGAACTCAGTTTGCAAACGGCCAAAACGCTCATAAACCACGGTTAAATTTTGCTGGGCATTTGTTTTTTCAGCACGGCTCAAATAGCCGGTGGAAAAAATCCCGGCCAGCGCTGCGAAGATGATTAATAATAATATCCCGAGCCCGATCTTACGAGCAGCGCATTCAAAATTAAGAAAAAGTTCACTCTCTTTTATCCCGGGCAGCTTCTCTTTTTCACTGACCATTTTTCACCTCACCGTTGCGCTTATCATCGCGGCGCCAGCTTAAGGAATAGCAATCAGGTTTAATATGTCAAGTTCATCGCGGCAAACCAGGAATATTAGCAAAACAAAATACCGTGCATTATTCATTGCGCCGCTTCTCCCCTCCCCACGCTCAGACCCGAACGGTCTTGCCGACCCGGCGGTCCGCGTCGCGAACTCACCTTCAACGGATACGCAAACCGTAGCACGCGGATAGCGCAGGAAAAATTTATTGTGAGTCAGATCATGTTTTATAACAAGGCGGTTGACCCGGCCGGTCAGCAAAAATATTTTATGCCCATGTGATATCGATTTCATAACCATCATGGCAACCATAAAAGACGTAGCAGAAAAAGCAGGTCTGTCGGTGACGACGGTCTCCCGCTTCCTGAACAATCATCCTTATATCGCTGAAGATAAAAAGGAAAAAATTCTCGCGGCAATGAAAGAGCTCGATTACGAGCCAAGCACCGTCGCGCAGCAGATGCGCGGCGTGAAAACCCACCGCATTGGCGTACTCATTTCGAGGATCACTAACCCCTTTTTCGCCAGCCTGGTGGATGCTCTCGAAGTCACCGCGCGTAAACACGGCTACTCAGTGCTGATCGTTCAGAACCACAATAGCGCGGGCGAAGAGGAGAACTGTCTCGATCTGCTGAAGAAAAAGATCATCGACGGCCTTATCTTGTGCGCCGTCGAAAGTGATAAGGACGTGATCGAGCAATATCAGAAATATGGTCCGATCCTGCTGTGCAACACCAGCATCGATAACACGACTCTGCCCGTGGTCAGAATGGACGATGAACTGGCGACCTATCGCGCCGTCAGTTGGCTGCTGCATAAAGGGTATAGAAGAATCGCCTACTCTACCGGCGGCGCATTCCAGCAAAAGGGCCACGGTAGCAGAAGGAACCGCGGCTTTATTGCCGCCATGCAGCAGGGGCAGCAACCGATTGACGAGCGGCTGGTTTTCCGCCACGTCCACACCTGGCGCGACGGGCAGCGTCTGGCTGAGCAGATCCTACAGATGGCTAAAAGCGAACGTCCCGATGCAATTTTCGCCGGCAGCGATGAAGTCGCCTGCGGCTTAATTTCTGCGCTCTCGGCCAACGGCGTCAGCGTTCCCGGCGAACTGGCGGTCATGGGCTTTGATAACCTTCCGGTGGCGGAGATGGTGCATATTCCGCTCACTACCGTTAGCCAACCCATTGAGCAACTGGGCCGCATCTCGGTAGAACGCCTGCTGGCCCTGATCAACAACACGCACTATCGCTATGACGAGGAAGACCTGAAATCGGAACTGGTCATCCGGGCCTCGGCGTAATTTTTTTTAACTCAATATGGTATCGATTTCATACTCAGGAGAAACGATGAATCAGTCACAACAAGGGGCATGGTGGAAGGAAGCGGTCATTTATCAGGTGTACCCAAAAAGCTTCTATGACAGCAATAACGATGGCACTGGCGATATCCAGGGGATAATCGCGAAACTGCCGTATCTGAAAACGCTGGGCATCACCATGATTTGGGTCTCGCCGTTTTACCTCTCGCCGGGTGCGGACAACGGCTACGATATCGCCGACTACTATGCAGTGAACCCCGATTTAGGTCAGCTGCAGGATGTTGACGACCTGATTAAGCAGGCAGGCGAACTGGGGATTGGGATCATGGTGGATCTGGTGGTTAATCATACCAGCGATGAACACCGCTGGTTCCAGGCCGCACTGGCGGACCCTGCCTCAAAATACCGTGATTACTATATCTTTAAGCCCGCCGTTGCTGGTGCCGCGCCTAATAACTGGCGTTCGATTTTTGGCGGCAGCGCGTGGGAAAAAGTGGCTGGCGAAGAGTGCTACTATTTGCACGTTTTTCATAAAAAACAGCCCGACCTGAACTGGGAAAACCCGCAGCTGCGCCAGGAAATCTACGCCATGATTAACTGGTGGCTGGATAAAGGCATCGCCGGTTTTCGCATCGATGCGATTACGTTTATTAAAAAAGATCAGGATTACGCCTCCCTGCCCGCCGACGGCGTCGATGGACTGGCCTCCATTAAAACGAAATCGCGCAACCGTCCGGGAATTGAATGTTTTCTGCACGAGCTGAAAGAACACACCTTCAACCGCCATCGTTGCGTGACGGTGGGCGAAGCGCCCGGCGTGCCTCTGCAGGAGTACGACAGCTATATCGGGCCGGACGGCTATTTCAATATGATCTTCGATTTTCACGCTGCCGATATCGATGTCGAGAACGGCTCGGAGTGGTTTAAGCAGCGCAACTGGCGCGTGAGCGAATTCAAAGAAGCGCTTTTTGCCAGCCAGCGCGCTTTTTGTCAGGCCGGCTGGGGGACGACGTTTATTGAAAACCACGACCAGCCCCGCGCGCTGTCCAAACTCATCCGCGACGCGGATTACCAAAATGACATCGGTGCCAAAGCGCTGGCCGCGATGTACTTCTTTATGGCCGGAACGCCGTTTATTTACCAGGGCCAGGAGCTGGGGATGAAAAATTTCTGCCGGCAGTCAATTGCGGAATTTGACGATATTTCCAGTCTGGATAACTATCACCGCTCCCTGGCGGAAGGTTTCTCTGAACAGCAGGCGTTAGGCTTTATTAATCAGCGCTCCCGGGACAACTCGCGAACGCCCTTCCCGTGGTCGAATAGCGTCAACGGCGGATTTAATCAGGGCGCGCAGCCCTGGCTGGCGTTTTCTTCAACCGACTTTAGCGTCAATGCGCAAAGCCAGATAAACGATGCGCATTCGGTGTTCGCGTTTTACCAGAAGATGATCGCCTTGCGGAATAAGCACTATCCGCAAGCGCTGATTTATGGGTCATTCGCCGCCGTGGAGGACGTTGACGAGCGTATCGTTGCCTACCAGCGCGCAACACACAACGAACGTTTTATCTCTATCACCAACTTAAGCGCGCAGCATCTGCCTTACACGCTCCCGGCAGGAGAGATTGTACTCAATAATTATGCCGACGCCGACGCCACCCTGAAACCTTATCAAACCATTCTCGTTAAGGAATGAGTTAAATATGAACAAATATAAAAATATCGCCGTTGAGATAGTGAATACCATCGGCAAGGAAAACATTGCTTCCGCCACCCACTGCGCCACCCGATTACGTTTGCAGGTAAAAGACCGGCAGAAAATCGATGATGATAAAGTCCGTAATATCAGCGAAGTTAAAGGCGTATTTTTCAATTCCGGTCAGTATCAGATAATCCTCGGTACCGGGATCGTCAATAAGGTTTATCAGGAGTTTGTTAACGAATATCAGGTTGCCGAAGTCAGTAAGGATGAAATGACGAAGCAGAGTTCGGGCCGATTACAGCGGGGAATACGCAACTTATCGGACGTTTTTGTGCCAATTGTCCCGGTTCTCGGGGCGACCGGTCTGTTTCTCGGTCTGAAAGGGGTCATTTTTAATGATACCGTGCAGGCGTGGTTTGGCAGCAGCGTCCATCAGGTTCCGGCGGCCCTGCAAACGCTGACCACGGTACTTTGCGATACCGCTTTCGCCTTCCTGGCGGCGTTTATCTGCTGGTCAGCCTTTAAGAAGTTTGGCGGTACGCCGATTATCGGTTTTTTAATCGGCCTGATGCTGGTTTCCCCGGCGCTGCCGAACGCCTATGACGTGGCGTACGGCAATAGCAGCCCGATTTATGTGTTTGGCGTTATTCCGCTGGTGGGCTATCAGGGGTCAATTTTGACCGCACTCATCACCGGTATTATCGGCGCAAAACTGGAAATCTTTTTCCGCCGGGTGATGCCCAACTCGATGGACCTGATTTTCACGCCGTTTATCGTCATTCTGATTGCTGTGGCCATCGCTTTACTGATTTTAGGTCCGCTGGTACATGGGTTTGAACACTACGCCGTGATGGCTATTCAGCAATTTTTGACGCTGCCTGCGGGTATTGGCGGCCTGTTAATCGGCTTTATCTATCCCATTGCCGTAATGACCGGAATGCATCACATGTTTATTATGATTGAAACCTCGCTGATTGCCGGCACCGGGTTTAATCCACTCATTACGGTTTGCGCGATGTACGGTTTTGCCAACGCCGCCGTATGTCTGGCTATTTCACTGAAGGCGAAAAATATCGCGTTTAAAACCGCCGGAATTTCCGCGACCATTACTCAGCTATTAGGCGTCTCGGAACCGGCTTTATTCGGTATCGTGATGCAATCCGGGCTTCGGGCGATAATGGTGATGCTCACCAGCTCGGCGCTGGGCGGCATGATTCTGTCGCTGCTGTCGATAAAAGCGAACTCATACGGTCTGGCGGTCCTGCTGTCGCCGCTAATGTATCTCTACGATCGCTATCAGTTTGTCACCTATATTACCGTGGGACTCGCGGTGTTTATTTTTGCTTTTATTATTACATTCCTTTTTGTCAAAACTGCTAACACCCGCAAAGAGAGCTGAAAATAATACAACCCGAATATTAATTTAGCCTGCGGATAACTATCCCGTTTATTAGCACAGTCATCTGTGCTCTGCACCCGCACGTCCAGAGCACAGCCACTCTTGTACAGGTATAAATGATGAAAGCCTATATGCTTACGCTCTGCGCGCTGGCTTTGCCAGCATCCGCCGCTGCGGCGGATACCACCCTGAATGAAATTAATGCCCGGCTTGAAAGACTTGAGGCCGAATTAAAGCAGTCGCGCATCCAGTTACAGGATGCGACGCGGAAAATAGATCGCGCGGAAAAAAGAGCGGCCAGCGCCGAACAAAACGCGGCGCGCGCGCAAGAAAGACTGCAGGCCGTTGAGCACAAAACCGACCAGGATCTGGCGTTAATAAAAAACCAGCCGGCGCAGAATGTCGTCGCGCAGGCGAAGCTTCAGGAAATCACCTTCGGCGGTTACGCGCGCAGCGGCATATTAACAAGCAAGGGCACAACCAGTACCGTCGGGCCTTCCCTGACGCCTGCAGGCAGCACCGGGGGGAGCGTCGGTCGCCTTGGCAATGAGTCGGATACCTATGTGACCGCCGATATTAACTACCGGCGAAAATATGATAACAATAGCCAGCTGCGTTATTACATGAAAATCGCCGAGTGGGATAAAACCTATAATACCGACAGTTCCTTTAACGGCCAGATGAACGTCCGTCAGGCTTTTGTCGAAATGAGCGATATGCCCGCATTTAGCGGCGCGTTTAAACAGGCGACGCTGTGGGCCGGTAAGCGGGAAGATCGGGATAACTTCGATATTCACTGGCTTGATTCCGATATGATGAATTTAATCGGTACCGGCGCCGGTATTTATGATGTGAATTTCTGGGGAGATATCAAGACCAACCTCGCGGTATATGGCCGTAATTTCAACGATATCGATACGATGGACAACGTTGAATATAACAACATGACCGGCGCGGATAACACGTATATTCAAAACTATACCTTCTCGCTTAATCACCGTCTGGCGAACTGGCAGTGGATGCTCAACGGCCTCTACTCGCAGGACAACGACAAACGCATAAACGATGGTCTGGCGTCGGATAAAGCGGCCTCGCAAGGGTTTAACACCATGCTGGCGTACCACGGCGACAGCTTCTACGGCCTGCGCCCCGGCAGTACGAAAACCGCGCTGCTTTATGGCCGCGCGCTGGGAGCTGAAGTTCGCGGCCCGGGCTCCGACGGTTATTTGATTCAACCGGCATGGACCGTGAAGTTCGCCTCTTACGGTATCACATCCCTCACCGACAGGCTGAGCTTCGCGCCGCTGATCGTCGCTCAGAGCAGCAATAATCGCTATATCGATTCTGACCATTACGACTGGGTCACCCTGAACGCAAGAATCATTCAGCAAATTAATCAGAATTTCGCCCTGCAATACGAAACCAGCTATCAGTATATGGATATCGACCCGAAAGGTTTTAACGGCAACAGCGCCGCCAGCGGTAGCTACTACAAGCTGACGTTTGCTCCTACCTTCAAGCTGCAAAACGTAACGGACTTCTTTGAGCGTCCGGAAATCCGCTTTTTTGCCACCTGGATGCGCTGGGATAAATCGCTGGATAACTACTCCTCAACGGACACCTTCGGCAGCGCCGGATACCATAGCGCTGGTACGCTGTTCTTCGGCGCCCTGCTCGAAACCTGGTTCTGAAAACCGCGTCTCGTCGGCTCATCACAAGGGAGAGGCGCGCCAGCGATTGGCCCTCTTCCACATTTTGAACCACAATTATTGTGCCAGATTTCCGTTACCCGGAAATGAACTATCGTGGAGCTTTTCAACTGGCGGAAGGCCACCGATAACAAATGTGATAACAACAACGGCGGGTCAGTCATTATGAAGAAAATTGCCATTATCGGCGCAGGTCCTACCGGGATTTATACCCTGTTCTCATTGCTTAAACAGGGCGAGCCGCTGGACGTGTCAATTTACGAGCAGGCCGAGGAAGCGGGCGTGGGTATGCCCTATAACGATGAAGAGAATTCGCGCATGATGCTGGCCAATATCGCCAGTATTGAAATCCCTCCTGTACAAAGCACCTATCTTGACTGGCTAAAAGCCCAGAGCCCGTCGCGCCTGGCGCGCTATGGCGTAGAGTATGAAACATTGCACGATCGCCAGTTTTTGCCGCGCATCCTGCTGGGCGAATACTTTCGCGACCAGTTTCTTGCGCTGGTCGTAAAGGCCCGGGAACTGGGATTTAACGTCCAGGTCAATGAGTCCTGTCGGGTCAGCGACCTGCAGGCGACCGAAGAAGGAGTGAGGCTGTGGGTGGAGGAGCAGCCCGTCGCCGAAGTGTTTGACCTCGCGGTGCTTGCCACCGGTCATGTCTGGCCGGATGAAGAAGAGTCAACCCGCACCTGGTTTCCCAGTCCGTGGTCTGGGCTGATGGAAGCCACCATTCCGCCCTGCCGGGTGGGAATTATGGGCACCTCGCTAAGCGGAATTGATGCCGCAATGGCCGTCGCCGTCCAGCACGGTCAGTTTATCGGTTCCGACGATGAGGCGCTCACCTTCAGGCTTAACGAAACCAGTCAGGCGCTGCACATCGTGCTGATGTCGCGCTCCGGCATTCTTCCGGAAGCGGATTTTTACTGTCCTATTCCCTGGGAGCCGCTGGAAATCGTCACCGACAGCGCAATGGAAAATGCCATCGCCGCAGGAAGCGACGGCCTGCTTGACCGGGTCTTTGCTTTGCTGGCGCAGGAAATTGCCCTGGCCGACCCCCTGTGGAGCGAAAATATCGCCCTTCACAGCCTTAACGCCGATAGCTTCAGCGAAGCGTGGTTTGCTAAACGCCAGCAGCATAACCCTTTCCACTGGGCGATGGATAACCTTGAAGAAGTTGAGCGTAACAAGCGCGCGCGCTACACGGTCCCCTGGCGCTACGTTATCCTGCGGCTGCATGAAGCCGTTCAGGCGATGGTGCCCCACCTTAATGACCGCGACCGGGAGCGATTCAAAAACGGCCTTGCCCGGGTCTTTATTGACTGCTATGCCGCCATTCCTTCGGAGTCTATCCGCCGACTGCTGGCGCTGCGCGAAGCGGGCGCGATCGGCATTCTCGCCTTAGGGCATGATTATGATATGGCGGTGCAGCAGGAGAAGACGGTGATTACCAGCGGGCATAATCGCTATACGTTTGACGTGTTTATTGATGCGAGGGGGCAAAAAGCGCTGAAAAATAAAGATCTCCCCTTCCCGCATTTGAGGGAGCAACTGATGGCGACGGGCGAAGAGATCCCGGAGGTTGGCGACGATTATACGTTAAGAGAGCCGCCCGTAGCGCGCGGGCGTATCGCCTTCGCCGCAATCCCCTGGCTGATGCACGACCAGCCTTTCGTTCAGGGGATTACCGCCTGCGCGGAAATCGGCGCAGCAATAGCCAGGGCGATATCGCAGCCGGCGAGCCGCTCACGCAGACGGTTAGCGCCCTTCGATCTTTAAGAAAGAGAACTAGCCGCCCGTTGACGGCGGCTAGTTTTAGCGTTTTTCAGGTTGGGGATGCCAGGGATCTTCTTTATGATCTTCGCTGTCGTCTCTTTTACGCGGAACTTCACCCTGCTCGCGCGGATCCTCTTTCGACGGATGACGACCGCGTTTATCCGGGTCGGCTGGATGCTGTACGGACATCTATTCCTCCTGTTTGCAAGGTTATTTCTGGATCCGGTCGACCCGCACCACTGGCGGCGTCATTTTCTTATCGAGACTGCCGTTAATGCTGATCATCTGATCGGGCTTCACTTCCCGGCCATCAAAAACTGCCGCGGGAATAATGACCCCTATGGTGTCGGTTTTATCGCGGAAGCTGTAGCGGTCATCACCCTGCTGCTCGATAAGATTGCCGCGTAATGAGATGGTGGCCCCATCATGCATTTCCATGGCCTGGCGCACGGTCATGATTCGCCCGTCCTCGGTCCCACGATAGCCATCATCAATCTTGTGCGGCGGCGGCGGCGCAGCGTCTTTTTTAAACCCGCCATCATCCGCGGCAAAAACGCCCTGAGCCATCAACGAACAAAAAATAACTGGCAGTAACTTTTTCATCAACAACACCTCCGGCGTATTTTCATCTTGTCTTAATAAGTCTGGGTGCTGATGTTCATTTTCACAAGCTAATGGCTAATGAATCGTCTGAGAAATATATTTCCTGGCTCGACAGGCGGAGAAAATATTACCGCCAGGCCGCAGTAAAATGCGCTAAATATACCGTCAGGCTTGCGATAGAATAATCCTAAAATACTAAACGCCTCTCCCGCCTCACATTTCGAAAAGTTTCCCGGCAATCAGTAAATTACCGTTCAGAGATGAACGTAAGCGCAAAAATTATAAAAACGAATCCGTTCGATTATTCGTCAATCATCCACGACAGGCTGACCTGGGAACTACGCTTAATCTTTTAACACGAGGAGGTCAGTATGAGCGAGAACGCTAACAATACCGCGAAGTATCCCCGTCCCCCCTTTGTTGACCAGCCGCAATCGCCGCCGGGTCTTGCCGAAGAGATGAAGCCGCAGCCGGATCACGGCGAACTGAGCTACGTCGGTTCCGGTCGGCTGGCAGGTAAGCGCGCGCTGATCACCGGCGGTGATTCCGGCATTGGACGCGCGGTAGCGATCGCCTTCGCCCGCGAGGGCGCCGACGTGGCGATCAACTATCTGCCGGAAGAGGAGTCCGATGCTGAAACCGTGATTGCCCTGATTGAGGCCGAAGGGCGTAAAGCCGTAGCGATTCCGGGCGATGTGCGCGATGAAGCCTTCTGTGAATCCCTGGTCGAGCAGGCCGCCAGCCAACTCGGCGGACTGGATATTCTGGTCAATAACGCCGGACGCCAGCAATATTGCGAGTCGCTGGAAGAGTTAACCACCGCCGACTTTGACGCCACCTTTAAAACCAACGTTTATGCGGCCTTCTGGATCACAAAAGCCGCCCTGCGTCATCTTAAAGAACACAGCGTAATTATTAACACCTCATCCGTGCAGGCCTTTAAGCCGAGCCCCATCCTGCTGGACTACGCGCAAACCAAAGCCTGCCTGGTGGCATTCACGAAGTCGCTGGCTAAACAGCTGGGGCCGAAAGGTATCCGGGTGAACGCGGTCGCGCCCGGCCCTTACTGGACGGTGCTGCAGTCAAGCGGCGGCCAGCCGGAAGAAAAAGTGCGTCAGTTCGGCGCCGATACGCCGCTGGGCCGTCCAGGGCAACCGGTGGAGATCGCGCCGCTGTACGTTACCCTTGCCTCAGATGCCTGCTCCTTCACCTCCGGCCAGGTGTGGTGCTCCGACGGCGGCGACGGCGTGCTGTAACCCGTTGCGGCGGCGGACCTCTCAGCGGCCCGCCGTCGTGCGCAGACAGTCGAGATACTTCTGCGCTGAATCCAGTACGATCTGACGGGCATTTTTGGTGATGTTCTGCCCTTCGAAGGCGCCATACAGCGCCCCGAAGGGCGCATCGCCCAAACGCTCAACGATATTCTCGACGCTGGGGGCCGCCAAAGGCAGCAGATTAGGATAGCTCCACATAAAAGAAACGGCGCGTGCGCCCGGCGTGACCTGGATAATATCTCCCGCCAGCATAATACCTCCCTCTTTTGCCCAGTGCAGAACGGTTCCCCCGGCGAAATGCCCACCCAGGCGCAGCAACCGTACCGACGGAAGGATCTCCAGCGCATCCCCTTCCCATAATGTGATGGCAGGGCTATCGCGCATGATCCATTCGCGATCGCTGGCATGAAGATAAATGCGCGCATCAAAGGCTGCTGCCCAGTCCTGCATCGTGGTGTAGTAGTGAGGATGAGAAATGGCGATCGCTTTTATCCCGCCAAGCGCGGTGATCAGCGTTTTGCTGGCGGCATCAAGATTAGCGATGCAGTCCCACAGAATATTCCCCTGCGGCGTGAGCAGCAGAAAAGCGCGCTGATCGATAGCAAATTTAGGTACCGTCCTGAAACTCAACAGCCGTTCGTTATGCTGCTGCCATTTATTCATATGCGTCGCGATCAGATCGTCAGGTTTAATCCAGGCCTGTCCGCTGGCCGGGACGTACTGGCGTTCATCCTCACAGATACGACAATGGTTCAGGGTATTGCCGCGATCGTCGTAAGACGTACCGCAGGTTGCGCACAGCGTAATCATCACATCTCCTTCAGAATCATTCAGGAAGTCGTAATGAGTATGGCAGACGGGAAATTTATGGCAGGAAGGCGGGCTTCGCAGGGCTTCCGTGCCCTGAGAGGAATTTATTCGAAATAGACGTCAGGGTTTTCCGACAGCGACACGAAGGTTTTGCTGTTTTTATCCAGCGCGCGAATGTCGCCGCTTTCAATATCGTAGAACCAGCCGTGCAGACGCAACGTGCTGTCGCGCAGGCCGACGGCAACGGAGGGGTGGGTTTTAATATTGTTCAGCTGGGCGATGACGTTTTCCTGCACCATACCGTTGACTTTATCGGTCTCGTTAGCCCAGGTTTTCTTCTCCACGACGGCCTTCGCCGCGTCGGAGTAGCGCAGCCAGTGGGACACGGCAGGCATCGGCTCCAGACACTGGCAGGTGGCGATGGCTTTCATCGCGCCGCAGTTAGAGTGGCCGCAGATGACGATATCGGTCACGCCCAGCGCGACGACGGCGTACTCGATTGTCGCGGAAACCCCGCCCGGTTCAGGGCCAAATGAGGGGACGATATTCCCGGCGTTACGGATCACAAACAGCTGACCCGGCTCCTGCTGAGTCACCAGCTCCGGGACCAGACGGCTATCGGAACAGGAGATAAACAGCGCTTTGGGATTCTGGCTGGATGCCAGGCTGCGGAAGAGCTCTTTACGTTGCGGGAAGATCTCTTTCTGGAAGTTGAGGAAGCCCTCAATGATATGTTGCATAGCAGTGTCTCTTTTCTCTGTTTTAATGACGATATGACAAAGATCACATTTAGCCAGTTTATCACTGACGCGCGAAATGGGAATCGTTATTCGAGGATGAGATAAAACATCGTCCCGCAAAGCCTGGTGACAGCGCGGTAAAGATTGTTTATTTTTTGACAGAGAAAACATTGATGAGCCGGAGCCCCATGCGACTTTAGCGCTCAACATCAACCAGGAGCGCTTATGTTCTTATCCAGCCTGATGGCCATTGCCGCGGTTCTCATTATGGGCGTTATCAGCCCCGGTCCAAGCTTTATTTACGTGGCCCGCAACGCCGTTGCGCGCTCGCGGGTGCACGGTCTGGTCACCGCGCTGGGAACCGGCGCGGGCGCGGCTATCTTTTCGATAATGGCCATGATGGGGCTGCAAAAAGTGCTGACGGCGGTGCCGGAAATGTTCATCGGCCTGAAGGTTGCGGGTGGCCTGTATCTGCTGTGGCTGGGTTATAAAATTTACCGCGGCGCGGCGCAGCCGATGGATTTTGCCGCAGGCGGCATGGCGGCGGAACATTCACTATTGAAAACCTTCCGCGATGGCCTTTATACCCAGCTCAGCAACCCGAAAACGGCGCTGGTATTCGCCTCTATCTTTACCGCCCTGCTGCCGGAACGCATCCCGTTGGCCTTTTACTATATCGTGCCGCTGATGAGCTTCCTGATCGACGTCAGCTGGTATTCGCTGGTGGCGCTGGTGCTCTCTTCCGCCCGCCCGCGCAGCGTCTATCTGCGCATGAAGCGTAAGATTGATATCGTCACCGCCACGGTACTGGGCGCGCTCGGCCTGCGCCTGATTGCCACTTCGCTGTCAAAGTAGGCCAACATACCGTTTAAACGGTATAAATACGGATGTCGTGCTCGCTGAACGCGTCGCGATATTCCCGGCTAATATTTTCCTCCACGACCAGTACGTCAATGGCGCTGCTCTCGACCACCACGAAGCGCGCCACCGCCGGGATCTTATCGGAGGTCAGGCCGACAATAATTTCGCTGCACTGTTTAATGACCGCTTTTTTAAATTCGCAGTCGGGATAGTCAAAGCCTGTCAGGCCCGACTCAGGCGCCATGGCGCAGCCGCCGATAAACCCCTGATCGAAAAGCATACCCTGAATCTGCGCCACGGCGGAGGCCCCCACGCAGCCGCCGGTGGCGCGTTGGATCTGCCCGCCAAGCATCACGACGTCATACAGCGGTTTTTTGAGCAATACGGCAGCGATCTCGGGGGAGTTGGTGACCACCGTTAGCGCCAGCTCCGCCGGTAGCGCCTCCGCCATCGCCAGATTGGTGGTGCCGGTATCAATGAATATGCAGCCGCCGGGCTTCACCAGCTTTGCGCATTTCTGCGCGATTCTGCTTTTTGTCGCCGTATTTTTCTCTTTGCGCGCGCTGTAGTCACCGGCCTCAGGCAGGGTCATCACCGCGCCGCCGTAGACCTTTTTGCAGTATCCCTCGCGGCTAAGCTCATGTAAATCACGTCGAATCGTATGCTCGGAGACGTTCAGACGGCTGGCCAGTTCGGCGCAAACCACTCTGCCGTTCTCCTGGAGGATCTGGCAAATAAGCGCTTGTCGTTGTTTAGGAAAAGCAGCATAATCGAGCAAAAAATAACTCCTGAAAGATTGTTCATCGAGCAATAAAGCGCATAATCGTGCATTCGTGCCCTGACTGTCAACACACCCTATATCGAGGTTTGCCATGAAAATTGCCCATATCGCCCTTTGGACCCGTCAGCTTGAGCAACAGGCCCGCTTCTGGGTAGCCTTCTTCGACGGTGAGATAAATGAGAAGTACTGCAGTCAGACCAACCCGGGGTTTGAATCCTTTTTTGTCAGGATCGGCGATGATATTGCCATTGAGCTGATGACCAAGCCGGGATTGACTGCGCTGACGGCGGATAATAACCACACCGGCTGGGTGCACCTGGCGATAACCGTTGGCGGCGCGGAGAACGTCGACAGGCTGGCAAAACGCGCCGCTGAGCAGGATATTCTGGTTTCTGCGCCGCGGACCACCGGTGATGGCTATTATGAAGCGGTGATTAAAGACCCCGATGGCAACCTGATTGAAATCGTCGCATAGTGTCAGACAGTGATTCAACAGGAGACGCCCGTGGCCAACTATCACGTCATTGACAAACAAACCTGGCCGCGAAAAGATCATTTTGATTTTTATCGCGGTTTTGCCAATCCCAGCTTTAATCTCTGCGTTCCTGTCGAGGCGCAGCGGCTATATGAGTGCGCGAAAGATCGCGGCGTCTCGTTTTTCCAGCTGGCCCTCTTCGCCCTTGTGCGCGCAGCGAACGAGGTGCCGCAGCTTAAACAGCGGCTGTTGGGCGACGATATTATCGAATATGACCAGCTGGCGGTGATGACGCCAGTGATGACCGCCCAGGAAGGTTTCCGCCAGGTCTGGTGCGAGAATGCCGCCGATTTTGCCGCCTTCAGTCAGGCCGCCACGCCAAATATCGAGGCGGCAAAACACACCGCGCCGGCGCCGCTTATCGTCAACGGCGAAAATTTCTTCTGCGCCAGCTGCCTGCCGTGGCTGCATTTCAGCGCCATGACTCACGCTGAGTATTACGTTGGCGCGTCGGTACCCGCCCTCACCTGGGGCAAGCTGAAAAACGGTATTATTCCGGTCGCGGGCAAATTCAATCACGCCTTTGTCGACGGCCTGCACGCCAGCCGTTTTTTTGCCCGCGTCGAAGAAAATTTTGCTCAACCGGAGATCCTCTGGCAGACGCGATAATCCCCCGCCATCCCTCAATGACACTCGAGCCCCGGTAAGCCGGGGCCGAAACGCCTGCGTGACTCCCGGCCTGTTCACTCTGCCCACTGTCGCAAATCCAACATGCTGATTCATTCTGCGTTGCAATTGCAGCAGTACGAGCGCGTACCAAAAAACTAACTTACTGTTTAATAAACATTAAATAAGAAACGCGTTCTGGCATAGCCTTTGCTTTAACAGTTATATAACCCACTGGAATTATTAGGCATTTACTTAGCTATTTTTAGCATATGCCGTTTATTAACCATGAGATGTGACTATGCCCGACGAAAAACAGACCCTTCACTATTGCCGCCAGACGCCAAAGGCATACGTTATCCGCAGCGATGACGAAGCCATCGCCATCGCCCATGAAATCGCGGCGGTACTGCAGCCCAGCGCGGCGCAACGCGATCGCAGCGGCAGCGTGCCGCCGGAGATTATCGATACCTACTCCAATAGCGGCCTGTGGGGTATCACCGTCCCGCGGCAATGGGGCGGAGCCGAGGTATCCGCCGCCACGCTGGCCCAGGTGATAGCGATTATTTCCGCCGCCGACCCGTCGCTGGGGCAAATTCCCCAGAACCATTACTGTCTTCTGGAGGATATCCGTCTGCAGGGCAGCGAAGAGCAGCAGGCATTTTTCTTCGCTCAGGTGCTGCAAGGCTATCGCTTTGCCAACGCGCTTTCTGAAACCGGCGGCAAGACGGTACTCGATATCCGCACTCGCCTGGAGGCCAGCGAACGCGGTCTGAGCATCACCGGCCGAAAAGGCTACTGCACCGGTTCGCTCTACGCCCACTGGATCGGCATTCTGGCGCTCGATGCAGAGAATAACGCGCAGCTGGCGTTTGTGCCGCGCGAATCGGCTGGGCTGACGGTCATCGACGACTGGGCCTGCCTCGGCCAGCGTACCACCGCCAGCGGAACGGTCCTGGCGGAGAATCTTGTCGTCGAGCCTTTCCACCTGTTCCCGACCTGGAAATCCTACGCGACGCCAACCCTTGCCGGGCCGTTTGCCCAGCTCACCACCGCCGCTATCGACCTGGGGATTGCCCGCGCGGCGCTTAACGACACGGTGAACTTTGTCAGCCAGTTTGCTCGCCCGTGGATCGATGCCAGCGTTGAGCGGGCCAGCGAAGACCCGCTGACTATCTACCATATTGGCCAGCTTGACAGCCGGCTGGCCGCCGCCGATGCGCTGCTGGAGCGGGCCGGCAAAGTGCTCGATCGCTATAAATACGCACTGAGCGAGGATAACGTTGCTCAGGCGTCTATCGCCGTGGCGCGCGCCAAGGTCTTTACCACCGAAGCGGCGCTGGAAGCCGCCAGCCGCCTGTTTGAGCTTAGCGGCACCCGCTCAACCAGCATCGCCCTCAATCTTGATCGCCACTGGCGCAACGGCCGCGTCCACACCCTGCACGATCCGGTGCGCTGGAAATATCAGCTGCTGGGCAACTGGGTGCTGAACGGCATTCCTCCACAACGCCATGACTGGAACTGAGATGAACGGCGCGCTGGCTTTTTTTGCTGATATCGACTGGGGCGACGTGGCGCAGGCCAGCCTCGATACCTTGACCATGCTGGGCTGGTCGCTGGGGTTTACCGTGCTGATTGGCCTACCGCTGGGAATTGTGCTCTATCTCAGCGGCCAGCCTCGCCTGCTCCATGCTCCGCGCCTCTATCGCCTGCTGTCGCTGGGGGTCAACGTTCTGCGCTCGCTGCCCTTCATCATTTTATTGATTGTGATGATCCCGGTGACGACGCTGATTACCGGCACCTCGCTGGGCGTTGAAGGCACCATTCCGCCGCTGGTTGTCGGCTGCGCGCCTTTCTTTGCCCGGCTGGTTGAGACCGCGCTGCGCGAGGTGGAGCACGGTCTGGTGGAGGCCAGTTGGTCAATGGGCGGCAACACCTGGCAGCTAATCTGGCACACCCTGCTGCCGGAGTCGCGCGCCGGGCTTATTGCCGCCGTGACCGTGACCGCGATTTTACTGGTCGATTATACCTCCATGGCGGGGGTCATCGGCGGCGGCGGGCTGGGCGACCTGGCCATCCGCTTTGGCTATCAGCGCTTCCAGACGGACGTGATGGTGATAACCGTTCTGCTGCTGATTGCGCTGGTGCAGATAGTACAAATGAGCGGCGATCGTCTGGTGAAGGCGATGAGCCGCAAATAACAATAGCTTCAGGAATAAGACAATGAAAAAAACAATCCTCGCAGCGGGGCTTCTGGCCCTTTTCTCCCTGTCCGCCAGCGCCAACGAGACGCTGACCGTGGGCGCGACGCCGGTCCCCCATGCCGAAATTCTCGAGTTCGTTAAGCCCGAGCTGGCGAAACAGGGGGTCGATTTGAAAATTAAAGTCTTCAACGACTTTATCCAGCCCAACCAGCAGCTGGCGGAGAAAAATCTCGACGCCAACTACTACCAGTACCGCCCTTTCCTCGATAACTACAACCAGACCCGCCACACCCATCTGCTGCCGGTGGTCGGCGTGCATATTGAACCGTTTGGCGCTTATTCGAGCAAATATAAAACAATCAAAGAGGTACCGGATGGTGCCACCGTTGCCATCCCGAACGATCCGGTGAATACCGGTCGCGCGCTGGTGATGCTCAGCAATGCCGGGCTGATTACCCTGAAAAACCCGCAGGATCCGCAGTCGGCGACCAAAGATATCACCGCTAATCCGCATCGTTTTAAAATTCGCGAGCTGGAAGGCGCGATGCTGGCGCGGGCGGTGAATCAGGTCGATCTGGCGTTTATCTTCGCCAACTATGCGCTGGAGGCCGGAATTGATACCGACAAGGCGCTGCTGGTGGAAAAAGGCAGCGACCTGTACGTCGAGTATCTGGTGGCGCGTCCTGACAACATCAACGATCCCGGCATTCAGAAGCTGGCGAAAGCCCTGAACTCAGACCGCGTGCGTAGCTTTATTCTCACCCGCTATAAAGGCAAAATCCTGCCCGGTTTTTAATCGCCGGATGTTCATCGGCAGCCTGCAGGCTGCCGTTTAATTTCGTTAACAGAGCCGCCATCGTGACGCAAAAACCCAACGCCACAACGCATATTCAGTTGAGCCAGATAAGTAAAGCCTACCCCAACGGCGTGCAGGCGCTGCGGGATATTAATCTGCAGATCGCTCAGGGAGAAATCTTCGGCATTATTGGCCGCAGCGGCGCCGGAAAATCAACCCTGCTGCGCCTGTTCAACCGCCTGGAAAACGCCGACAGCGGTGAGATTACCATTCACGGCGAACATACTCGGCACTACTCCCGCAGCCAGCTGCGCGACCTGCGCCGGCGGGTCGCGATGATCTTTCAGCACTTTAATTTAATGGCGACCAAAACGGTGGCGCAGAACGTTGAGCTGCCGCTGAAAATGGCCGGGGTACCGCGGGCGGAAAGGCAGAAACGGGTTGCGGAGATCCTGGCGCTTGTCGGCCTCAGCGATCTGCGCGACAGCTGGCCGGCTCAGCTTTCCGGTGGCCAGAAGCAGCGCACCGGTATCGCCCGCGCGCTGGTCACGCAGCCGGAGATCCTGCTGTGTGACGAAGCCACCTCGGCCCTCGACCCGGAAAATACCCTTGCAGTACTAAAACTCCTTAAAGAGATCAACCAGCGCCTTGGTTTGACCATCGTGCTGATCACCCATGAGATGGACGTCATTCGCACCCTCTGCGACCGGGTCGCGGTGCTTGAGCACGGAGAAATTATCGAACAGGGCGAGGTGTGGCGAGTATTTGGTCATCCCGGACATGCTGTCACGCAAAGCCTGCTCGGCACGCTCCATCATGACCGTGCGGAAGAACGACTCTCGCTGAGCGAAAACCAGCAGCTGGTCACGCTGCATTTTGACGGCAGCAGCGGGCAGGAACCGGATTTACAGCGCATCGCCGCGCTGCTGGGCGCCGATGCCCGCCTGTTATACGGCAGCTGCGAGCAGATTCAGGGACGGGTGATTGGCCAGCTGCGGATACGCCTGGCGAAGCCGCTGGCCAATCCTCATTTACAGCAGCATGCCGGCTGGGTGGCTGACCGCTTAACCCTTTCCGGCGATACGGCAGCTGAGAATGCTGGTGTTTAGCGCAAAAGTGGCAGATTAATACTGAATTATTGCTAATGCTAAATTGCTATAAGCCATAGCCTTTCGGTGTTAGACAGGGCGCTAAGCGCCTCTTATCTTTCGTCATGATTTGTAAATACACTGCGCAATTCTTTGATGAGGGAGCACTTTTGTCCAGACTACTGCACGGGTTAAAAACCAAACAGACGCGGTTCGCGCTTGCTCTGAAAATCGCGTTGCTCGGCGGCGCGGTGGCATTTTCTTCTGTCGCCATCGCCGACGAGATCTTAAAAGAAGGGATCACCCCGGCCAGCGATGCCAGCCAGATCCCCGCAGCGGCAAAGCTGCGTAAAGATACCGTCGTGGCCGGCATTTCCGAGCCACAGGGCATTTTTAACCCTTACTTCTTCGTCAACGGCTGGGATGAAAACGTCACCAACGTGATCTTCTCCCGCCTGATCGACTGGGACAGCCACGGCAAACTGGTGCCGGGTCTCGCCGAAAGCTGGACGGTCAGTCCGGACAACAAGGTCTACACCATCAAGCTGCGCCACAATCTGACCTTTAGCGACGGCTCGCCGCTGACGGCTGACGATGTCGCCTTTACCCTCACCGTGCTGCTGGACCCGAAATACGACGGCGATACCGATATTACGCTCGCCAATATCGCCGGCGGCGCGGAGTACAAAGCGGCGAAAGCCGATAGCGTCAGCGGTCTGAAAGTGCTGGATCCCTTGACGCTCCAGGTGACCACCACCCAGCCGGGCGCGACGACGTTGGCAAAAATTGGCGGTCCGGTACTCTCCAGAGCGTATTACGGCAAAGGCTACCAGCGCGGCAATCTCGATTATCTGCGCACCCTGCACGGCAAACCGCTGGGCAACGGTCCTTACGTTTATGACAAATATATCCCCGGCCAGGAGATTCGTTTCCACGCCAACAGCCACTTTTATCGCGGTACGCCCCCCACCCCGCGCTTTATCTATCGCGTGACCAACCCGGCGACCAACTTTCAGCTCTTCCAGACGGGCGAAACCGACTACGACGCCTTTACCTCGCGTCCTGACGATATCGAACAGCTGAAAATGCTCGGCTTTGCCAACATCAACCTTTACGGCTCCAGCGACTACAGCCAGGTGGAGTTTAACGTCCGCCGCCCGGCGCTGAAGGACGTCAAGGTACGCCAGGCGCTGATTTACGGCCTCGATCGCCAGAAGCTGATTGATGTGGTCTATCAGGGCTACGGTAAAGTAGCGATTGAGCCTATCGCGCCAATCTCCTGGGCCTGGAACGCCGACGGAGTGAACCCGTATCACTATGACCCGGCGCAGGCGAAGAAGCTGCTGGACGATGCCGGCTGGAAACCGGGACCGGACGGTATCCGCGTCAAAGAGGGCAAACGCCTGGAGTTAACCCTGCTGGTGAGTAAGAAAGTGCTTAACGATGCGCTGATCCCCATCGCCAAAGAGAACTGGCAGCAGATTGGCGTCCTGTTAAAACCGCAGGTCGTCGATTTCAACGCCCTGATGGCGCAGCGTAAGTCGGGTAATTACGATCTGGCGTCGTTCAGCACCAGCACCCTTAACGACCCGCATGATGGCGTGTGGGATTTTTACAGCGCGGAAGCGAAAGAGTCCGGCTATAACAATCCGCAGGTCGATAAGCTGATTACCGAAGGTAACTCGGTGCTCGACGTTGAGAAACGCAAGCCCATCTACCACCAGCTGTATCAGGTACTGGCGCAGGACCCGCCGGTTATCCTTCTCGGCTACCGCGAAATTCTCTCGGCGAGCAGCGCCCGGGTCACCGGCTTCAAACCGGATATCTACAACGGCCTGACCGGCAGCCTGCCGGATGTCAAAATCGTTAAGTAAATCCCCAGCCGCCGGGATGTCCGGCGGCTGACGTGAGAATGTCATGAGAAATTTCATCCTGAGACGGCTGCTGCAAACGCTGCCGATGCTGCTGCTGGCTTCATTCATTATCTTTATGCTGTTTGCCAAAACGCCGGGCGATTTTATCGACGGCAATATCACCCTCACCGCCGCCCGCGCCGCCGAACTGAAGGCGATTTACGGTCTGGACCAGCCGTTACTCACCCGCTATATCCATTGGCTTGGCCAGCTGCTGCGCGGCGATCTTGGGTTCTCGCTGCAGTACCAGATTCCGGTCAGCCAGCTGCTTAACCAGTACATCTGGAACTCCTTCCTGCTGGCCAGCGTGGCGCTGGTATTCTACTGGGGGATTGGTCTGACGGTCGGCGCAATCTCGGCGCTGAAGCCCAACTCGCTGTTCGATCATCTGGTGAGCGTCGCGGTCTTCGCCGCCATGTCGTTCCCGACCTTTTTCCTCTGTCTGCTGCTGATCAAGTGGTTCGCCGTCGACCTGCACTGGCTGCCGGTTGGCGGCATGACCCGTACCGGTAGTGACGACAGCGGCTGGGGCTATGTGCTACAGGTTGCCGCCCATCTGGTGCTGCCGGTGCTGGCGCTGGTGATGCTCCAGGCAGGTAGCCTGACCCGCTATTTTCGCGCCAGCATGCTCGAGGTGGTGAAAATGGATTTTATCCGCACCGCCCGCGCTAAAGGGCTACGCGAACGCACGGTTATCCTGAAGCACGCCTTGCGGAACGCCCTGCTGCCGATCATTACCCTGCTCGGCTTCGAGCTGCCGGGGCTGTTCTCCGGGGCGATCATCACCGAAAAAGTGTTTAACTGGCCGGGGGCCGGGCATATTCATATCGATTCGCTGGCCGCCCGCGACTACCCGGTGTTAATGGGCTTTACCCTGTTTCTGGCGGTGCTGACCATTCTTGGCAACCTGATTGCCGATGTGCTTTACGCGTGGGTCGACCCGCGCATTCGCGTGAGGTCCTGATGCTCAGCTCTCTGTTTTCTGTTAACCGACGCCTGCGCAAGGCGGAAATCCCGGCGCTGGCGCAGGTTACGCCGTCCCCCTGGCGTCAGGCCTGGCAGGCGCTGCGTCACAATCGTCTGGCGATGCTGTGCCTGCTGCTGCTGGTCATCATGGCCCTCTGGTGCACGCTGGGGCCGCTGTGGTCGCCTTGGAAGGACGATGCTACCGACGCGCTGATGATCAACAAGCCGCCCGGCGCGCAGCACTGGCTGGGTACCGATTTTCTCGGTCGCGATATTTACACCCGCCTGCTACTGGCCGGACGCATTTCGCTGATCATCGGCCTGCTGACCATGCTGCTGTCGGTCACCCTTGGCTATCTGCTCGGCGCGCTGTCGGGCTACGCCGGCGGCCTGACCGATAAACTCATCATGCGTTTTGCCGATCTGGTGATGACCATCCCCGGCCTGCCGCTGCTGATTGTCGCGGGAGCGATGCTCTCCGAGCTCGATTTCTCGCCGGATTCACGCATCTATATGGTGGTAGTTATGCTGAGCCTGCTGGAGTGGCCGAAGCTTGCCCGGCTGGTACGAGGGCAGTGCCTCTCCCTGCGCGAGCGCGACTTTATGCTGGCGACCCAGGTGCTGGGCTTGTCGGCGCGGCGCCGTCTGTTTGGTCATCTGCTGCCGAATACGGTACCGATTCTGGTGGTGATGGCGACGATGGCGGTGGCTAACGCTATTCTCAGCGAGTCGGCGCTTAGCTACCTCGGGCTTGGCGTTGTGCCGCCGACGCCGTCGTGGGGCAATATGATGGACGCCGCTAACAGCCTGATCGATTTTCAGCGCCGCCCCTGGCTATGGATGCCGCCGGGGATCGCCATTTTTATCACCGTCATTGCCATCAACGTGCTGGGCGATGGCCTGCGCGACGCCATGGACCCCAAAATGAAACAGAGGCTGAAATGAGTCGCGCATTAATTACCTTTAATCAACTTTCGGTCTCTTTTGCCGCCGACAAAGGCCGGGTACGCGCGGTGCAGGAGGTGTCGTTCACTATCCGCGCCGGGCAGACCGTTGGCGTCGTCGGCGAATCCGGCTGCGGTAAAAGCGTTACCGCCATGTCATTAATGGGCCTGCTGCTGCCGCAGGCGGCGCGCATTGACGGTGGGGAGATACTTTTCGAGGATCAGGATCTGCTGCGGCTGAAAAATGCCCATATGGCCGATCTACGCGGCAATCAGCTGGCGATGATTTTTCAGGAACCGATGAGCGCCCTTAATCCGGTACTCACCGTCGGCGAGCAGCTGTGCGAGCCGCTTATTCGCCACCGCGGCGAGTCGCCGAAGATCGCATGGCAGCACGCTATCCAGCTTCTGGCTGATGTTGGACTGGCGCGCGCGGATAGCCTGATGGCCAGCTATCCACACCAGCTTTCCGGCGGCATGCTGCAGCGGGTGATGATCGCCATGGCGCTGAGCTGCCAGCCGAAGCTGCTGATTGCCGATGAGCCGACGACCGCGCTGGACGTCACCGTGCAGGCGCAGATCCTGCGACTGCTGCGCGACCAGGCGCGAGCCAACCGGATGGCGATGATGCTGATTACTCACGATCTCGGAGTTATCGCGCAGATGGCCGAACACGTGGTGGTGATGTACGCCGGGCGTATCGTTGAGCAAGGTGCGACAGCCGCCATTTTGCGTAACCCGCAGCATCCCTATACCCAGGGGCTGATCGCCTCGCGCCCTGTGCCGGGGGAGCGGCGGCGACGCCTCTACTCAATCCCCGGTCAGGTACCGGACCTCGCCGCCCTTCCCGCCGGATGCGCCTTCGCCGAGCGCTGCGCAAAAGCCACCGCGCGCTGCCGACAGAGCATTCCGCCGCTATCGGGGCATAACCGGCAGGCCGCCTGCTTTTACAGTGAACTTTCGGAGTCCGTGGCATGAGTCATGAATACGTGATTGAAGTGGATGGGCTAAAAAAACACTTCCCGCTACGCGATGGGCTATTCGGCCAGCAGACCGGCGTGCTGCGGGCCGTGGATGGCGTGAGCTTTAAGATTCGCCGGGGCACGATTTTTGGCCTGGTAGGCGAATCCGGCAGCGGGAAAACCACCGTTGGCCGCACGCTGCTGGGGCTATACGAGAAGACCGCCGGCAGCGTGAAGTTTCGCGGCCAGGAGCTTGCCGAACTGTCGCCGCAGGCGATGCGCGCGCTGCGGCCTAAAATCCAGCTGGTTTTTCAGGACCCCTACAGTTCATTAAACCCGCGCATACGCATTGGCGTCGCCATCGGCGAGGCGATGCTGGAACACAAGCTCTGTCGCCGGGCGGAGCTGTATGACAAAACCCTTGAGGTGATGCGCATCTGCGGGCTGTCTCCGCAGCATTACAACCGCTTCCCGCACGAATTTTCCGGCGGCCAGCGTCAGCGCATCGGCATTGCCCGTGCGCTGATCTTAAACCCGGATTTTATTATTGCCGATGAACCGATTTCAGCCCTCGATGTGTCGATTCAGGCGCAGATTATCAATCTGTTTTCCGACCTGCGCGACGACCATGGGGTGACGTTTTTGTTTATCTCCCACGATCTGGGGGTAGTAGAGCATCTGTGCGATGACGTAGCGGTAATGTATCTCGGTCAGCTGGTAGAGACCGCCAGCCGCGATGCGCTATTCAGCAGCCCCCTGCATCCCTACACCCGGGCGCTGCTGGCGGCGGTACCGACCCTCGATCCGGACAGCGAGCCGGTCGCGGCGCTACAAGGTGAAATTCCCGACCCGTCCCGGCCCCCTTCCGGCTGTCGTTTTTCCTCGCGCTGCCCGCAGGCCAGCGACCGCTGCCGCCGTGATATTCCGCTTCTAAGGGAAGTTGCCGACGGCCACCTCGTCGCCTGTCACGCGGTTTAGCGCCGGGTAATCTTCAGAGCATAAAAAAACCGCCCACACGCAGGGGCGGTTAGTTGCGTAAGAGCGAACCGGCTGCGGCTACTCTTCCAGCGCGAAGGCAATAATATCATCGCCCACGTCCGGCGAGTGGCTGGCGCCCCCGGCGGAGATCACCACGTACTCTTTACCGCTTTTCGGTGATTTATAGATCAGCGGAGCCGCCACTGCCCCTACCGGCAGACGAGCGCGCCATAGCTCTTTACCGGTAGCGGAATCCAGCGCGCGCAGGTAGTTATCCTGGGTGCCGGCGAAGAAGACCAGTCCGGAAGCCGTGGACGTTGGGCCGCCCAGCGTCGGCATACCCAGCGGGATATGCATGTGCGTTTTCAGCCCCAGCGGACCGGTATCCTCTACCGATCCCATCGGTACCTGCCACATCAGCTGGCGGGTATTGAGGTCGATGGCGCTCATGGTGCCAAACGGCGGCTTATTACAGGGAACGCCCAGCGCCGACTGCAAGATATCAATCCGCACGCCGCCGTATGGCCCGGCAATTTGCGGACGCACGGTCCCCATAAAGCCGGGCACCTCGTCGGTGGAGACTTTGTATTTCGCCATATCCTCTTTGCGCACCAGCGACATTCTCAGCGGCATCCGCATATCGTTGACGAACAGCGTTCCTGTACGCTCATCGATAGTGATACCGCCCCAGTTCATGCCGCCCAGCAGGCTCGGCCATTCGATATACGGCTTCTCTGACGGCGGCGTGTACATACCCAGATAAGTCGACGCTTTGAAGTCGATACGGCACATCAGCTGATCGAACGGCGTCACGCCCCACATCGACTTCTCGGTGAGCGGCTCGACGCCCAATTGCGGCATGCCGGTGGAGAACGGCTGGGTGGCGGAGAGATGCTCGCCTTCCGCGCCGTCGTGGGCCACAGGTCGCTCTTCTACGCGAGTCACTGGCTTGCCGGTACGCCGGTCGAGCACGTAAATCTGCCCGGTTTTGGTAGTCTGGATCAGGACCGGAACCTCTTCACCCCGGTCGTTTTTCATATGGAACAGTACCGGCTGCGACGGCAGGTCATAGTCCCAGATATCATGATGCACGGTCTGGAAGACCCACTTCGTCTCCCCGGTGCTGGCATCCACCGCCACCACGGACGAGCCATATTTCTCTTTGGCCGCGTTGCGATCGCCGCCCCAGTAGTCCGGCGGACCGTTACCGGTCGGCAGATAAATCAGATTCAGCTCTTTGTCAAAGCCCGGCACCGTCCAGACGTTCGGCGTTTCGAGAGTGTAGACGCGCCCTTTTACCGGATCGGTCACGTTTTCCGGCTGGCCGACGTCCCACGCCCACACCACTTTGCCGGTACGGACGTCAAACGCGCGCACCACGCCGGAGGGTTCGCCGTGCACGATATCGCGCACCCAGCCGCCGAGCACCGCAATATGCCCCATAATCACCGGCGTTGAGGTCGGATGGTAGCGTTTGCTGTTTTCGGTATTGTCCATACCCTGTTTCAGATCAACGCTACCGTGGTCGCCGAAGTCATCGCACAGCTCGCCGGTTTTGGCGTTCAGGGCGATCAAGCGGGCGTCGACCGTAGACACCAGGATACGCTGCGGACACTGCTGCAGCGACGGGCTGGCCTTCTCCTCTGCGCTCAGAGAATCATCGCTCTGCGCATCCCAATAGCCAACCCCGCGGCAGGTGACGTGCTCGGCGGTTTGCGCGTGCGGGTCAAAACGCCAGCGCGCTTTACCGGTATCCGCATCCAGCGCGGTGACCACGTTCAGCGGCGTACAGGAGTACAGCGTATCGCCAATTTGCAGCGGGGTATTTTCATCGACGCCAATCCCGGCGCCGGTAAGCCGCCGGCCGGTATGGTACGTCCAGGCGACTTTCAGGTTTTTGACGTTTTGCGGCGTAATGTCCTCGTACGGCGCAAAACGGGTGCCGGAGGCATCGCGACCGAAGAACGCCCAGTTATCGCTTCTGGCAGCCAGGGTCGGCGTTTTGTCGTCGCTCGCTTTCACCACGCCGTTATGAATACCGCCGTGCGGGTAAAAGGCCGAGACCAGCGTCGCCAGCAGCACGAGGAAAATCGCCGAAGCGCTCCAGTTGGCGTAGCGTACCCGCGTACGCGGCATCGGCAGCGTCGCCGACAGCCACAGCGCCAGCATCAGCATCAGCGCAGGCACCACCAGTCGTGGGATCAGTCCCCAATAACTGAGCTGCACTTCATACAGCGCCCAGGCAAGGGTCAACAGAAAAGTCAGAATGGCAAAAGGCAGGACATATCGACTGCGGGCGAGATAGCCGACGGCGATAAGCAGATAAGCAATACCGGCGAGCAGATACCAGGCGCTGCCGCCCAGCGAGAGGAGTTTGCCCCCCCAGATGGTGAAAAAGAGCCCAATGCCAAAGCTCAGTAATACAAAGAGTAATCGGTAGGCGGTGAAGAAAATTCCCCTTCCGCTACCTTGTCGTTCGTCCATATTTCATCCCATACGACGTCAGTCGAAAAAACCAAAACATCTTATATAAACAGCGCCTTATCAGACCGATAAGGGCACAGACCGCATATCATGTTGGTTGGACGCTCTCAGGCAGAGCGAAGAACGTAAGGAATTATATGTATTTGTAAAAATAATGTAAAACTATCACGCATGAAATGTTTAAAATTTTTTAATTTATAAAACTAATTTATCAGATGAAGCGGTTGTAAGGCTGAACGCGCGGAGTTGAGGCGAGGAAAGATGAAGGGCAAAACGATTGTCGACCCGCAGCCCCCTGCGGGTCGACAATCTTCACTTTATGCTTATCCGGCGTTACGGCAGAGGCAGATGTCGCCTAGCGCGGCGGCAAGATCCAACTGCGCCAGCTCCTTCAGACCTTCACGCTTGATAAACTGGCTACGGTGCTTACTTTTAACCTCTTCCAGGCTTTTCTTAATCTCGGTTGGCGGTAATTTATACCAGCCGCGTCGATGCTTCTCGCCGCCAATTTCCAGCCAAAGCTCAGAATAACGAGTTTTTACTCTGTCGCTTTTAACATGAAAATCACTGTCGATAGCATAGATCTCCTTGATATTGAAAAAGGCTAAAAAACCGTACAGCAGAGTGATAATTAAGTTTTTAGGACGGGTGCCGTAAAGCTCTTTCGTCAGCGCCTTCACCTCTTCATTATCGATATCTTTCCCTCCCTGAATACCGCCAATCCAGGCGCGGCCATCGTCAGTGCAGGAAAAACAGATACTGTAGACGCGTTTATCGCCAAGGAACATTAACAACATGAGCTCCCCTTCCTCCTGAAAAGGCGATGCCAGGAGCTTCACATCAATACTGCTACCGTTTTTCAGCGGAATGGCGATAAGCGTACGGCCAAAGTTCGCCATATCATACAGCTGCGGCAAGGCCTCGGGACGAAAGCTTTTTTCTATAAAATTCAAAGAGCCATGAGCGATATCGAGTTTCGCTCTTTTTGACATCTTTTTATTTAAATAGGCTTTAAAGGGTTTATCTTCAAAGTTAACCAACCCCTCGGTGGCTCCCGTTAATTTCGCGCAAGCATAGCTGGCGCATAATGTCTGATATTCTTTGTATTTCCCTCCGGTTAAAGATATTTCTCTGCATTTACGCAGTACCTTTTTATAGCTGAGTTTAACCTGACAAATAAATTTATTATGTTTCCGCCATTCTTTGACGGCGGCTACTGCGGTTGTCGATACCATTGACCATAATCCATAGATACATCCATAAGCACGGCAATATTAGCATAATCTTTACAAGTCAATGGCCAGTGTGGCGCTCGTTGTCGATTTGTTTAACAAATAGCGTGATAAACATTCAACAATTTGATGGCTAAAAATGAAATATTCGCTCAACTATTGTTTGTCGCCGCCCACGCCTTTTCTCGTCTCGCCTTGCGCAATAAAACATCCGCGCTTACCGCTATGTGCTACCGGGGCTCAGGCCGGGTGCATCCGCCTGCCGTTTTGCCTATACTTGCACACGGTCAACACTGAACTTAAATGGGTAACGCATGGAAATTGATCTCGATAACCTGGTTTTTAGCGGACTGGAAGAAGCGCAAGAGCGCAACGCTGAACGACTTGAAGATGCCGATAAAAAAGCGCAGGCCATTGTGGCCGATGATGACTGCGGCGACGCCTGTAAGATCTAACGACCAAACCGGCTACTCTGCCGGTTTTTTTATCCCGCCAGCGCAGCCCTCGCCATAAAGCCGTTTGCAACGCGCTTTTTAAAGAAAAATTTTCTCCCAAAGCGCTATTTTACAAATTGAACGTGCAACTTTTTTCTCTGCTGAGTGCGGTAATATTTTGGTTATCGTTCCTGCGAGCCGCGCCGTTTTCTGGCCCGCAGGCGCAAATCAATGTCGAGGAGAAAGTCATCCCCTCGATGGCCATTTTTCTGCACCGCTCCAGAGGCTCAGTCATGTCACACCGGGAAAATCGTGCTAAATGGAACCTGTTTATTCAGGTATTAAAACAGGAAGTGAAACCCGCTTTAGGCTGTACCGAACCGGTATCTGTCGCCCTCGCCTGCGCCGTGGCGGCGCAGCAGCTCTCTGGCGCGATTGTGCGGATCGAAGCTGCGGTCTCGCCGAATCTGATGAAAAATGGTATGGGCGTCACCATCCCGGGTACGGGGATGGCCGGCTTGCCTATCGCCGCGGCTCTCGGCGCTATCGCCGGCGACCCGCAGGCGAATCTGGAAGTGCTTAACAAGGCCACCCGTCGGGAAATTGATGCCGCCAGGGCGCTACTTGAGGTTGGCGCCGTGCGCGTGGTGCTACAGGAACCCTGCGACGAGATTCTGTACGTTCGCGCCAAAGTCTACGCGGGCGACCAGCATGCGACGGTCACCATCACCGGCGACCACACCAACGTGGTGGCGATTGAGAAAATGGGTGAGCCTCTGTTTGTTAAGGACGCAAGCGCGAACGCTGCTCCCGCCCGCGATCCGCTGGCGCAGGTCGCCCACAGTTCGCTGCGCGAGATCTATGATTTCGTTAGCGAAGCGCCTGCGCAGACGCTGGAATTTATGCTCGAGGCTGGCGCAATGAACAACGCCCTTTCAAAGAAAGGGCTGAGCAAAGAGTGGGGATTGCATATCGGCCCGACGCTAAAGCGCCAGGTCGACAAAGGACTGGTTTCCGATGATATGTTTAACGAGATCCTCTACCGCACCAGCGCCGCGTCGGATGCCCGCATGGGCGGCGCATCGCTGCCGGCGATGACCAACTCCGGCTCCGGCAACCAGGGCATCACCGCCACCATGCCGGTGGTCGTGGCCGCAGAACGTCTTCACGCCAGCCAGCAGCAGCTGGCCCGCGCGCTGGCGCTATCACATCTGGTCGCCATTTATATTCACTGTCAACTTCCGCGGCTATCGGCCCTCTGCGCCACCACCACCGCCGGAATGGGTGCCGCGGCGGGGATTATCTGGCTGATGAACGGCAGCTTTGACACCATCGCCATGGCGGTTAATAACATGATTGGCGACGTCAGCGGCATCATATGCGATGGCGCTTCCGGTAGTTGCGCAATGAAAGTGTCCACCAGCATCTCTTCCGCCTGGAAAGCGGTTCTGCTGGCGCTGGATAATTCGGTTGTTTCCGGCAACGACGGTATCGTCGATCGCGATGTGGAAAACTCCATTCGTAATCTTTGCGCCATCGCCGGTCGGGCCATGCAGCATACCGACCGACAAATTATCGAAATCATGGCGCACAAGCGTTATTAGGTTTGACGCGTCGCTGGAGGAATGGATGCCGGGCGTTGTCCGGCGGTAAAGCGTCCACTGCCCCTCCGCCGCAGCATGTAAAAAACCACGCCGGCATGCACGCGCGGGCGTGGTTCGATTTTTGGTTAACGTCGTTGTTCAGACGCGAGGATAGTAAGCAAAGAGCGCCGGCGCGCCGCCGGTATGGACAAACATCACCGGCCCGCTGCCGGTGAAACGCGTTATTTTCACGCCATCGATCAGGCCCGCCATCGCCTTGCCGGTATAGACCGGATCAAGCATGATCCCCTCCAGACGCGCCAGCAACGCCACCGCCTCCATCCCTGCGGTATTCGGCATGCGTCCCCGCGCTGCCGGAGGACACCACCACGGACTGCACACATCTGCTCGCACTGATCCGCTATCTCCAGCGCGCACTCAACGTAGCCCAGCGACCCCAGCGCGTTTGAGCCGCCGACGGGAACAATATAGGGTTTCGCCCCTTCTGCCGAAAGCCGCTCGCTGAACTGCTGCAGCCGCGCATCCGGATCGTAAAGTTCTGCAACCCTTTCTGACTCGCAGCCCATCAGGCTAAACAGCAGATGGTTGCCGTTGCAGAGATAGTTAGGCTCCGCGGTTTGAATGGGATTCTCCAGCAGCGCTGCGCACTTCAGACCCATCTGCCGCCAGAAACTCTAGCTTTCTGAACTTATTACCGCCCATGCCAGGATGCGAAATATCGTCACGTTTTATAGAGATATCGCGCTGCAAATATTCCGACAGCCGCTGCAGATGCTGAACGGGAGTGACGCCACCAACCAGCGCGACGCGCGCTAAGCTGTTGAGATAATGTTTTACCGACATAGCCCTCTCCTTGATATAAAAACGGCGGCTAATAAGCCGCCGTTGAGCCGTCTTTCGCGTGAGTTATCCCTGCCAGGCGATAGCTTCAATTTCTACTTTAACGTCCTTTGGCAGCCGGGCGACCTCTACGCAAGAGCGCGCCGGGAAAGAAGCGTTACGCTGGGTGAAGAACGCCGCGTAGGCATCATTAATGGCAGCGAACTCGTTCAGATCCTTGACGAAGATAGTCATCTTACAAATATTGGCGACCGTCAGGCCGCCGGCCTCAATGATTGCCTGAATATTCTCGAGGCTTTGTCGGGTCTGGCCTTCGGCGCACTCGGGAATAGTGCCCGTTTGCGGATCGATGGGTAGCTGACCAGATGTAAAAATAAAATTTCCGCTGCGCACGCCCTGGATATAGGGGCCAATTGCCTGCGGCGCATTTTCTGTCGCGATAGCCTTAGTCATAGCAAATCCTTTGAGAATATTGAGTTAAAGAGTGAAGCCGACAATTAAATAAACAATGAGCGCCAGCCCGCCCGTCACCAGCGCATAAGGCAGCTGGGTGCGAATATGTTCAATATGGTCACAGTTGGTCGCCATCGATGCCACGATGGCATCACTGGAGATAGGCGAAGTCATATCACCAAAGATTGAGCCGGAAATCGCCGCGCCGATCATAAAGTGCGGATCGATGCCTAAGGACACGCCGAGCTGGACGCCAATTGGAATCATGATGGCGAATGTTCCCCAGGAGGTACCGGTGGCCAGCGACATCACCGCGGCAATCAGGAAGATAAAGCCGATCGAAAAGCCGGATGGAATAACGCCGGAGGTTATCGAAGCAATATACTGTCCGGTATTCAGTTCCGCCGAAATATGCCCCATCAGGAAGGCCAGAATCATGATTGAGCTGATTTTCACCATACTGGCGTAGCCGATATACAGCTCTTTAAAAAAGTTTTCTACGTTCAGAATACCGCGCAGGCGAAACCAGATAAAAGAGACGACGGTGCCAAACATGACGCCGGAGTAGACCGACATGGAGCCGCTGCCTTTGGAGAATTGTCCCTCGCCGGTGATATATAGCACTACCGGCACCATAAGTACGGTGGAAAGGATTGGAATAAAGAAGTTGAGCAATGAGTTGCAGGCCGGATGGTCAATCACCGGGTCCGCTTCCTCTTCGCCATGCTCTTGTTCTATTTCCGTCTGGACCGTTTCAAACTTAACCTCCGCCTTTTTCATCGGCCCCCAGCTACAGCCGGAGAGGATATAAAAAAGCACTGAGGCTAATGAAAACCAGGCCATCGTATTCCAGACCATCGAGCTTGCCAGCACTTCAAATGGCTCGCCGGTCAGGTAGCCTTGCGCAATCTGGACGCCGATAACCCCCATCATCGCCGCTCCCCAGCCGTTGATCATCACCGACGAGCAAACGGACACGCAGGAAGTCTGGATAATATAGGACATCTTTTCCGGCGAGACTTTATAGCGCCGGGCAAGGTTTTTCGTTGATGCGCCGGCAATCAGCTGGTTTATCGAACTCTCGATAAAGATTAACGATGTCACCACCATCGCCAGTAGCTGGACCGACTTTTTATTGGTGACGAAATCATTTTTCTCCGAAAGAAACTGCACCAGCTTTCGCACGCCGCCGGTGACCACAATCAGCCGCATAATGCCGCCGATCATCACCATAAAAATAATCGTTCGCGCATTACCGGCGGAGGCAAAGGTTTCAATAATTCCGTTCAGCGTGCCGCCAACGCCCTGGATAATGCTGTGGTGAATCACCGCATAGCCGACAAAAATACCGGTAAGCAGAGAGAGGATCACCTGGCGGGTCAGAATCGCCAGAATAATGGTGACCAGCGGAGTAATTATCGTCCAGATGCCATAATCATGCATGATGGTTATCCTGTTTGAGGTCCATAGCGGCGAAGGCAATATCCAGGTCCTGGAGTAAGTCATCGATATGTTCAATGCCGACGGAGAAGCGCAGCGTCGTGTCATAAACGCCGATCGCTTCCCGCTCCTCTTTTGACATCGAACCGTGGGACATTGAGGCCGAATGGTTAATCATGCTCTCTACCCCGCCCAGCGATTCCGCCAGCACAAAATAGTGCAGACCGCCGATAAAGCGTTTCAGGCTCTGCATGTCTCCCTTCAGGGTCGCGGTCACTACCGCGCCGCCCGAACGCATTTGCTTCTTGCATAGCTGATGCTGAGGGTGCGACGGCAGCCCCGGATAATAGACGCTGGCAATCGCCGGATGGTTTTCCAGATATTCCGCCACGCGCAGGGCATTACTGCACTGACGCTCCATGCGCAAATCCAGCGTCTTCATACCGCGCAGGGCAAGGTAGGCATCAAAGGGCGAGGCAATAGAGCCGATCGTTGTTTTAATAAAATCGAGCCTCGAGGCGAGCGCTTCATTATTGGTAATAACCGCGCCGCCTATTAAATCAGAATGTCCGCCAACATATTTACTGGTGGAGAGCATGACCATGTCCGCCCCCATTTCAAGCGGTTTATGGTTCCAGGCGCTGGCAAAGGTATTATCAACGCAGGTGGTAATGGCGTGTTTTTTAGCAATACGACACACTTTCGCGATATCGACCAGTTCAAGTAATGGATTGGTCGGCGTTTCAATCCAGATTAAGGCGGTATTTTCCTGAATATTCGCCATCAGGCTCTGCTCATCGTTCAGATCGATATAGGAAATTGTGGCGCCGGTGGTGTGCGTTTTTAATTTCTCAAACAGCCGCCAGGTTCCGCCGTAGACGCCCTTCATCGCAATAATGTGTGCGTCTTTGGGCAATAGTTCCATTACGATATTGGTGGCCGCCATTCCCGATGCGGTAGCGGTGGCATATATCCCCCCCTCCAGCTCGGCAAGTGCGGATTCATAAGCTTTACGCGTTGGATTGGAAACCCGGGAATAACAAAAATCGCCGCCTTCATAAAGGTTAGGCTGGATAAAAGAGCTGGCTGTGACAATCGGGGTAAATATAGCGTTGGTTACCGGATCGGATTGGCTTCCAGCATGAACGGCCAGGGTAGCAATATCTTTAGTTCTGGTTTTCATAGGATATACTCAAACTATTATTAGTCATAAAATATCGTGAGTTTTTATTTACGTGGTCAGCGAAGTTGGCACATAAGACTGCCGCCAAAACTCCGTTTAATAGCCAAAAAATAAACGGTCATATAATCATCAACATCGTGATTTGCGTTCTTCGACCACCATTAAAATGTATATTAGGCGCGGAAGAAAATCTTACCTATTTTCCCTCTAATCCGCGAATAATGGAGAAAATTGTTCTCTGCGCGAAAAAATCACCCACCATTAACTGATTGATAAATAAAACATTGAATTTAAAGGGTGATGTTAATCACAAAAATATGGGGGAAAACTTACTCTTTAACCGCCTGCGGCCACGAAACGATTTTTCTCATACTGGTGCCAGCGATAGGGTTCCTGAGTTCCCTCATTTACGCGCTATGCAGAATGAGTTAGAGCTATTTGCGGCGCAATGCTGTATGGTCGTAAGCCCTTAACTCAGGAAATATCATATGTCAGAACGCAAAGACGCTAAAACTCGCCGTAATTATCTCGTAAAATGCTCCTGCCCTAACTGCTCTCAGGACTCAGAACACAGCTTCAGCCGAGTACAAAAAGGTGCTCAACTCATCTGCCCCTACTGCCATAAATTTTTCCAGTCCTCTGCAAAAACCGCTGCTTAATTATCCCTTGTCAGAAGCCGATTATTGCGCATGATTGCACAATAATCAGCCAGCGCTGATGGCGTTTTTTTGGCAAAGTAAAAGCCCGCAAGCGCGGGTTTTATTTCGATTTGCATAGACTTCCCACTCACTTACTGTATAGTCGTGCCGGTTTTCATATTTAAAAGGTATTTATTTGTTCCAAAAAATGACAGGTATTGTCAAAACATTTGATAATAAAACAGGCAAAGGCCTGATCATCCCCTCCGATGGTCGCAAAGACGTACAGGTTCATATTTCCGCACTATCGCCCGGCGAGCCAACCACAATCAGCCCCGGCATCCGCGTCGAATTTCGTCGAGTCAACGGACTGCGTGGCCCGACCGCCGCCAATGTTTATCTTTCTTAAAACACAGTATAAAACGTCAATAGCTGCTGAATAAGTCACCTCGCCGGTTAAAACATGGCCAGGAAATGCTTCACCGTGCGCGAACGCTCGTAGCGTCGCCAGGCGATAGCAATATCGGTTTTTAGCGGCGCGCCCGCCAAAGGGTGGTAGCTGACGCCAGGTAGCGTGATGCAGGTCATCGACTGCGGCACCAGCGCAAAGCCGAATCCGGCTTCCACCATGCTGAGCGACGACGATATTTGCGATGACTGATAGGCTCGCTGCACGTCAATACCGGCGCGCAGATAGCTGTTGAACACCAGCTCATACAGGCCAGGGGCCACTTCGCGCGGAAAAAGAATCGGCGCCACGTCGGTAAGCTGCTCGAGCGCGAGTTCATCGCATGACGACAGCGGATGCGAACGCGCCAGCGCGATCACCATCGGCTCCTGATCGATAATCCGCAGATTAAAGGCTTTACTGCTTTCACAAGGCAGGCGTACAAAAGCAATATCCAGCTCCGCTTCGCCAAGCGCACCCATCAGCGTCGCCATATTGCCCTCGATTTGATGCAGCGTTACCGCCGGGTAACGTTGTTGGAACTGCTGCAGCAGGCTAAAGATCTGCGGATGGAAGGCATCAGAACTGGTAATGCCCAGCGCCAGCCGACCGTTCAGTCCGCGGGCGATCCCTTTCGTCTTTTCGAGCGCCGCATCGCTCAGGGCGAGGATCTGGCAGGCATCCTCATAGAACGACTCCCCCGCTTCCGTTAGCTCAACGCCGCGCGTTAAACGGCGGAAAAGCGGCGTGCCAATTTCCCGTTCAAGCCGTTGAATTTGTTGGCTTAAAGGCGGCTGTGAGATACCAAGTTCTTTTGCCGCTTTAGTGAAATGTCGCGCCTCGGCGACGGCGACAAAGTAGCGCAGATAACGAAGTTCCATATCGAAAACGTCTCAAACAAGCATAGATTCTATATTGGAACTGTGAGCTGAATCGCGTCAACATTTATTTAACCTTTCTGATATTCGTTGAACGAGGAAGCGGGTAATGAACCATTCTGCTGAATGCTCTTGTGAAGAGAGCCTGTGTGAAACTCTACGAGGGTTTTCCGCGCAACATCCCGATAGCGTCATCTACCAGACCTCTCTGATGAGCGCGCTGTTGAGCGGCGTTTATGAAGGCAATACCACCATCGCTGATTTACTCACCCACGGCGATTTTGGCCTGGGAACCTTTAATGAACTGGACGGCGAGCTGATCGCGTTTAGCAGCGAGGTATACCAGCTGCGCGCCGACGGCAGCGCCCGTAAAGCCCGAATGGAACAGCGCACGCCGTTTGCGGTGATGACCTGGTTTCAGCCGCAGTATCGTAAAACGTTCGATAAACCGGTGAGCCGCCAGCAGTTGCACGACATTATCGACCAGCAAATACCCTCCGATAATCTCTTCTGCGCCTTGCGCATTAACGGTCATTTTCGTCATGCGCATACCCGCACCGTACCGCGCCAGACCCCGCCCTACCGGGCGATGACCGACGTGCTCGACGACCAGCCGGTATTCCGCTTCAACCAGCGCGAAGGGGTACTGGTCGGCTTCCGTACCCCGCAGCATATGCAGGGCATTAACGTTGCCGGCTACCACGAACATTTCATCACCGATGACCGTCAGGGCGGCGGTCATCTGCTCGATTATCAGCTCGACCACGGCGTGCTGACCTTTGGCGAAATCCACAAATTGATGATTGACCTTCCTGCCGATAGCGCCTTCCTGCAGGCGGATCTGCACCCGGACAATCTAGATGCCGCCATTCGCTCAGTCGAAAACTAAGGAGATTCTCGTGGATAATCAACATCAACCTCGCCAGTGGGCGCATGGCGCCGACCTGATCGTCAGCCAGCTGGAGGCCCAGGGCGTTCGCCAGGTCTTCGGCATTCCGGGGGCAAAAATCGATAAGGTCTTTGATTCGCTACTGGACTCCTCAATTCGCATTATCCCGGTACGCCACGAGGCCAACGCCGCCTTTATGGCCGCTGCGGTTGGCCGCATCACCGGGAAAGCGGGCGTCGCGCTGGTCACTTCCGGCCCCGGCTGCTCCAATCTGATTACCGGTATGGCCACCGCTAACAGCGAAGGCGATCCGGTGGTGGCGCTGGGCGGTGCGGTAAAACGCGCCGACAAGGCCAAACAAGTGCACCAGAGTATGGATACGGTGGCGATGTTCAGCCCGGTAACCAAATACTCGGTGGAAGTCACCGCATCCGATGCGCTGGCGGAGGTCGTGTCTAACGCATTTCGCGCCGCCGAGCAGGGACGGCCGGGAAGCGCCTTCGTCAGTCTGCCGCAGGATGTCGTCGATGAGCCAGTCCACGCCAGGGTGCTGCCCGCCAGCGAAGCCCCGCAGACCGGCGCGGCCCCGGACGACGCCATTGAGCGAGTGGCGAAGATGATTGCCGTGGCAAAAAATCCGGTATTCCTGCTCGGTCTGATGGCCAGCCAGACGGAAAACAGCGCGGCGCTCCGCGAATTGCTGAAAAAAAGCCATATCCCGGTCACCAGTACCTATCAGGCCGCTGGCGCGGTAAATCAGGACCACTTTACGCGCTTTGCCGGACGGGTTGGGCTGTTCAATAACCAGGCCGGGGATCGGCTATTGCATCTCGCCGACCTGGTCATCTGCATTGGCTATAGCCCGGTGGAGTATGAACCGGCGATGTGGAATAACGGTAACGCCGCGCTGGTGCATATCGACGTACTGCCCGCTTATGAAGAGCGCAACTATACCCCGGATATCGAGCTGGTCGGCGATATCGCTGCCACGCTGCACAAACTCTCCGGGCGTATTGACCACCAGCTGGTTCTGTCGCCGCAGGCCGCGGAGATTCTTGTTGACCGCCAGCACCAGCGGGAACTGCTCGATCGCCGCGGCGCGCAGCTAAACCAGTTTGCGCTTCATCCGCTGCGCATCGTTCGCGCCATGCAGGATATCGTCAACAGCGACGTAACGCTGACCGTCGATATGGGGAGCTTTCATATCTGGATCGCCCGCTATCTCTACAGCTTCCGCGCTCGTCAGGTCATGATTTCCAACGGTCAACAGACCATGGGGGTGGCGCTGCCGTGGGCGATTGGCGCCTGGCTGGTGAACCCGCAGCGCAAAGTGGTTTCGGTTTCCGGCGACGGCGGTTTCCTGCAATCCAGTATGGAGCTGGAGACCGCCGTAAGGCTAAAAGCTAACGTCCTGCATATCATCTGGGTCGATAACGGCTACAACATGGTGGCAATTCAGGAAGAGAAAAAATATCAGCGGCTATCCGGCGTTGAGTTCGGCCCGGTGGATTTTAAAGCCTATGCCGAAGCCTTCGGCGCCAGAGGGTTCGCGGTCGAGAGCGCCGCCGCCCTTGAGCCGACGCTGCGGGCGGCGATGGACGTCGATGGCCCCGCCGTGGTCGCCATCCCCGTCGATTACAGCGACAACCCGCTGCTGATGGGCCAGCTTCATCTCAGTCAACTACTTTGAGTCACTACAGAAGGAATCCAGCAATGAAAAAAGTCGCACTCGTGACCGGCGCAGGCCAGGGTATCGGTAAAGCTATCGCCCTTCGCCTGGTTCAAGATGGCTTTGCCGTGGCCATCGCCGATTATAACGATGCCACCGCACAGGCGGTCGCTGACGAAATTAACCAGCACGGCGGCCAGGCGCTGGCGGTGAAGGTCGATGTCTCGAAACGCGATCAGGTTTTTGCCGCCGTTGAGCAGGCGCGTAAAGGCCTTGGCGGTTTTGACGTGATCGTTAACAACGCCGGGGTCGCGCCCTCTACGCCTATCGAAGAGATTCGCGAGGACGTCATCGATAAAGTCTACAATATCAACGTTAAGGGCGTTATCTGGGGCATTCAGGCCGCGGTAGATGCGTTTAAAAAAGAGGGCCACGGCGGCAAGATCATCAACGCCTGCTCCCAGGCGGGCCACGTGGGTAACCCGGAACTGGCGGTCTACAGTTCAAGCAAGTTTGCCGTGCGCGGCCTGACGCAAACCGCCGCCCGCGATCTGGCGCATCTGGGAATTACCGTTAACGGCTACTGCCCGGGGATCGTCAAAACCCCCATGTGGGCGGAAATTGACCGTCAGGTTTCCGAAGCGGCGGGCAAACCGCTGGGCTACGGAACCCAGGAATTTGCGAAACGCATTACCCTCGGTCGTCTTTCCGAACCGGAAGACGTCGCGGCCTGCGTCTCTTATCTGGCCGGTCCGGACTCCAACTACATGACCGGTCAGTCGCTGCTGATCGATGGCGGTATGGTATTCAGTTAATAATAAATAAGCTCTGACATGGTTTGCCCCGGCCTCAGCGCCGGGGCTTTTTTTCAGCCTTTCGGGAAGATCCACAGATCGTTGACGGGCAAGGTAAGATGGCAACGTTCGGCATCGCGCAGTGCGCTACCGTAGGCGCGAATAGCGAAATCATCGCCTTCGGTGCGAAACAGATACTCCCAGCGGTCGCCGAGATACATACTGGTCAGCAGCGCTAATTCCAGCATGTTCTCTTCAGGCGAGGAGGCTATGCGCAGGCGTTCAACACGAATGACCGCCGTTGCTTCCGCCCCCACGCTGACCCCTTCCCCGGCCATTCCCCACAGTGCCCAGCTGGCGCCCTCAATGCGCGCCCGACCGTTATCCAGATCGGTGACGGTGCCGTGCAGCCGATTATTGCTGCCCATAAACTCGGCGGCAAACAGCGTTCTCGGGCTGCCGTACATCTCCTGTGGAGTTCCCTGCTGCTCGATGACGCCGTTATTGAGCAGCAAAATGCGATCGGAAATCGCCATCGCCTCATTCTGATCGTGGGTCACCATCAGCGCCGACAGACCCAGCTTGACGATCAGCTCGCGCAAAAAGACCCGCGCCTCTTCCCGCAGCTTAGCGTCGAGGTTCGACAGGGGTTCATCCAGCAGAATGACCGGCGGGTTATATACCAGCGCCCGGCCGATGGCCACGCGCTGCTGCTGTCCTCCGGAGAGCTGATGCGGGTGGCGATTGCCAAGATGCCCCAGGCCCAGCTGATCGAGCACGCTCTGCACCCGCTGTTTGATCTCCGCGGCGGCGACCTTACGTAGCCTGAGGGGGTAAGCCACGTTCTCAAATACCGTTTTGTGCGGCCACAAGGCGTAGGACTGGAACACCAGACCCAGGTTACGCTCCTCCGCCGGAATTTCACTACGCGGGTTGCCGTCATAAACGCGGGTTTTACCGATAGCGATCGTGCCGCTGGTGGGCTTCTCCAGCCCGGCGACCGCCCGCAGCAGCGTGGTTTTTCCGCTCCCCGATGGGCCGAGCAGCGAGACGACTTCCCCCCGCCTCAGCTCCATAGATACGCCCTTCAGTACCGGGTTATCGCCGTAGGTCAGGTGCAGGTTTTCTACCGATAATTCAATCATGTAATTTCACTCCAAAGCGCAGGGCGATGCCCAGACCCACGACCACCAGCAGGATATTAATAAACGAGAGCGCGGCGACGATATCGATAGCCCCCGCCGCCCACAGCGACACCAGCATCGAACCGATAGTTTCCGTTC
The DNA here is from genome assembly GCF_040065135.1 of Klebsiella sp. CN_Kp066. Lineage (NCBI taxonomy): Bacteria > Pseudomonadati > Pseudomonadota > Gammaproteobacteria > Enterobacterales > Enterobacteriaceae > Klebsiella > Klebsiella sp. CN_Kp066. The sequence continues at coordinate 38,301 of NZ_JBEAIU010000029.1, read as the reverse complement.
CCGGAGAGAGCAGATAAACCCCGGTCGAATATTCGCGCTCGAAGATAAGAAACATCAGTAGCCAGGAGCCAATCAGGCCATAGCGCGACAGCGGCACCGTGACGTGGCGGGTGATCTGCCCGCGCGATGCGCCGGTACTGCGCGCCGCCTCCTCCAGCTCAGGCGCCACCTGCAGCAGCGTCGAGGAGATGAGCCGCAGGCCGTAGGCCATCCAGACCACGGTATAGGCCAGCCAGACGCTAAAAATGGTATTACGCAGCGCGCGCAGCTGAACAATCAGATGGTCGCGCAGCCACTCAGCCACCGGCAGCGCCGAGAGCCAGCCGTTTTTCAGCGACTGATCCAGCCACATCGGCAGAAACAGAAACACCCACAAAAATGCCAGCCCGGCCAGCAGCCCCGGCACCGCACGCGGCACCAGCACGCTGTAGTCGAGAAAGCGCGTGACGTTATCCGGTTTGCGGTGCATCGCGATGCCTACGAACAGATAGCAGACCACCGCCAGCGCGCCGCCGATGACCCCAATCGCCATAGAGTTAACGATGGCGCGCAGCAAATTCGGCTGCTGCCAGATGTTGCGAAACGTCGCTAGCGAGAGTTCATCCCACAGCGGGACGCCAACCCCCCAGTTCGAAATAAAGGCCCGCAGCGCAACGCCGATCAGCGGTACGCCGATGGTAACCGTTAACCAGGCCACCACGACGATACCGGCGACCCAGCGCCATTTCCCCAGCGGCAGCGCCCGGGCCTGCGATGCTTTCCCCTTCATGGTGACAAAGCGGTTGGCAGTACGCATCAGGCGGCGCTGGAGCATCACCAGCGGAATGGTGATGCAGATCAGCACCACCGCCACCGCTGCCATCAGATGATAGGAAGGCGTGCCGAGCTTGTTGGTCAGTTTATAAAGATAGGTGGCCAGCACCATATTGCCTTCCGGGTCCCCCAGCACCAGCATCAGGCCGAAGACTTCCAGGCCGAGAAAAAACAGCAGTACGCAGGCATAGAGTATGGACGGTCGTACCATCGGCAGGCTCACCGAGGTCATGACCTGCAGCGGCGATGCGCCAACCGTTCGCGCCGCTTCTTCCACATCCGAACCGACGCTGCGCAGCGCGGAAGAGATATAGAGATAGGCGTGTGGAACGTGCGTCAGTCCGGCGATCGCCACGATGCTGAACATCGAATAGATATTCCAGGGCACAAAACCGATCAGCTGCTCCGCCCATTGCGAAAAGAAGCCTACCGGTCCCACCGCCACCACGTAACCAAAGGCCAGCACCATCGGCGATACGAAAATCGGCACCAGAATCAGCGGCTCAATAATCCGTCTGCCGGGTAAATCGGTGCGCACCATTAAAAAGGCGAGGATCCCGCCGAGAGGAATGGCGATCGCCACCAGGCCGAAGGCGAGAATAAAGCCGGATTTTAGCGCCAGATAAAAATCCGGATCGGTAAAGATAAATTCGAAGGCCTCAAGGCTAAATGCCTTCGAGCGGGCAAAAAAGGGTGCCGAGAGAAAGCTCTGCACCACGATAAATAGCAGCGGGACATAAATGGCCAGCGCCGTTATCAGGACAACAATTCCGCGCGGCAACCCCTGCCACTTTCGGCGTAAAATATTCATAAGCGATCCCTTTAAACCTGGCGGGTATCATGTGGGCTGCGCATCCTGAAAAGATGCGCAGCGCCGGAGGGTTATTTCGCCGCGGCGGTGCGCCACTGTTTGATAAATTCCAGGCGTTGTTTCGGCTCAAGATACGCCAGCAGCGTTTCATCGACCGGAATGGGCTTCAGCGCGCTGCCGAGCATTTTGGTCATACCGTCGATATCATTTTTACCTTCGATATCATTGCGCAGGGAGGGAATATCGGCCTGGTTCGCCAGGATGCTTTGCCCCTTTTCCGAGAGCACGTAATCAAACCACAGCTTCGCCGCATTCAGATGCTCGGCTTCTGCGGTAATAAACGAGACCCGCGAGAGCACCAGCACATAATCTTTCGGGTACGAGATACCCAGCGAAGGGTCGTTTTTCGCCCGCGCCTCCGCGTATGAACCGAGGATGTTGTAGCCAATCAGGTTTTCCCCGGAGGAGACGCGCTCCATCATCGTCCCGGTGGACGATTGCACGGTCAGCCCGCCTTTCGCCATTCCCGCCAGGTCGTCAAAGTAGTGAGCATCGGCTTTACTGTCCTGAACCGCCAGCATAAAACCCAGGCCCGATTTTTCAATATCGTAGGTAGTGACCTTGCCCTTGAACTTATCAGCCTGACCGGCGATCAGCTTCGCCAGCGCGGTGTGCGAATCAGGAACATCCCCTTGCGGGATCAGGCGCTTATTATAGATAAAGACCACCGGTTCATAGGTGGTGCCGTAGGCTTTTTGCTGCCAGACCGCCCATTTCGGCAGCTTATCTTGTTCCGGGGAGGCATACTGTTCCGCATAATCGGTGGCAAGCTTCAGCGCCGTATCCATTGAAGAGCTCCAGACCACATCGCCGCTTCCGCCGCCCGCTGCCTGCTCGCTGATATAACGGTTGTACAATTCGGTACTGTTCATATCGTTATATTCAACTTTAATGCCGGGATATTGCGCTTCAAAACCTTTAATTAACGGACCTGCGGCCTTAGTATCCGTGGTTGAGTAAATCACCACCTTGCCTTCTTTAATCCCCGCATCCACGACCTTTTGATAATCCGCCGGATAGCCCTGAGGGAGCGCAGCAAAGGCCTGACCGGAGAATAAGGCCGTCAGTGAAATCACTAAGCCACTAATTTTCATATACATAAAATCAACCTTTAAGCATCATTTATTAAATGTAAATTTAACATATAGCGTGACGTAAGAACCTTGCAACGCCTGGGAATGTTTTTTTACGGCTTTTGTGACGCTGACGTAATTTAAATGATGGTGATTGAGATTTGGCAAAAGCCTAAAACGTTGAGGTGATGAAATATTAAGAAAAGATTAAGTTTTTCTGTTTTTAAACCTGCCGAATAAGGCATTCTTAAATAAACGAATAAAACTTGTTGGCGCAGGACGCGGTAAATCGCTGACTTCCATATCATGAATGGCAGCGGCTAATAGCCGACGCTACGGAGTCAGTATGTATAAGCGAAAACTCCCGGGTCGCGGCTGACGCCTTATCCGGGCTACGGGACCGCTGACGGTGTGAATCCGTAGCCTGGCTAAGCGCAGCGCGGGCCGGGTGAACGCTAAGCCGGTGCATTTGGCTTCACACCTGTCCCGGAGGCGGTGCTGACGCACCTGTCCGGGCTACCGGCCCGAGAACCTGTAGCCCAGCTAAGCGCAGCACGAGCTGGGGAATTTACCGTTGCGCCAGCTGGCGCAAAACCGTTCGTAGTTCATCGGGCTTACGCATCCCCTGATGCCAGTCCAGCACCCTACCGTCGCCATCAATTAATATTGATGTTGGCGTACCGATAACCTGATAGCGCTCCTGAGTTATTTTCAGCCGATCGCGCAGCACCGGATAGCTAATCCCATGCTTCGCCAGCAGCGGCGCGATATCCACGGTATCCGGATCGGTATTCACCCCCACCACCACCAGCTTATCCGGCCAGCGCTGGCTGAGCGCCTGCAGGGTATCCATCTCCGCCAGACAGCCGCCGCAGCCTGCGGACCAGAAATTAAGATAGACCGCCTTCCCTCGCCAACGATCGAGGCTGACCGGCGACTCCTGTAAATCGAATGCCGCCAGCGCAGGCGCCGTTTCGCCGCGAGCCAGCTTCTCTTCTTTGCAGCCGCTAAGCAGCGCCAGCGTCAGAAACAGCATCACTTCAGGCATGCGCATGATGATTCACCTCCTCGCCGAGATACTTTCCGTGCTGCAAACGCACGATGCGGTCAGCGAATTGACCCAGCGCCGGATTGTGGGTCACCATCACAATGGTTCGCCCCTGGCGGTGTAAATCGGTCAGCAGATCCAGCACCCGCTGCTCGTTCTCTTCGTCAAGGTTACCGGTCGGCTCATCGGCAAAAATAACCGGCGGCTCGTTAACCAGCGCCCGGGCAATGCAGACGCGCTGCTGTTCCCCGCCCGACAGCTGGCTCGGTAAATGGGTCACGCGATGCTCAAGTCCCACCTGAGCCAGCACCGCTCTGGCGGCGCTCTCATCCACCACGCTGTGGTAATGCTGCGCCAGCATGATGTTTTCCAGCGCCGTCAGAAACGGGATAAGATGGAACTGCTGGAAGACGAGGCCAATTTTCTGCGCGCGAAAGCGACGGCGCCCCTCTTCATCCAACGCCGCGGCGTCGGTGCCATCCAGGATCACCTGTCCTTCACTGGCGGTATCCAGACAGGTAAGAATGTTCATCAGGGTCGTTTTGCCGGAACCGGAGGCGCCCATGATGGCAACAAACTCGCCGCGTGCGATGCGCAAATTAATATCCTCCAGCGCCGTAACTTCCCCGAACCGCTTATATAAATGACGCGTTTCAATCGCCATTTGACGCAAAGACGTGACGGTCATGGCGTTACTCTCCTTTCAGCACTTTCGCCGGTTCGACGCTCACCGCGCGCCGCACCGGAACAATGGCCGCCAGCAGGGCGACCAGTAAAGACAGAACCAGGGTCAGCGGCAGCACCGGCAGACGCAGCGAGATGCTGGCGTTAAACACCGTTAGTCCCAGCAGCTGCGCCAGCAGATAGCCCAGCCCCCAGCCGCAGACCACCGCCGCGAGGGTAATAATGCTGGTCTCCAGCAGCATCTGGCGGGTAATATCGCCGTTGCTGGCGCCCAGCGCTTTTTGCAGCGCAAACTCTTTCGCCCGCTCACCGACAATCGCCATCAGGGTGGTGTTAACGCACAGGGACGACAGCGCGAGGATCACCATCGACACCAGCCCCATCAGCCCCTTAATTTTATCCAGCACCTGCCCCTCGGAAGCCGACACTTTGCGCACCGGACGAATCTCAAGGTTCGGGTACTGATGCTGCAGCTGGCTGGCATAGCGCTCCACCTGGCCCAGGTCATTGCTGACGCTAAGCAGCCCGTGACTGATCGCGCCGGGCTTTTGCAGCCAGGACTGCGCCACATCGAGGCTGACGATCAGCATATTGTCGGTCGCGTCCCCCGCCTCTACGATGCCTTTAATCAGCAGCGTTTTACGCCGGCTATGGTCTACCAGCGTCACGCTATCGCCAACATTCAGTGCCAGGCGCTGCGCCAGTTTGACGCCAATCATCGCGTTGCGATCGTCAAAGCTGACGCCGATCCAGCTGCCGTTGACCTGCCAGTAAGGCACCAGCTTTTGCAGCGACTCAAACCACACCCCGACCATCACCACTTTCTCCAGCTCAGTACGCGCCGTACCGTACAGCCACGGACTGGCGCCGTGAATCAGGCCCGCCGGCGCGCCATCAAGAATGGCCTGAAGCTCCGGCTGCGGCATGCTGGCGCCGTGGCCCGGACCAATATAAAAATTGGCGCCGAAGGTGCGCAGCTCTTCGCTCATTTTGCTATTGATATCGAACCACACGGCGGAGAGTGCGGTCACGATGGTCGCCCCTACCGCCAGCGCGGCAAACACCACGCTGACCCGCTGCATTCTCAGCCGCAGCGCTCGCCACACTAGCAACCACAGCATGTCGCGCTTAGCGGCCATATAGCACCTCCACAGGGTAAAGACGAGCGATCCGGCGGGCCGGGAACCAGGTACCGATTAAAGCAATCAGCACCGCTATCACCAGCACGCAGGGCACCACCACCCAGGCAAAATTCAGCGGCGTAGCAAACAGCATCAGGCCAATAGCCTTTGCCAGCCCCCAACCGGCGATACAGCCCAATGCGCCGCCGACCAGGCCGCCCAGCGCCGCTTCAAGGTAAAACAGCAGCAAAATTTGCCACTGGCGGGCGCCCAGCGCTTTCATGAGACCAATCTCTTTGGCGCGCTCCATAATCGTGCTGGTCATCAACGAGGCGATGCCCATCGCCGCCGCAGCCAGCGCGGCCAGAGTCACCACCCCCATCAGCAGCTGAATTTTGTCGATAACCACACCTTCCGAAGCAGCAACCTGCCAGACCGGACGCACCTCGGCGCCGGAAATGGCCTCTTCCAGCTGGTGGGCGATGGACGATACGTAGGCGGTGCAGTACCAGAGATCGTACTCTTCGGCATTCAGCGCCTCGAGATCCTCACGGGCACGGCGCGACAGCTCGTTCTCCGGTACCGTCAGCGCCGAGACGCGGATCGCCTGCACTTTTCCCGGTAGACCGAGCAGCTGCTGCACGACGCTAAGCGGCATCACCAGTTGGTTATCCTCATCGCCGCCGCTGGACAAAATACCGCTCACCTGGACGTTCAGCACCCTATCCGCAACGTTGAGGGCCAGGCGATCGCCGGGCTGCCAGCCGTAGTTTCGCGCCAGCGCGTGACCGACCAGCGTTTGCGGCGTCTCGCCGACCGGCTCCTGCGGCCATGCGCCGGTCACCTGCCAGAAGGGGCTGACCGTCCGCTGTCCGGTCTCGTACCCCTCTTCATCCGGGATACTGACCGGCTGGCTAAAAAAAGTGCCCAGCACGCGAATATCCTGTCCTGCAACGTTTACCTCGCCGCCGAGCATCGGGGCAAAGCCAACGATGTTATTGCGCCAGAAAATATCTTTGATGTTCGGCAGCTCGGATTCATCAAGAAAGTCGTCGCTGGCCAGCGGGTTGCTTTGCTCGCTGAACAGCGCGGGCAGCGCCGCCTGCCCGGCGGGCTCAATTAAAATATTGGCGCCGTAGGATTTCAGCTCGCGGGACATCTTGTCGCCGATATCGATAGAGACCGCCAGCAGCGCCGAGATCAGGCTGGTCGCCAGAAACACGGTCAATACCGCCAGCGCTTTGCGCCGCAGGTTGCGCCCCCACGACTGGTAGATCATTCGCCACACCATGGTTACTCCTCCTTCACCGCGTCGGGCACAAACTGCTCTGGCGCATTGCGGAAACGGTCATAGTTGGCTTCAGAGGAGAAGAACCAGGTTTTACCGCCATAGCTGTATTTGTAGTCGGCGCGGGTGTTGGTCAGGGTGGAGCCATCCACCGGGTCGGTGACGTTAATCGTCAGGACGGTAGAGAAATAGTTACCTCCGCCGGCCAGCGCCGCGCCGGGTATCGTCAGCTGTTTGTCATCGTTGCGCCAGCCGTCGATCGGCACCGGGTTACAGCCGCCGGGCTTGCCAATCGAGGGGATAAAAATGTGCACACCGCAGGCGACACAAATCACCTGATTGCCTTCCATAACGTAGCCCTGATCGCCGCACAGCAGGCAGGCGTCAAACACCACGCCAAAGCGCAGCTTATCGGGATAGCGGTTAATGATAAAAAAGCGAATCGCTTTGCCGTCGTCCGCCACCCAGACGAAGCGATGCAGTTTGCCATCTCGAACCTGCTCGACCGGAATATGCACCTGGCCGTCGGCGGCCAGCGTAACCGCCTGCGCCTCGGACAAGCGCGGCGGCTGCGAAGCCACCAGATTCCACCATAGCTGGCCGCCGATAATCGCCAGCGCGCAGCAAACGGTGGTCAACCACAAACGGCTGGCTTTACGGCGTTCGGCCAGCGCAAGGCGGCGGGAGATGGGGTCCTCCGCGGCTTTAACCGCCCGATAATAGCCGCGTAGCGCCGGGATCCAGCACAGACACAGCAGCAGCAGTATCGCGGCGGCGGCCCAGTTATACATCGCCGCGTTGTTGGTCACCCTGGCGACAAAGCTCAGCAGCGGTTTCAGCAGCGGTAGCACCTGTAGCTTCATCAACAGCAGCAGCAGGTTACCGCCGAGCGGTAGCCACAGCAGGACCAACAGCAGCAGGGCCAGCGGCCAGTAGAAGCCGCGCATTCTGCGCAGCAGCATGGCGCAGAGCGCGCAGGCAAGGCACAGCAGCGCGAACGCCGCAGCCAGCGCGGTGATATTCAGCAGCAGATCGGTGTTCAGAACGTGCGTGGAGGTCAATCCGCCCAGGTTCGGGTCCAGCGCCCAGTGCCGGGCTGCGCCGAAAGTGAGGAGCCATTGCCACAGATAGCGAACGCGCGGCGAAGACCAGCTGAAGCTCAGTAAAAACAGCAGCGATACGAGGATTTCAGCGCCGACCAGCAGAAGCTCCAGCGTCTGGCTCGGGCGAATATACAGCCCGGCCAGTAGTCCGCAGCCCAGCGCGGTAAGCAGCGTCCAGACCAGCGGACGCAGGACGGGAGGCGCGCCGCGCCCCCAGAGTACGGCGGAAAGCAGCGCAATGCAGAAAAAGGCCTGTAGCGTCGTGACGAAAAAATAGCTCATGACTTTAACTCAGTACGGCGGATGAATAACACGCCGCAGGATGACCGCCCGGCCATCCTGCGTGAAAACACTCGCATCTGAGGATGCTGAGACTGATGACAACCCTGCTTTAACGATGGCGTCGCATTTCTGGCGGCTAACGCCTCACTCTGCTTACAAAAAAGTAATATCAGCAAGTTATGCGTTACCACAGGATCGCGGATGCGAAACGGAGATTTGCAGCAGAGCGCGCTTTGTCAACAATCTGAGCCTCCGGAGACGCTTAGTTCAGACCGACATATTTAAACTCATAGCTCACATCAAACGGCTTCCACCAGCGGCCGACGCCGGTTTCACTATCGGTATGGCGGTGCATCCCGGCTTTCGACGGCGGGTCAATGTGGTAGGTGACTTTATAGTTACCCACGCCCATCATCTTGATGTTCGCGCCGTAGTGCGGGCCGTCGCTCGCCACCATCGGCATAAAGGTGCCTTCCTGTTTTTCGCCGGTATCGCTATTGACCAGGGTGTAGGAGATCGTCAGATAAGGGATCCATTCACCTGCGCCAAAACCATTTTTACCGCCTTCTACCGCGTGAATATCCGCTTCCAGATGGATATCCGACTTCGCTGCCGGCAGCCCCATGCCGCGCGGCTCCATATCAATAGGCTGCAGGTAAACCGCGGCGATCTCCATTTCATTCATGGTGACCGGCTCGCCGGCCGGATACTCTTTAAAGGCCAGCGCCGCGGGCGCGGTGAAGATACTGGCCAGGGTGGCGCTGATCATCAGGGTCTTCTTCATGGTCATCTGACTCATCCTCTCGTCTTAAAATGGTTAGCAATGCGTTTTTATGGTTTCAGCGGGTGCCTGACGACGGCGCATGATCCATAGCGCCGCCAGCGCCGCGAGCAGCAATATGCCCTGCGGCAATAGCGTTTCCACATAGGGGTAAATTCCCAGCCAGCTGATTTCCGGTATTCCGGCGATCAGCGTTGGCTGAAATAGTTTGCCCTCCACCAGTTCCAGTACCCCTTTTCCGGCGAAGACAAACGCCATCAGGTACATAAAACCGCCGGTGAACAGGAAGAAGGGTTTGAGCGGTAGCCGGACCACCGAGTAGCGCATGACGAGCCAGGCGATCAGCAGAACGACACAGCCGATAACAAACCCGGCGCCGATGGCAAGATGGCCCGGCAGCCCCTGGGCATCGCCAATCAGGGCGTAATAGAACAGCACCGTTTCGGCCCCCTCGCGGTAGACCGCAAGGAAGCTGGTTAACCACAGTCCCACCAGCGAACCGCGCGACAGCGAATGGGAGAGTTTGCCCTCAAGCCAGGCCTTCCAGTGGCGGGCTTCAACTTTGGACAGTAGCCAGTAGCTCATAAGGAACAGCATCACTACCGCAATCAGCATAGTGATCCCCTCCAGCAGCTCGCGGCTGGCGCCGGATTGAGTAAACAGCAGCTGGAAGATAAACGCCGTCGCCACGCTGGCGACCAGCGCCACCATCACCGACTGGCGGATCAGCGGCAGTTTGTCGTGATGGTTGTTTTTAACCAGATACGCGACGATAGCCGCCACAATCAGCAGCGCTTCCAGCCCTTCGCGCACGATGATCATCAGGCTATAGAGCAGCAGGCTCCACTGGGTCTCTTCGCCTTCGCCAAGCATGGTGACCGCTTTTTGCAGATCCGCCTCAAGGGCGGCGGCTTCCGCGGCCAGCCTCTCCTGCGGCTGTCCGGCCTTCATCAGGCTGACCATACGGGTAAAATGGGCCTCCAGAGAAGTTTTAAAGGCCGCATCGCGAGAACCGATTTTGTTCTCCATCCCGGTGGCTTCAAAGCGGTCGAAATAGGTGTCCTGTACGTCGAGGATCGCCTCCTGCCCCTCCCCATTTTGATAGCGCGTTAGCGCGGCGTTGATGCTCTGGTTAATTCCCTGGGCGACGCTTGCCCAGTCCGCGCGGGCGGTCGTTTCATCAGCCAGCGCGGTGTTATCGGCGCCAGAGGGAGCGCCCATCGGCCGATCGTCGCGGGTGGTTGGCAGACCCGGCAGAATATCTTCCAGATCCTGTAATAGCGTGGTGACCTGATACGACACCTCGTTCAGGCGGTCAGGCTGGGCGGTCAGAGTCAGCAGCGCGCTAAACTGTTGGTTAATGGCGGCCGCTTCCTTCGCCGAGCGATTTTGCCGCACCGAGGTTTCCATTCCGGAGTTTTTAAATCCCTGATACTGCGCCTGCTGCACCTGCTGGCTGGCCTGCGCGTAGTTGCCGGCCTGATACTCCGTTACCGCCTGCGCCAGCCTGTCGTCAAGGGTGCGGAAGCTCTCCTGCCAGTGCTGCGCAATGTCATCGCGCGTAAGCGCGGTATGCTGCTCTTCCGCCACCAGCCGATGCCCGCCGTCCAGCACCGGCTCAACTTCACGCAGCGCCTGCTTCAGCCCGTCGATACGTGCCTGCACCTCGCCGATCGGTTTGCCCTCACCAATCATGCGACGGATCTCACCGAAAGTGCTCTCCATCTCGTAGCTCTTACGCGCCGAGATATTGATCCGAATTGGCCCTTCAAGGTTTTCAAACACTTCAAAGTAGGCCATTTGCACTTCGCGCCGCGCGTCGGTATTTTTTTGCTGCTGATAAAGTTCTGCGGTTTTATCAAGACGTTGCTCGATATCTTCGATATAAGGCGCATACTGGGTCTGCGCCATCGCGCACGCGCTGCCAAACAACAGGCTCAACAGCATCAGCAGCAGGAAGGAACGAGGGCCGGTCATGACAAATCCCTTGTGAGTTAATGATAATGATTATCGTTGTCATTTTTACTCGCAATGTACATGACTTGGATCATGAAAATGTCAACCTGTGACAATTTATGTAAAATGTTGCAAAGAAATAATTATTAATAACTATCCGTTATTAGCGCGTGAGCGACGCCTGGCTTGCGCGAAATAGCTGTCGTGAGCGCATAAAAAAACCGGCGCGATCTTCGCGCCGGTTATGAGGCATATTTTGGCTTGTTCGATATTAACGGCGTAATATCTCAGGGTTATGCTGTAGCTGCCGGAGAAAATTGCCGTAGCCCTGCTCACCCACCCAATAATTAATACTCTTCTCGACGCCGACGGAGGTTAACGTCGCGCCGCTGATACCATCCACGGTGTAATCATCGTGCTGGCCAGGAGTATTTTGTACGACCTTCAGCGCCGGCTGGCCGTTATTATCGCGTATTTTTTTGCCCGGCCATTGGCGACGCCATTCGGGATCTGTCACGCGCGCGCCCAGCAGCGGCGTCTCATTTTGCTGATAATACAGCAGGTCTTTTACCGTGCGACCATCGGTAGCCAGCGCGATCAGGCCATACATCATCGATTTTGCCCCTTTACCGTAAAAGGGCAGTATAACCTGCTGAATTTCATTATCATTATTGCGAATAAGATAAACCACTGCCCGCGGGCAGCGCTGGCGAATAGGCGTCGGGTTCTGCGCTACTGCCGGTTCACCGCAGCCTTTTTGCCCAGCGGTATCCTCTCCCGGCGCAACAAACTGGCCGCTATCCAGATTAACCTGACGGACGATCACCCGTTTTGCATAGAGCGATTTCAGCGCCTGCGGATCGCGAGGTTCGTTGCCGGTTAAACCCGCCACCTGCAGCACCGCATTTTCTGTCGCCGCATTTTCCGGTACGGCATAATTGTCTTTGGACAGTAAAAACCAGGCGACAACAATTGCAAAAATAAGAATACAAAACACCATCAAAATTAAAACAATAATTTTACCTTTACGCATGCGCTTCATTTTCCCATCGGTTGGCATCCTTAATACAGAGTGCAATCATTTGCCTCTGGCTGTCCAGAGCTGATGATAATTATTATCGTTATCATTAATTCTGCGGAGCGCCAAAGCCGGCGGGATAAATATCCCCGACTGCAGAGAAAAATATCTCCCCCCTATTTTTTATTTCTCCCCTGTTCTCTGGAGATGATCGCCCAGCGTAACGACAGCCGCGCGCAAACCTTGATCTTCGCCGTTGCTCAGCGCAGCATGGAACGGCAAACACACTAAAACAATAATCCGCAACCCACTCACAGGAGAGAATCAGTGCAAACAGGACATCGCTTCCAGGCCACGGATCTGCATCATTTTGTTAAAACCCTTTTCGCCCATATGGGAAGCTCCCCCACCGAAGCGTCGCTTATCGCCGACCATCTGGTTGCCGCCAACCTGGCCGGACATGACTCCCACGGCGTAGGCATGATCCCGAGCTACGTACGATCCCACGCGCAGGGCTATCTGCAGCTCAACCGCCACGCCAGCGTGATGAAGGACGCGGGTGCGGTTGTCACGCTGGACGGCAATGGCGGCTTCGGCCAGGTCGTGGCCCATGAAGCCATGCAGATCGGTATTGAGAAGGCGAAACAGCACGGTATGGCCGCCGTGGCGCTGCGCAATGCGCATCATATTGGCCGCATCGGCTACTGGGCGGAACAGTGCGCCGCCGCCGGAATGATCTCTATCCATTTCGTAAACGTGGTTGGCAACGTGATGGTCGCCCCGTTCCGCGGCAAAGATAGCCGCTTCGGCACGAACCCGCTGTGCGTGGTTTTTCCGCGCGCCGGCCATCCGCCGCTGCTGCTGGATTACGCCACCAGCGCCATCGCTTTTGGTAAAACCCGCGTTGCCTGGCATAAAGGCGTGCCGGTCCCCGCAGGGTCGCTGATCGACGCTCGCGGCGTCCCCACGACCGACCCGGCGGTGATGCAGACATCGCCGCTGGGGGCGCTGCTGACCTTTGCCGAACACAAAGGCTACGCGCTGGCGACGCTGTGCGAAATTATCGGCGGCGCGGTATCCGGCGGTAAAACTTCGCATCAGGAGACGCTGCAGGGCAGCGTGGACGCTATCTTCAACTGCATGACCACCATTATTCTCAGCCCGGAAGCGTTCGATGCGCCGGATATGCAGCGCGAGACCGAAGCGTTTATCGACTGGTGTAAACAGTCGCCGCACGAGCCGGACGCGCCGATTCTGGCCCCGGGCGAGTGGGAAGAGGCTAACCGCCAGCAGCGCCTGGCGGAGGGCATTCCGCTGGACGCCGGAAGCTGGCAGGCGATTTGCGCCGCCGCCGAAGAAGTCGGTTTACCCGCCGACACCCTCGCGCGGCTGCGGCAGAAGCTGGCCTGATTTTCCCGCCATGACGCCCGCCCGGGCGTCATGTCATCGTCATTAGTGTCGACATCACTGCCGCCATCTCTTTTCCGAACAAATATTATCTTTATATTCAATGAATTAATTTTTGGCACGCGCTGTGCATAACGCTTGCGTCATTTGCCGGTACGCTGGCTTATGGCGCCCTGACACCGGCGGGCCGGGCCCGGTCTGTCCGTTGTTGTTTATTCACTGTTAACAGGTCTGTTACTGATGAAAAAAATCACGAGCGTTTGCCCTTATTGCGGGGCCGGTTGCAAACTTAAGCTGGTCGTCGAAAACAATAAAATTATCCGAGCCGAAGCCGCTGATGGCGTCACCAACCAAAATCAGCTGTGCCTTAAAGGCTATTACGGCTGGGATTTTCTCAACGATACCCAGCTGCTGACGCCGCGTCTGCAGCAGCCGATGATTCGCTATCAAAAAGGCGGCAAATTCACCCCGGTAAGCTGGGATGAAGCTATCCGCTATACGGCGAAAAAACTGCGTGAAATAAAGGAGAAGCATGGCCCGCGCGCCATTATGACGACCGGTTCATCCCGCGGTACCGGCAATGAAACCAACTATGTGATGCAGAAGTTCGCCCGCGGCGTGCTCCACACCAATAACGTCGACTGCTGCGCCCGCGTCTGCCACGGCCCGTCGGTAGCCGGACTTCAGCTGGCGCTGGGTAACGGCGCGATGAGCAACTCGATCAGCGATATCGAAAACTCAAAATGCCTGCTGGTCTTCGGCTATAACTGCGCCGACTCTCACCCTATCGTCGCCCGCCGGGTGATTAAAGCCCGGGAAAACGGCGCGAAAATCATCGTCTGCGACCCGCGCCGTATCGAAACCGCGCGCATCGCCGATCGCCATCTGCAGCTCAACAACGGCAGCAATATGGCGCTGGTCAACGCCTTCGCCCACGTCCTGCTGGAAGAGGATCTCTATAACCACGATTACGTCGACCGTTTTACCGAGGGGCTGGACGCCTATCGCGAAACGGTAAAAGACTATTCACCTGAAGCCGTTGAGGAGATAGTCGGCGTGCCGGCCGCTGAAATTCGCCAGGCGATGCGCATGTTTGCCGCCGCCCCCTCCGCGACCATCATGTGGGGCATGGGCGTCACCCAGTTCGGCCAGGCGGTGGACGTCGTCAGAGGGCTGGCCAGCCTCGCGCTGTTAACCGGTAACCTCGGACGCGCCAACGTCGGCGTAGGCCCGGTGCGCGGGCAAAACAACGTTCAGGGCGCCTGCGATATGGGCGTATTGCCAAATATGTTCCCCGGATACCAGGACGTCACCGACGCCAGCGTTCGCGATAAGTTTGCTAAAGCATGGGGCGTTAACCCGGCGGTCATGGACGACCAGGTCGGCACCCGAATCACCGAAGTGCCGCACAAAGCGCTGGCCGGCGAAATCAAAGCCTACTACATCATGGGGGAAGATCCGCTGCAAACGGAAGCCGATTTGGGCCTGGTGCGCAAAGGGATTGAGGCGCTCGATTTCGTGGTGGTGCAGGATATCTTTATGACCAAAACCGCAGAGATCGCCGATGTGCTGCTGCCCGCCACCTCCTGGGGCGAACACGGCGGCGTCTTCACCTGCGCCGATCGCGGTTTCCAGCGCTTCGAGCAGGCGGTTATTGCCACCGGCAACGTTAAGCGCGACTGGGAAATCATTTGCCTGCTGGCCAGCGAAATGGGCTACCCGATGCATTACGACAATAACCAGCAAATCTGGGACGAAATGCGCGAGCTTTGCCCCCTGTTCTACGGCGTCACTTATGAAAAAATGGGCGATATGAACCACGTACAGTGGCCGTGTCCGACGCTGGATCACCCCGGAACGCCGTGGCTGTATAAAGATAATCTCTTCGACACGCCGACCGGCAAAGGCCAGCTGTTTGCCGCCCCGTGGCGAGCGCCGGCCGAAACCCCGGATGAAGCCTACCCGCTGGTGCTCTGTACCGTGCGCGAAGTGGGCCACTACTCGTGCCGTTCGATGACCGGTAACTGCGCGGCCCTGCAGTCGCTTGCCGATGAGCCGGGCCGGGTGCAAATCAATCGCGCCGACGCGCAGCGCCTCGGCATCGCCGATCAGCAGCTGGTGTGGGTGAGCTCGCGACGCGGTAAGGTGATTACCCGCGCCGACATTAGCGATCGCATTAACCAGGGCGCGGTGTATATGACCTACCAGTGGTGGGTGGGTGCCTGTAACGAGCTGACGCAGGATAATCTCGATCCGATCTCGAAAACGCCGGAAACCAAATATTGTGCGGTGAAGGTAGAGGCTATTGCGGATCAGCGCTGGGCCGAGCAGTATGCATGGAACAGCTACAGCGAGATGAAAGCCCGCCTGAAAGCGGCCGTGAACGTGTAAAACACCGGAGGGAGAGACGTGCTTCTCCCTCCATATCAAGTTTTGCTCCCGGGGGCGGCGCGCAACGCGCCTTGCCCGGGCTACGGGTTCAGTGCCGTCTGCGGGCCGGTAGCCCGAACAGATGCGCAGTATCGTCTCCGGTAAATTCTGCCACTCTGCGCGCGGCTCCCGGGGGCGGCGCTTAACGCGCCTTGCCCGGGCTACGGGTTCAGTGCCGTCTGCGGGCCGGTAGCCCGCACAGATGCGCAGCATCGCCTCCGGGAAATCCAGCTACTCTGCGCGCGGCTCCCGGGGGCGGCGCGCAACGCGCCTTGCCCGGGCTACGGGTTCAGTGCCGTCTGCGGGCCGGTAGCCCGGACAGATGCGCAGCATCGCCTCCGGGATCGGTCTCTTACGCCAGCAGCGTCTCCACCAGCGTCGTCCACAGCGCCACGCCGTGCGGAATCAGTTCATCGTTAAAATCATAGCCGGCATTATGCAGCGGCTTTGACGCCGTCTCGCCATCGGTGCCGATCCAGAAATAAGCGCCCGGGCAGGCCTCCAGCATGCAGGCAAAATCTTCCGACGCCATGGACGGATTACCGTTCCAGATCACCGCCGACTCGCCCAGAAGCGCACTCGCCACCTCACGAACCTTCTGCGCTTCGGCAGGATGGTTGGTGGTCACCGGATAGCCGGGATACCAGGCGATTTTGCCTTCCACGTCTGATACCTGCGGCTGGGCGGCGACATAGCTCTCGATCAGCCCCCTGACCCGCTCGCGCACCTGGTTGTTCAGGCAGCGAAAGGTGCCGCGCAGCACGACTTTATCCGGCAGCACGTTAATCGCCTCCCCGCCGGAAATCTGGGTAATGCTTACCACCGTGGATTCCTGCGGCGACAGGCGGCGCGACGGAATGGTTTGCAGCGCCATAATCAGCTGCGCCGCGGCGACAATCGGGTCCGCCCCGCGCTCCGGCATCGCCGCATGGCAGCTCTTGCCGGTCAGGGTGATTTCAAACGCATCGAGAGAGGCCATCATCGCTCCGCTGCCGATCGCCACCTGGCCCAGCGGCATACCCGGCCAGTTGTGCAGCGCGTAAATGGCATCCATCGGGAAGCGCGCAAACAGCCCCTCTTCCACCATTTTACGCGCGCCGCCCAGGTTCTCTTCAGCAGGCTGAAAAACAAAGTGCACAGTGCCGCGAAAGCATCGGGTCTGCGCCAGATGGGCCGCCGTCGCCAGCAGCATCGCGCTATGGCCGTCGTGGCCGCAGGCGTGCATCACGCCCGGGTTTCGCGATTTATAGCCGACGCCGCTCAGCTCGGTTATCGGCAGCGCATCCATATCGGCCCGCAGGCCAATTACCGGACCCGGGCCGTTCTCCAGCGTCGCGACCACGCCCGTACCCGCCAGCCCGCGATGCACCTGAAGGCCAAATGAAGCGAGCAGTTCAGCCACCCGGCGCGACGTTTCCTGTTCCTGATACCCCAGCTCAGGGCAAGCATGAAAATCACGTCGCCAGCGAATGGCCTCGGCGATCAGTGAAGGGGACACAGCCATGACATACTCCTTTCCTGCACAGCTTCAGCGCTGAACGAGTGTTTTATGCGATTTTTTAGGGCTACGGGTAACCCGCTAGCCTATTGGTTATATCCTTTCGCCCGCTCGCTGACAACTTCCGCCAAACCCAGCGCCAACGCGCCCCTGCGCGGCATCCGGCCTGCACTGCGTTTTTTTGTAGTCATATCAACGGTGACATAAGGCGTGCGATTAATTATTATGCAGCTATACTGGCGTTTTGCCGAATAATTCACTCTACAGACCTCCTTAACCGAAAATAAAATGTTCAACCCAGAGCAGAATCGTCTTGCCCCCACGCTGGCGATGATCATGGCGGCTTCATTAGTGGGATTTATCACCGGATACACGGTGCCCTTAATCAGTCTGGAGCTGGCGCAGCAGCAGATTGATACCGTTTACGTCGGCCTGCTGGCCGCGCTTCCGCCAGCGGGGATGATGATCTCCTCCTTCCTCTCACCCGCGCTGTGCCGGCGTTTCGAGATGGGGCTTCTGCTCTCCGTCAGCCTGGTGGCGCTGGCGGCAGCTACGATCGCCTCCTGCCTGTCGTTTGATATGCTTCATCTCCTGCTGCCGCGTCTGGTGACCGGCCTGGCGTCAGGGGTAATTATCGTCATTGGCGAAAGCTGGATCACCGGCGGCGCGGCGGGGAAAAATCGGGCCACCCTGACCGGCATTTATGCCTCCGCCTTTACCGGCTGTCAGCTGGCGGGGCCGCTGCTGATCTCCGCCGGAGAGGCCTGGCAATCCTGGACGCTGCTGCTGGTCGGCGTGGTGACCCTCGCCTGCCTGCTGATGCTGCGCCACCTGCCAACAGGCAGCCGCGAACGGCTGGCGGAACGGGCCAGTTGGCGCAGCCTCGGCGCTTTTTTACCGGTGCTGGCTTCCGGCGTTTTCTGCTTTGCCTTTTTTGATGCTAGCATACTGGCGCTGCTGCCGCTTTACGGTATGGATAAAGGGCTGAATGAAGTGACGGCGGTATTGCTGGTTACGGTAGTACTTACCGGCGATGCCGTATTTCAGGCGCCGCTGGGCTGGATTGCCGACCGCTTCGGCATCCGCCGCGTACATCTGACCTGCGCAATGGTCTTCTGCCTCGCCCTGCTGGCCCTGCCGTTCCTGCTGGCATCGTACATCCAGCTGATTGTCGGCTGCCTGATTCTCGGCGCCGCGGCGGGGGCACTCTATACCCTATCGCTGGTCCGCGCCGGGAAAACCTTCTCCGGGCAGAAGCTGATTATGATCAACGCCCTGCTGGGCTTCTTTTGGTCTGCGGGCAGCGTGGCCGGCCCGGTGGTCAGCGGCTTGTTGATTAGCGTCTCGGGCTATGACGGCCTGCTTATCACGCTGTTTGTCAGCGGCGCGCTGTTCCTGCTGATTCAGTGCCTGGGCAAAAACGAAAAAGCGCTACTGGCGGACGAACATGAGCGCGAAGAAGAGAGGGATGATATTCGCGAGGCGGCGCAGTAACGCTTAAGGGCAGTCACGGTTTGACAGAACGAAAGCGCCCTCATCGCCCGCGCAAGGTCTTCTCCCCGGCAGCGCCGTCGCGCGCCGGGGCCGGGAGTCGTTACAGCACTTTACTTAAAAACGCGGCGGTGCGCGGGTTAGTCGGCGCGCCAAAGATCTGCGCCGGTTTACCCTCTTCCTGAATGATGCCCTGGTCGATAAAGATAACCCGGTCGGCTACTTCACGGGCAAAGCCCATCTCGTGGGTTACGATCACCATGGTCATCCCTTCGCTGGCGAGATTTTTCATCACCTCCAGCACGTCGCCCACCAGCTCAGGATCGAGCGCCGAAGTGGGCTCATCAAACAGCATAATCGATGGCTTCATCGCCAGCGCGCGCGCGATGGCCACGCGCTGCTGCTGGCCGCCGGAAAGGCTGGAGGGCCAGGCGTCGCGCTTATCGCTCAGTCCGACTTTCGCCAACAGCTCTTCCGCCAGATGCGTTGCCTCCGCACGCGCCATGCCGCGCAGGCTCATCGGGGCCATAATCAGGTTTTCCAGCACCGTTTTGTGCGGGAACAGATTGAAGCGCTGAAAAACCATACCAACGCTTTCCCGCATCTTATTCAGGTCGGTCGCGCGATCGTGAGCGGCATAGCCGTTCACCTCGACTTCGCCTTCGCTAACGGTTTCCAGCGCGTTCATGCAGCGCAGGAAGGTGCTTTTCCCGGAACCGGACGGCCCAATGATACAGACCACTTCCTGTGGCTTAATATCGCAGCTGATGCCGCGCAGAACGTGGCTGTCGCCGAAGCGCTTGTGCAGATTGTTAATGTGAATCACTTTTGCCAAACCTCTTTTCCAGACGGTTAACCAGCTGCGCCAGCAGGAAAGTAATAACCCAGTACATCAGAGAGATGGTCAGGTAGGGTTCCCAGTAGGTGGCGTAAGCGCCGGAAACGGTGCGCGCGGCGTAGGCCAGGTCCGCCAGACCAATAGCCGACGCCAGCGAGGAGTCCTTGACGATGGCGATGGCGTTGTTGCCCAGCGGCGGCAGTATGCGGCGAAACGCCTGCGGCAGAATCACCTGACGCATGGTTTCCCACCACGGCATTCCCAGCGCGCGGGAAGCTTCCATTTGCCCCTTATCGATCGACTGGATCCCGGCGCGGAAGATCTCCGACACGTAAGCCCCGGCGTTCAGCGTAATCGCCACGATACAGGAGAGAAACGCGCCATAGTTTGAGCGCAGCTCGCGGGCAAAATCGGCGCTCATCATGCCGCTGGTCACCAGCAAACCGTCGCGGGGATTGATAAACAGCGGCACCAGCGCAAAGTGCACCACCATAATTTGCACGAACAGCGGCGTGCCGCGAAACGCGCTGACGTAAAAGCGCACCGGAAACTGCACCAGGTAACGCAGAACGTACTTCCATACCCCATGTTCGGCTTTCGCCATGCGCCCCAGCCCGAGGGTCAGCCCCCACAGGGTGCCGAGGATCACGCAGATAATGGTACATTTAATGGTCATCAGGGCACCGTCCATAAACAGCGGACCGTACTCCTCAATGATCTCCCAACGGAATCCCGTCATAGCCCTTCCCTAAAAAATACGGCTATCGCCAGTGCCGATAGCCGTGATGAAAATAAAAATCGAATTATTGCGCTGGCAGTGTCGGAACGTTCTCGTCGAACCAGGTTTTATAGATTTTGGCGTAAGTGCCGTCAGCGACGATCTTCTGTAAACCGGCGTTTATTTTCGCCTGCAGCTCGCTGTTGCCTTTGGCCACCGCGATGCCGAAATACTGGCGCTCAAATTTGGCATCCGGCACCAGCTTGAACTGCTTCTCGGGGTGCTGCTTAATGTAATATTTCACCACGCCGACGTCGCCGACCGCGGCGCTTACGCCGTCTTCAAACAGCTCCTGCAGCATCAGCGGGGTATTATCAAAACGCTTGATTGACGTGCTGTTCTTACCCAGCACCTCGGAAACCACAATATCGCCGGTGCTGGAGTTCACCACGCCGACTTTCTCATTTTTCAGCGCCTCAAGGGAGGTGACTTTCGAATCCGCCGGCACGACGATGGACTGCTCGGCCGGGAAATAAGGGGCGGAGAAATCCACCATTTGCTTACGCTTATCGGTGATGGTGATCCCGGAAATAATAATGTCGCGATCGCCGGTACTGAGAGTGGCGAAGATCCCTTCCCACGGCGTATTGACCAGTTTGATATCAAAGCCTTCCGCTTTGGCGATCGCTTTAATGATATCGATATCAAAACCTTCCAGCTGTTTTTGGCTGTTCTCAAATTCAAACGGGCGATAGGTGCCGCCGGAGCCCACCACATACGTTTGCTGAGCCGCCTGAGCGGTGCCTATCATTGCTGCCATCAGGCAACATGCTTTCATCCAGTTCTTAACCATGACAACTCCGTTTTATGCATTAATTTTGCATAAAAATACACACAGTCAGCATGGCATGCAACCGGAAACCTTCCCGACGGTAAATTATCTGTCGTTTAGCTTCGTTTACCGCCGGATTTACCAATAGCCCGATGCAATTCATTGATCCGCTTCATCGATTTCACCGTTTTTTGCGGCGCGGTGGAGGCGACCGACAGCACAATCATCTCCAGGCATACCAGCACCGTACCGTGCAGCGGCACCCGACCGTTATCGCCGCCGCGCGGCACCTCAATCACCACCTGCGCCTCCTGGCTAAAGCGGGAATCCACCGCCTGGGTCAGCAAAATCGTCGGTATTCCCAGTCGCCGGGCCTCGCGCAGGGTCGTCATCCCCTCCCGGTGCGGCGACTTTTGCCCCATCATAATCAGCACGTCGCCGCGCTGCAGGCCGATCAGCTGCTCGGCGAGGCTAAACCCGGTGCGGTTCATCACGTACGAAGGCAGACCGATGCGGCTCAGCAGCCGGGCGGTATATTCCGCCAGAATGCCCGAGGCGCCGATCCCGAAAATCCCCACCTGGCGGGCGTCGGTGAGCAGCGCCACCGCCTGCGCCACCGCCGCACGGTTGGCGGGGCGCGACAGCACTTCGCAGGCCCGCTGATGCCCGTCCAGCACGAAATCGATGCTCGAATTGACGTCGCTGGACAAGGCGCTCACCGTGGAGATCATTTTTTCCGACGAGGTCGCCGACGGGCCGAACCAGCGCTCCATGGTCTGCTTCAGCTCCCGCAGGCCAGCGAAGCCGAGCGCCTGGATGGCGCGCACCACCGTGGCGTCCGAGGTATTCGTCGCGGCGGCGATTTCCATAGCCGTGCGCTCCAGCACCGCTTCCCGGTTTTCGTTGATATAGCTCACCACCGCCAGCAAACGTGGCGACAGTTGATGCGCGCGAGCGCGAAAACGTTCACCGAACAGGTCCACCCGTCCCTTCTCTCTTTTAACCACCGTTTTCATTGCAATCCCTCGGGCAAAGGACGACCGGCAATGTGCGACTGCACCTGGGCGACCATCAGCGACAGCGCGGCGTAGGAGTTAGAGATAACCTCCTCGCGCGGCAGCAGAATATAGCGCCCGGTGCGGCAGGCGCGCATAAAGTCGCACCAGCCGGGCATCACGCTCTCCATCGCCTGCAGCTCATCCTGCGGCCTGCCGCCGGTATCGGAACGCCAGGTGGCAAATACGAAATCGGCGTCCAGCGCCGGTAGCTGCTCGGCGCTGACGTCAATACGCTGGCCATCGGGGATGTTGTCGATCAGCGGCGGAAAGCGAAATCCGGCATCGCGCAGCACGCGGCCCAGCGTATGATAAGAGTGATGCACGGTAACCTTGCCGTTGTTGGCCTGAATCACCGAAACCACGATTTTTTGCGTGTCCACAATCGACTTCAGCTGGGCAATCTGCGCCTGATAGCGGCGTTCGAGAATCAATAACCGCGGCTGGGTGCCGGTGAGCTGCGCCAGCTTGCTATAGATGCGCGGCGCGCTGCCCTGCAGGTGGTCGATGCTGACCGTCGGCGCAATCTTCTCCAGCTGCTCCACCGAAACGTGGCGGCTGGGCTCGGTAATAATCAGGTCCGGTTTCGCGGCGGCTACCGCCTCGAGATCGATATCCGCCGTGCCGATAAACCGAATCGCGCTGTTATCAAAATCAACGCCGGTCAGCTGAGCGCTGGCGCGTAAAAAGTGGCTGCCGTCCGGACGCGTCCGGCCATGGCTGGCCACCGGCGGGACGCCAAGCTCAATCAGCGGGATGGTGATATCCAGATCGTGCATCGACACAATGCGCTGCGGATGTCGTGGAACGGTGACCGTGCGACCTAAGTCGTCGGTAAAGGTTTGCGTATCGGCGGCCGAGGCGACGCCCGCCAGCAGCACCAGCAGAGAAACGAACCAACGCATAGCGATCCTTTTTGATTTACAGGGCGTCACGACGACGCCAGAGCAGAACGATAAAAAACGGGCAACCGACCAGAGCGATGACGATCCCAGCGGGGATCTGCAGCGGCGCGAACGCCAGTCGGCCAATGGTATCGGTGACTAACACCAGCAGCGCGCCAATTAACGCGCTGCCGCAGAGCAGCGCCACCTGGCCGCCGCGCAGCAGAAAACGCGCCATATGCGGCGCCATCAGGCCAACAAAGCCAAGGCTACCGACGCAGGAGACGCTGGCGGAGGTGAGCAGCACCGGCGCGAAAAAGCGCAACAGGGTGAGCTGCTGCAGACGTATGCCGAGGCCGATGGCCGTGCGGTCGCCGAGCAGCGCCACATCGGCGGCTCTGGCGGTCAAAAAAAGGATCATCGCCCCGGGCAGCGCCCAGCAGAAGGCAACGACCAACAGCGGCCAGGTCGCCGCGTGCAAACTCCCCGCCAGCCAGATCATCGCCGTTTGTACATCGCGCACGTCGGCGGTAGTCATAAAAATACCGACCGCCGCCGCCAGCGTCCACGACACGCCGATGCCAATGAGAATAAAGCGCGGGCGCGAACAATCGCGGGCCAGCGCCAGAACCAGCAGCGCCACCAGCACGCCGCCGAGCATTCCCGCCAGCGGCCGCCAGACCAGGCCCACCGCCGGGAAGAACAGCACCAGCGCCAGGACGACAATGCTGGCCCCCTCCTTCACCCCGATAAGCCCGGGATCCGCCAGACCGTTGCGGGTAATGCTCTGCATCGCCGCGCCGGCCAGACCGAGCATCGCCCCGCACAGCAGCGCCATAAACAGCCTCGGCAGGCGGATATCAAACAGAATAAATCGCTGCTGTTCGCCCACGATTCCCCCACCCAGCAGCGCATGGAACAGGGTACCGGAGGGCATCGGGAAACTGCCGCGGGTCAGGCCAAACAGCGCCAGCAGCAGGATGACGAGCAGCGCAACAGCGGCGATGCTTAATGCCGCGGGCCTCAGCAGAATGTGCCAGCGGCCGCAGGTCAGCGGCCGAAAGCCGGCGCGACGGACGGCATTTTTCATTTACAAAACCTCGCGGCGATAACAATAAACACCGGCGCCCCCACCAGCGCGGTCATTGCGCCGGTCGCCAGCTCCTGGGGGGCCGCCAGCGTGCGGGCGGCGATATCCGCCAGCAGCAGCACCAGGGCGCCAACCGGAGCGGCCAGCGGCAGCGCCAGGCGAATATCTTCGCTAATCAGCCGGCGCACCGCGTGGGGGACCACCAGCCCGACAAAGCCGATCGGCCCGGCCACCGCCACCGTGGAGCCGCACAATAGCGCAATGGCGGCCAGCCCCAGCAGGCGGGTCTGAACGATTTTCACCCCCAGCCCCAGCGCGACCTTATCGCCCAGCGCCAGCAGGTTCAGACGCGGGGCAATGATCAGCGCGATCGTCAGCCCCGCCAGCGCCGGAAGTAGCGCAGCGCGCAGCGTTTGCCAGTTCAGCCCGGCAAGATCGCCCGCCAGCCAGGTACGCATCGCCAGTAGCGTTTGTTCATCGAGGATCAGAATCGCCGCCGTCACCGCCGAGGCAAAGGCCGACAGCGCCACCCCGCACAGGGTAATGCGCAGCGGCGTGACGCCACCGCGACCGGACGACGACAGCAGCATCACGCCGCCAAACAGCAGCGCCGCGCCGCAGGCGGCGGTCAGCGGCCTGGCTAACGCGACGCCGCCGAGGCTGATCCCCAGCGCCGATGTCGCCACCACCGCCAGCGAAGCGCCGGCGTTAAGACCGAGAATATGCGGCTCACCCAGCGGGTTGCGGATCACGGTTTGCAGCAGCAGGCCCGCCACGCCGAGCGCCGCGCCGGTAAGCAGCGCCGCCGCGAGACGTACCAGACGTAAATCAACGATAATTCGGTGGTCAAAATTGCGCGGATCGTAATGGAACAGCGCCTGCAACACCGTTTGCGGGGCAATCCAGCGCGCGCCGAGCCCGAGATGCACCAGCGAGCCGCCCAGCAGCAGCAGGCTCAGCAATACCAGCGCCAGCCGGGGCCGGGATTGTCGGCGCTGAAGCAGCAGCGCGGAGGCGCTCATAAAGCTTTCTCCTCACGAGCGCGGAACGGCATAAAAAAGGGCTTGCCGGTCTGCGGGTTGAGCGACATCTGAACGTCCACGTCAAAGACGTTTTTGATCAGCTCCGGCGTGCAGATTTCCTGTTCATTAATCACCCCGGCGATCTGCCCTTTTTTGAGAAATACCAGCAGGTCGGCGTAGTTCACCGCAAAGTTCAGGTCGTGCAGGACGGTCACCACGGTGCGGCCGTGTTCGCGGGTTAAAGTTTGCAGCAGTTCGAGGATATCGACCTGATAGCGCAGATCGAGCCAGGTAGTGGGTTCATCCAGCAGAATCGTCGCCGTTTGCTGAGCGAGGGCCATTGCGATCCAGCAGCGCTGGCGCTGGCCGCCGGAGAGGCTATCCACCGGTAAATGAGCGAATTCTGCGGTGCCGGTGAGCCGTAGCGCCTCTTCCACCGCCCGTTCATCGGCTTGCGACCATTGCCGCATCAGCCCCTGCCACGGATAGCGCCCGCGCGAAACCAGTTCAAAAACCGTCAGCCCCTCCGGGGTCAGCGGCGATTGCGGCAGAATGCCCAGCCGACGGGAAACTTCCCGGGTCGGCATCTGGTGAATCACCTCGCCGTCCAGACGTACGCAGCCCCCCAGCGGCTTGAGCATCCGGGCGATAGTCGACAGCAGCGTCGATTTACCCGAACCGTTGGCACCGGCCAGAACGGTCATTTTCCCGTGAGGAATGGTGAGATGAATATTGTCGATAATTAACGTCTGGCCATATCCGGCCGACAGGGAATCAAGGACGATTCCCTGCTCTGCAGGCAACACCCGCTGTGGCATAACTCGCTCCCGCGCCGCAACGGCGTGGCGTCGGGCCCGCGCGTTCCGCACTCAAACATAAATAAATCTCATTCTCTTTTGATCATGCGGTGGATGAATGTAGTAGTCAAGACCCCATTACCGCGTCTGACTTCACGCTTTATCACCTCCGCGTCAATGACCAGGTAAAAAATTTATTATCAATAAAAACAAGAAAATAAACGCTTACCATCTCGTCAGATCGCCGCTAAATGATTGATTATTCATTTCGCCGATTTTTTATCTTACATAACGTTTACTACTACATTTCTTCATGTTTGAATGATTCTCAATTACATATCTGGCGCGCGTTACGGCGTAAAAAACAGCCAGGTTTATTTTCCAGGGCAATGATTTTATTGGCTTTACCTCACCGCAAAGGCGAGGTTCGTTCACGAGAAACAACAATGACTCCATTAAATGTCCCTTCTTCGGCATTAAAAGGGCGTGCGCTTTTTTCACTAATTTTTTTCACCTCACCGGGATTATTGGCAGCGGTTAATAGCGCCGATACAACAAAAAAAACCGCCGACGAGACCATGACGGTCGTGGCCGACGGCAGCAGGCAAAGCGCCACTAACGGTTATCAGCCGGTCAATACGTCAACCGCTACCCTGACCTCCATGCCGATGCTGGATATTCCTCAGGTCGTCAATACTGTCAGCGAACAGGTGCTGCAGGATCAGCACGCGACGAACCTCGATGAAGCGCTGTATAACGTCGCCAACGTGGTGCAAACCAATACCCTCGGCGGAACCCAGGATGCCTTTACCCGCCGCGGCTTCGGCGCTAACCGCGATGGTTCAATCATGACCAACGGCTTGCGCACCGTACTGCCGCGCAGTTTTACCGCCGCCACCGAACGCGTCGAAGTGCTTAAAGGCCCGGCCTCAACGCTGTACGGTATTCTCGACCCCGGCGGATTAATCAACGTGGTGACCAAACGCCCGGAGCGCACTTTTGGCGGCTCTGTTTCCGCCACCTCCACCAGCTTTGGCGGCGGTACCGGCCGATTTGACGTCACCGGCCCCATTGACGGGACGCCGCTGGCGTATCGGGTGATTGGCGAATATCAGCATGAAGATTACTGGCGTAATTTCGGCAAAGAGAAGAGCAGCTTTATTAACCCCTCTCTGACCTGGTTCGGCGAGCGGGGGACGGTGAACGTGTCATATTCGCACCGTAACTACAGTACTCCCTTCGATCGCGGCACCATCTTCGATCTGAACACCGGTCATGCGGTGAACGTCGATCGTAAAACCCGTTTTGATGAACCGTTTAATATTACCGACGGTTATTCCGATCTCGCGCAGCTGAATGCCGAATACCGTCTCAGCGACGCCTGGACCGCCCGCTTCGACTACAGCTACAGCCAGGATCATTACAACGACGATCAGGCCCGGGTAATGGCCTACGACTCGGCGACCGGCAACCTGACCCGCCGCGTCGATGCCACACACGGTTCAACCCAGAAAATGCACTCTTCGCGAGCGGATTTACAGGGTAACGTGGTTATTGGCGGCTTTTACAACGAGATCCTCACTGGTCTGGCCTATGAGAATTACGATCTGCTGCGCACCGATATGATCCGCTGTAAGAACGTCAAGGGTTTCAATATCTATAATCCGGTCTACGGTACTGTTGGCAAATGCTCCAGCGCTTCGGCATCCGACAGCGACCAGCGCATTCAGCAGGAGAGCTACGCGGGCTACGTTCAGGACGCGCTCTATCTTACCGATAAATGGATTGCCGTTGCCGGAGTGCGCTATCAGTATTACACCCAGTACGCCGGTAAGGGCCGCCCGTTTAACGTCAATACCGACAGCAGCGACCAAAAATGGACGCCGAAAGCGGGCCTGGTTTATAAGCTGACGCCGTCCGTTTCGTTGTTCGGTAACGTAGCGCAGTCGTTTATGCCGCAGTCCTCTATCGCCAGCTATATCGGCAACCTGCCGCCGGAAGAGTCCACGGCGTACGAGCTGGGCGCAAAGTTTGAGCTGTTCAACGGCGTCACCGCCAATATTGCGCTGTTTGATATTGATAAGCGCAACGTTCTCTACACGGAATCCGTGGGTGATGAAACCGTGGCGAAAACCGCCGGTAAGGTGCGCTCTCGCGGCGTCGAAGTCGACGTGGCCGGATCCTTGACCGATAACCTGAGCGTCATCGCCAGCTACGGCTATACCGATGCGAAGGTCACCGACGATCCGGATTACAAAGGCAAACCGCTGCCGAACGTGCCGAAACACACCGGTTCGCTGTTCCTGAGCTATGACATTCATAACGTCTACGACAGCAATACGCTGACGGTGGGCGGCGGCGGTCGCGCGGTGAGCAAACGTTCCGGGACCAACGGCGCGGATTATTATCTGCAGGGCTATGCGGTGGCGGATGTGTTTGCCGCCTATAAGATGAAGCTACAATATCCGGTCACCCTGCAGGTTAACGTGAAGAACCTGTTCGATAAGACCTATTACACCTCCTCCATCGGCACCAATAACCTCGGTAACCAGATCGGCGATCCGCGGGAAGTGCAGTTTACGGTGAAGATGGATTTTTAAGCCTCATCCCTGTCCCGGATCGCGGCGCGCGGCGCCTTATCCGGGCTACCACACCATAGCCCGGGCAAGGCGCGGCCCTACCGCGCCGCTCCCGGGACTACCCGCCGAACGGTCAGAATGAGCACGCCCCCGGTTAGCACGTTGCCTTACCAATCCTCTCCCTGGCCAAGAATACGCAGAATATCCTGACGATGCTGCAGCAGCAGCGGATTGTCGCGATGGCGAGGATACGCCAGCGGCAGCGCAAACTCGGCGATAATCCGCCCCGGCCGCGGCGACATGATTAACACCCGATCGCACAGTAGCAGCGCCTCTTCGATATCGTGAGTGACCAGCAGGCTGGTATAGCCCTGCTGCTGCCACAGGGCGATCAGCTCCCGCTGCATGCTGATGCGGGTAAGCGAATCCAGTTTGCCCAACGGTTCGTCGAGCAGCAGCAGACGCGGTTCATTCAGCAGCGCGCGCGCCAGCGCCGCACGCTGCGCCATCCCGCCGGAAAGCTGGCGCGGCAACGCCTCACTAAACGCCTGCAGACCCATTCGCGCAATCAGCGCGTCGGCCTTTGGCTCAAGCCCCTTTTTCCCCTGCGCCTGCGGCCCCAGCAGCACGTTTTGCCGCACCGTCAGCCACGGATAAAGGGTCGGGTCCTGAAACACCAGTATTCGCTCGGGCCCCGGCCCGCCCATCGCCGCCTCATCAATCTGAATTTGCCCGGCCTGCTGCGGCTCCAGTCCCGCCAGCAGCCGCAGCAGAGTGGATTTACCGCAGCCTGAAGGGCCGAGCAGCGCGACGCTTTCTCCGGGCCGCAACTGCAGGCTGATATTCTCCAGCACCGGCACCGTCCGTTTGCCGAGGGTAAAAGCATGATGCAGATGGCTTATCGACACCGCCGCGCCGGTCGATGCCGCCTGAGAAGTGGCGTTCGCGGTTACCATTGCATCCCTCCCCGCTGCCAGCTCAGCAGCCGGTCGCGCACCATAAACAGCCCGCTAATCAGGCCGGAGCAAAGCAGCGCCATCACCAGCAGCGCCGCGTACATATTGGGATAGGCCGCCCAGCCCTGCGCCCACTGCAGATAAAAGCCGATCCCGGATTTCACGCCGACCATTTCGGCGACAATCAGCACCGAAAACGACGCGCCCAGCCCCATAAACAGGCCGACAAAAACGTTCGGCAAGGCGGCGGGGATCGCCACGCGCAGGATCAGGAAACGCTGGCTGGCGCCCAGGGTACGCGCCACGTCATACCACGCCTTATCGATGCCGATAACCCCGGACCAGGTCAGCACGGTCACCGGGAACCAGGTGCTGAGCGCGATCAGAAACACGCTGGCGCCAAAGCTGGAAGGGAAGATAAACAGGCACAGCGGCAGCAGCGCGGTGGACGGCACCGGCCCCAGCAGACGTAACACCGGATGCACCCAGTAGCCGATCCGCTGGGACCAGCCGATCGCCAGCCCGCTGATAAAACCGCAACTGGTGCCCAGCAGCACCCCGAGCCCGAGCAGCCCCAGCGAATGCAGAAGGCTATCGAGCAGGCGCGGCCAGTCATCGTGCAGCACCTCAATCAGCGCCTGCGGCGGCGCGAAAAACGGCACCGGCAAAAATGCCGTCTTTGCCGTCAGCCCTTCCCACAGCGCAAAGAGCAGCGGCAGCAGCGCCAGCCACTTTCCGGCATGCTGCAGACGCGTCCCCCGCTGCCGCCAGTAGCGGTAGCTCAGCGCCAGCACCAGCAGCCCGCCGCCGAGGGTGAACTGCGCCAGCGCCCACCCTTCGCTAAACGGCCAGCGCCGCCCGGCATCGGGCCAGGCCAGCGTATACAAGCCGCCCAGCATCCACAGCGCGGCGGCCAGCCAGCCTTCCGTCCACCGCGGCCTGCCGCTTGCCGGGCGCGCCAGCGCCCGTTCAGGCGAAAACGTTGACATAAATGCTCTCCGCAAACTGATGGGGATCGGTTCCCGGTTTAATGACCTGCACCCGCTGAAGATCCACCGCGTACTGGGTCAGCTCTTTAACAAACGCTTCGCCCACCGCGTGATGACCGTGCCCCTGGCCGTGGAGAATGCCGCTGACCTCCGCCTCATTGGTATTCAGCGCATGGGCGAGGAAGGATTGCGCCACGCTCTCCGGGTGCGCGGCGGCATAGCTGTGCGCCTCAAGAATCGCCTGGGTGAGCGCGGCAGCGGCCGGTTTATGATCGCGCGCCAGGCTACCGCTGACCCCCAGTACGCAGCAGCTCAGCCTGGCATAATCGCCGGTCATATTGCTGGCGATAAGCTGATATTTACCGGTGTCCAGCAGACGATAGCTAAAGGGTTCGCTACCGCTGATGGCGGCGATTTCGCGTTTATCCAGCGCCACGCTGAGCAAATCCGCCGGATAGACTTTCCACTGCACATCGCTTATCGGATCGATACCGTGGCGCTTAAGCAAGATGGCGAAAAAGTTTTTATCCGGCCCGGCCATATCGGTGACGCCGATGGTTTGCCCCTTCAGGCTCTCCAGGCCGCCGAACGGCGAGTTTTTCGCCGTCAGCAGGTTCAGGCAGCCGCCGTGGGTTCCGGCGGTGAGCTTCACGTCGAAGCCCTGCTCCAGCGCCTTCAGCCAGCGCAGCGCCATCCCGACGCCAGCGTCGGCCTTGCCGGTGGCAATCGCCTCCAGCAGCACGTCCGTCGAGTTGCCGAAGTTAACGAACTCCACGTCGAGATTGTATTTACTGAAGATCTTCTGCTGCTCGGCGACGGCGACTGGCGCCAGGCACACCGCGCTTTTGTTAATCGCCAGCTTGATTTTGTACGGCTGCGCCAGGCGCAGGGCCGGGTGTTCCTCACCGCTCGCCATGGCCGCCATATCGTGAGCCCAAAGCGGCAGGGATGCGCCGGCCAGCGCAAGGCTGCCGGTCAAGCGTAAGAAACGACGGCGGGAAAAAGCAGAGGTTATCATGGCGTCGCCTCCGCATGGGCCTGCGCGGCAGGCACGCTAAAGCCGTTATCAAACGTCGGCGTCACCTCCAGCTTCGCGCGGATCAGCCCGTTGGCGAGATAAAAATCCGCCGTCGACTGCTGCTGGGCGACCGTCTTCGCGTTCAGAGGCTGCCACTGCGACTGGCGATTGGCAAACTGCGCGCGGGCGATATCCGCCGGGAAGCGAATAATCTCCCCCAGGGTTTTACCGTAGCTATCGAGATTGGCATACGCCCAGCGCTCGGCGCCGGCCAGGCGATTGAGGTAATCCTGCAGCGCCGCGCGCTTCTGCGGGTCCTTCAGGGCATCATCGGTTGCCGCCAGGAAGGTGTTGCCCGGCAGCAACCCTTTGCCGCTGACCAGGATCTGCCCCTCGGCGGTCTTCACCAGCTGCGTGGTGTACGGCTCCCAGGTCGCCCAGGCATCAACCGAACCGTTGAGCAGCGCCACTTTGGCGTCCACCGGACCGAGAAACACCCACTGCACATCCTTTGGCGAAATTCCCACCTGCTCCAGCGCTTTCAGCGCCACAAAGTGGCCAATCGATCCTTTACCGGTAGCGATGCGTTTGCCTTTTAAATCCGCGGCGCTTTTCAACGCGCTGCCGGGCGAGACCAGCACCGCGGTGCCGGCCGGGTTGCTTTTATCGACGGCGATGGCTTTAACCGGCGCGCCGTTAGCCAGCGCGAACAGCAGCGGCGCATCGCCGATTATCCCCGCATCCACCGCCCCGGCGTTAAGCGCTTCCGCCAGCGGCGCGGCGGCCGGAAACTCGGCCCATTTAATCTCATATGGGAGATTCTGCAGGGCGTTGGCGGCCTCCAGCTGCGAACGCATGCCGCCTTTTTGATCGGCAATTCGCAGGGTGATTCGCTCCTCAGCCGCCGCATAGCCGCTGAGGACCAGCAGTATGATCGCGCCGCCTAAAGCGGTAACATTAAATCTGCGCATAAGAATTATCCTTATTTTTGAAAAGCGTGTTTGCCGGCCGCCAGCCACGCGCTGTCGCTCTGCGGGGTGTGTACCCGTCCGCACAGCACGTTACGATAGTGGCGTTCCAGAGGATTTTGCCGACTCAGGCCATGGTTGCCGGTGAGCTCCAGCGCCAGGTTTACCGCCTGAATGGCATTGTCGGTAATCGTGACTTTCGCGAGATTCGCCTCAATGGCGGAAAAGCCCAGCTGCGCGGCCTTTTCCAGCAGACTGCGATTGACCAGTAGCCAGCCGTCAATCTGGCCGACTTTTTCCTGCACCCGCGGCAGGCTGGAAAGCGGTTGCCCAAGGCTCCCCGGGATACGCGTACCCAGCCAGGACACCAGCCAGTCGCGGGCCGCCCGCGCGATGCTGTCGTAAATTGCCGCCAGTAGCGCCGTGTGGCGGTTGGCAAACAGGCGAAACTGTTCAGCATCCGGCGCGGGAGGCGCATCGGCAGCCCATACATCCACCGCGTGATCGGCGGCCACCTGCACGTTGTTGAGCAGCACTTCATGGCTGCCGGTTGCCCGCATTCCGCCGTGGTCCCAGCTTTTGACGACGCTAATACCGTCACTTTCGCGCGGCACCAGCCAGGTGCCGACCAGCGGCGGAGCGTCGTCGCTACGGCCCCAGATGGCCAGCCAGCTCAGCCCCTCAATACCGGTGGTATAAATTTTATGGCCATTAATCTGCCACCCTTCCGCGCGGCGGGTCGCCACGGTTTGCGGCAGGCCGCCGCGCGCCGGGGAGCCCAGTTCCGGCTCCACGCGCAGACTGTTGATCAATCCTCCCCGCTCAACGGCATCGTGAAAAACCCGTTGGCGCAGCGGCTCGGACCAGTTCTCGTTTTCCGCCAGCCGCAGATGATGCAGGTACTGCATGCAGACGATCAGCGCCGTCGCCGGTTCGCCCCAGGCAATAGCGGCAATCGCCTGCTGGAGCCTGGGAAGATCGGCACCTGCCCCGCCGTACTGCAGCGGTACGGCGAGGCTTAAAAAGCCGCGCTGGCGCAGACGGTCGATATTGTCGCGGGGAAAGTCGCCGCTGGCGTCGAGGCTGGCCGCCTGCTCCGCCATCAGGTGGCGAATCTCCGCGAGCCGTCGCGCCCACTCATCGGTAGCCGGATGTTTCACGATGCGCGCTCCGCCGCGGCGCGCAGGGCCGCTTTTTCGCGGGCGATCGGCAGCAGCGCTTTACCGTACTCCTGGGCATCGTTGAGCGGATCGAATCCGCGGATCAGGAAGTTGCGCACGCCGAGGTCGTAATAATCGAGCAGCGCGTCAGCAACCTGTTCCGGAGTGCCTACCAGCGCGGTAGAGTTGTGGCCGCCGCCCACCAGCTGCGCAATTCCGGTCCACAGACGTTTATCTACCACCTTGCCCTGCGCTGCGGTGGCCCGTAGACGCTGCGCCCCGACGCTGTCGGGCTTGGCTTTGAAGCCGTCCCCGCTCTGCGCCGCCCGTTCGGTGGCGACGTGCAGAATATGCTCGGCTTTTTCCCAGGCCTCAGCTTCGGTCGCGGCGATAATCGGCCGGAACGAGACGCTGAAGTCGATTTCTCGCTGATGTTTCGCCGCCTCGGCCCGCACGCGCTGGATGGTTTCCTCGGTTTGCGCCAGCGACTCGCCCCACAGAGCGAAAACATTGGCGTGTTTGCCGGCCACGGCGATAGCGGCTTCCGACGAGCCGCCGAAGTAGAGAGGGATATGCGGTTTTTGCAGCGGGCGTATCGCCGACCACGCCTGTTCCGCCTGATAAAAGTCATTGGCGATATCCACCGGCTGTTCGGCGGTCCACACCGTGCGAAGGGTCTCAAGGAAGGCATCGGTGCGCGCATAGCGCTGGTCGTGATCGAGATAATCGCCGTCGCGGCGCTGCTCGGCGTCATTGCCGCCGCTGATGATATGCACAGCCAGCCGTCCGCCCAGCAGATGTTCAAGGGTAGCGAACTTACGCGCAGCGAGGGTCGGCGAGACAAAACCGGGACGATGAGCCAACAGGAAGCCGATCTTTTGCGTCGACAGGCCCGCCAGCGCGGTCACCAGAAATCCGTCGGGTTGATCGGACCAGTGGCCTACCAGCAGGCGGTCAAACCCGGCGGCCTCGTGGGTTTGCGCGAAACGCACGATGTAATCGCGGTCAAAAATGGGGCCGACCGGGGCGATGGTTTCCGACGACAGGCGGTGGCCGATCATGCCGAGAAATTGAATGCTCATGCAGAACTCCTTGTAGCAGGATAATGAGTGGGCCGCCGCGGCGGCGCGTTTTCATTACCCTATACACGGGCTCTTAATGAACAAAATGCATTTTTATCATATCTTAATATGCAAGATAAGCATTTATAAAAATTATATATACGTTTCAGCCAGATACGTTTAGCTGCTGAACGACTTTGCCGGCGAAAAAAGTCAGCGGCTGGCTCAGATTAGCCAGATTCTGCGCGTGAACCAGCCACAGATGCACCTCGGGCTGGAAATCCGCCAGCGTCAATATTGTCACCTCATCGCGCCACGGGCTGGCGGCCAGCGCGGCGCGCGGGACCAGGCCAAGCCCCAGCCCCTGCGCCACGAGGCTGATTTGCAGCTGGGCACCCGCGGTCTCAACATTCAGCGCCAGACGCAGCCCCTGGGACTGCAGCTCGCGAATCAGCCCGGCCCGCAGGCCGCAGCCGTCGGGATTAAGCACCCAGCCTTTTTCCGCGCAGTCGCGCAGCGCCCCGGCGTGAAGACGCCAGCTTTTGGCCGCAATCACCGCAATATCCAGCGGGCACAGCAAGCGCCCGCCGCAGCCCTCAGCAAAGCGTTGCTGTTCCGGCCCCATCGCCAGCACGCCGTCCAGCTCGACGCTTTCAAGGCGCTTTTGCAGCAGCCCGCTCCAGCCGCAGGTCACCTGCGGTCTCAGGGCGGGAAACTGCTGGCGCAGCGCGGTCAGCGCCGGCTGCAGCGCAATTTCCGCCACGCTCTGCGGAACCCCGAGACGCAGGATGCCGTGCGGCTCGGCCTCGGGGTCGAGCAGGCCGTACAGCTTTTTGGTCTCCCGCTTGATGCTCAGGCACTGCTCGTAAACCCGGTGCCCGGCGGCGGTCAGGGTGAGCGGCCGGGTCTGACGCTCAAGCAGCGTCACGTTGAGGGTTTGCTCCAGTCGCTGAAGTCGGCGGGTTATCGCCGATTGGGTAATACCGAGATATTCCGCGGCCTGATTAAGCGAGGAGAACTGCACGGTGGCCAGCAGTGCGTCAATGTCGTCGATGCGCATAGCGTCCTTAATGTGATTTTTGCATATTAATATATGAGGAAATTGCATTTTAATTATATTAACGCCTTTGCTAGCGTAAAGACCAGTCCCGACAACAGGAAGCGACCATGACCGCACCGCGAGTGGAAAAATTACGCCAGTTTATTCAGGACCTTGATGCCCTGCATCGCGAATTTGCCGATGAGCCAGCCCTGCTTGACGCCGTGGCTCAGCGCCTGGCCACGCTGGTAAAAAAAGATGACTGGCTGCCGGAAGAGTACACCCTGCCGCACCCCCACCACTATCAGCAGTATCTACTGCATGCCGATTCCGGACAGCGATTTTCCATCGTCAGCTTCGTCTGGGGGCCTGGGCAATCGACGCCGATTCACGATCATCGGGTGTGGGGCGCCATCGGCATGCTGCGCGGCGCGGAGGAGAATCAGCGCTACCGCCTGGACGAGCGCGGCCAGCCGGTGGTCAGCGGCGTTGCCGAACGCCTCTCCCCTGGTGAAGTAGAAAAAGTCTCTTCCCGCGATGGCGATATTCACCGGGTGAGCAACGCCCTCGCGGATAGCGTCTCGATCAGTATTCACGTTTACGGCGGCAATATCGGCGGCGTCAGGCGCGCGGTCTATACCCCGGAAGGCCTCGTCAAACCTTTTGTCTCCGGTTACTCCAATCGCCACTTGCCCAATATCTGGGATCTCTCAAAGGATAATTAATATGCCCATCTGTTCTTATCGCCCGACCGCTCAGCTGCGCCAGGCGCTGCTTGACGGCGCGGAGCTGGCGCTGATCGATGTTCGCGAAGAGGCCGACTTTGCCCGCAGCCATCCGCTGTTTGCCGCTAATCTGCCGCTCAGCAAAATGGAGCTGGATGTTTTTCGACGCGTGCCGCGCCTGACGACGCCGATTACCGTCTATGACGGCGGCGAAGGTCTGGCGGAGCGGGCCGTCGAGCGCCTGCAGAGCTGGGGTTATCAGGATGTCGCGCTGCTGGAAGGCGGCCTCTCGGGGTGGCAACGCAGCGGCGGGGAGCTGTTTCAGGACGTGAATTCGCCGAGTAAAGCGTTCGGCGAGCTGGTAGAGAGCGAGCGGCATACCCCCTCGCTGAGCGCCGGGGAAGTGAAGGCGCTGCTCGAGGGTCAACAGGAGGTGGTGGTCGTCGACGCGCGCCGTTTCGATGAGTATCACACCATGAATATTCCCGGCAGCATCAGCGTGCCCGGCGGGGAGCTGGCGCTGCGCATCGAGGGCCTGATTCCGTCACCGCAGGCGACGGTGATCGTCAACTGCGCGGGGCGCACGCGCAGTATTATCGGCACGCAGTCGCTGCGCAACGCCGGTTTGCCCAATCCGGTCTACGCGCTGCGCAACGGCACCATCGGCTGGACCTTAGCCGGGCTTGACCTTGAGCGCGGCCAGCAGCGCCGCTACGATGCCGATTTTCGCGCCTCAGTCGAACGCGCGACGGCGGTGAGACAGCTGGCGGAGCGCGCCGGCGTCGCCTTTATAGACACCGCAACCCTTCAGCGCTGGCTGCGGCAGCCCGCGCGTACGACTTACCTGTTTGACGTTCGCAGCCCGGAGGAGTACGCCGCAGGCCATCTGCCGCTGAGCGTTAGCGCGCCCGGCGGGCAGCTGGTGCAGGAAACCGACCATTTCGCCAGCGTGCGCGGAGCGCGGATTGTGCTGATTGCCGATGACGCGATACGCGCGCCGATAACGGCGTCCTGGCTGGCGCAGATGGGGTGGGAAGTGGCGGTGTTAAATGATGCGCGCCCTGAAGACTTTAGCGAGCGCGGTACCCCCGCGGCCAAAGTACCGCCGGGGCCGCAGGCGGAGGAGATTTCGCCACAGCAGTTAGCGGAACAGCTGCGGGTACCCGGCACCGTGGTGCTGGACTTCACCACCAGCGCCAACTATGTCGCCCGGCATATCCCGGGCGCTTACTGGCTGGTTCGTTCGCAGCTGCGCCAGGCGCTGGAGGTGATACCGCAAGGAGAACGTTACGTTGTCACCTGCGGCAGCAGCCTGCTGGCCCGCTACGCAGTGCCGGAGGTAGCGGCTTTAACCGGTAAACCGGTGCAGCTGCTGAGCGGCGGCACCCTGGCGTGGATTGATGCCGGACTGGCGTTGGAGCATGGCGAGACGCATCTGGCGACGCCGCGCAGCGATCGCTATCAGCGCCCATATGAAGGTACCGATAACTCCCCGGCGGCAATGCAGGCCTACCTCGACTGGGAGTTCGGCCTGGTTGAACAGCTGGCGCGCGATGGTACGCACGGGTTTAAGGTATTGTGATTTCCCCCGCTCGCGCTGCGCTTAGCGGGGCTACGGGCCCCTGTACTCTGCTCCCGGGGGCGGCGCTAAGCGCCTGCCCGGGCTACAGGTTCACCGCCATCTGCCATCCCGTAGCCCGGACAGA